>CALMKU010000090.1 GCA_937866945.1 uncultured Tolumonas sp.
GCACGTACGGTGGTGTGAGAGGACGGCGGGAGTGATCCCGCCTCCTACTCGATTGGTTTGCGCGTTTCAATGTCATGAGAGCTTTGGCACAATGCCGGCGAGCATAACCTCGATGCCATTTACCGAGGAATTATTACGGAGAACTATTTTGTCGCAGTTACCCATCCACGATCTGTTGCCGCAACTTGCGCAGGCGTGTCATTCGCACAATCAGGTGATCCTGCAGGCATCGCCGGGGGCGGGTAAGTCGACGGTAGTGCCATTGTTCTTGTTACAACAATTGGCGGGTAGTGGCCGTATTATCATGCTCGAACCTCGCCGCTTGGCGGCACGGAATATTGCACTCTATCTGGCACAGCAACTTGGTGAACCGGTCGGGCAGCAAGTGGGTTATCGCGTGCGTGGTGAGCAGAAAACCAGTAAAGCGACGCGGCTGGAAATTGTCACCGAAGGCATTTTGACGCGCATGCTGCAGCAAGATCCGGAGCTGAGTGGCGTTGATTTGCTGATTTTTGATGAATTCCATGAACGCAGTTTGCAAGCAGATACGGCACTGGCGTTTGCGTTAGAAAGTCAGGCAGCATTACGGCCCGATCTGACATTGCTGGTGATGTCAGCCACTCTCGATGGTTTACCCCTACCACAACTTTTACCCGATGCTGCAGTGCTGAATTGCCCCGGTCGCAGCTATCCGATCACTTATCATTATCAGCCGGTAAACCGGCTGCAACCGTTAGCGCCACAATGGGGTTCGGTGATTGTTGATGCGATTTCAAATGAGCAAGGCAGCTTGTTAGTGTTTCTGCCCGGAGCCGGTGAAATTGATCGTTTGGCAGAATGGCTGCAGCCACGCTTACCCGACACTATTGCCGTGTTACGTTTACACGGTCGATTACCGTTTGCTGAACAACAGCGGGCGATTTTGCCTTGTGCAGCCGGGCAACGCAAAATCGTGCTGGCGACTAATGTAGCGGAAACGTCGCTGACTATAGAAGGTATTCAGGTCGTGATTGATAGCGGTCTGGAACGACGCAGCAGTTTCGATTTAAAAAGTGGTGTGACGCGACTAGAGACCAAACAGATCGCCAAAGCGTCGGCGACACAACGTGCGGGGCGTGCCGGTCGTTTAGGCCCCGGTGTTTGTTATCGGTTGTGGAGCCAGGAAACGCAGGAACGCTTGGAAGAACAGGCTCCGGCAGAGATCCTGTACAGTGATTTATCCTCGTTGCTATTGGAAGCTGCTCTTTGGGGCAGTACGCCGGAACAATTACCGTTGTTAGATCCACCACCAGCTGCGGCCTTGGCGGCAGGCCGTCAGTTGTTGCAATGGTTGGAGGTCTTTGATGCGCAGCATAAATTAACTGATAAAGGCCATCAGCTTGCAGCCTTACCTTGTGAACCACGCTTGGGGCATTTGTTATTAGGGGCACAGGCGCTGGAACAGCAAGGTTATGCAGATCTGCTGGCTGCTGCCTGTTATCTGGTGGCGTTACAAGAAGAGCGCGTGTTGGGCAATGAGCCTGTCTCTGTGCAGCTTCAGCGCTTAAGTCACAGCTTGCGCCCGGCGGCACAACGTTGGTGGCAACGGTTAAACGGCCAAGGTGTTTTGCCGTCTTGTTCTGTGGCGCAGATTGATCTGCTGTGTGCGCTGGCATGGCCGGATCGTATCGCGAAAAACAGTAGTGAATTACGTTATCAACTGGCGAATGGTCAGCGCGCAGATCTGCTGTTTGATCACCCTTGTCAGGGTAAAGAGTGGCTGGTGGCAGTGTCACTGCAACAAACGGAACAAGGTTTACGCATTTATTCCGCAGAGCCATTGAATATCGTTACATTGCAGAGCATGCAACCACAGCTGTTTCGTGAAACCACCCATCTGGGTTGGGATAGCAAAGCCGAGCGGGTTCGTGCGGAAAAACAGGCCTGCCTAGGTGCTATCGTATTGAAGCGTCAGCCATTAACCGATCTGAGTGCCGAGCAAAAATCGCAATGTTTGCTGGAAGGGATCCGCTTGCATGGTCTGGCGTGTTTACCGTGGCATGAAGACAGCGAACAGTGGTTGCAACGCTGGCGTTGTGCGGCAGAATGGCTGCCGGAATTAGCATTGCCTGCGGCTGACGATGCGACGTTATTAGCGAGTCTGGAGCAGTGGTTATTACCACATCTGGAGGGTTTATCGCGTTTAGATGATCTGCGGCGATTATCCTTCCTGAGCATTTTGAAAGAGAACTTAAGCTGGGCGCAGCAGCAAAAACTTGATGAGTTATTACCCACCCATTTTACCGCACCAACCGGAAGCCGAATTCCATTGCGCTATGCCGCAGGACGGGCACCGGTGTTGGCGGTACGTATTCAGGAGATGTTTGGTCAACGTGACACACCGAAAGTCGCCCATGGCAAGATAGCATTGCAAATCGAGTTGTTATCGCCGGCGAAACGCCCGTTACAGATCACTCAGGATCTGGTGGCCTTCTGGCAAGGGGCGTATAACGATGTAAAAAAAGAGGGCAGAGGACGCTATCCGAAACATTTTTGGCCCGATGACCCGCTAGAAGCGATGCCGACAAAAACAGTGAAACGACTGATGTAAAAGGATTAATTCATTTTGGCAAAGAAACCGGTAAAAAAGAAAGTCACGGGATATCCATTCTGGCACTGGCGCCGTTGGATACGTTTCGCAATTAAGATCGGCTTAGTTGGCATTGCCTTCATGGTGATGTTCGGCATCTATCTCGACAGTCTGATCCACAGTAAGTTTGATGGTCAGAAATGGCAGCTTCCCGCTGTGGTATATAGCCGTCCATTGGAGCTATTTCCGGGGCAGCGCTTGTCTGTGCAGCAAATGCTGCATGAGCTGAAATTACTCAATTATCGCGAAAGTGCCCGTCCACAGGGGCCGGGGCAATATGCGGTGAATGGTCAGCGGATGCTGGTGATCCGCCGTTCATTTGATTTTGCCGATGGTGCAGAAAAGACACGTCCGTTGTTGCTGAGTTTCAGCGGTCAGCGTTTGGCGAGTATTCAGAATGCGGATAATCAACGCGAGCTGGCGTATGTGCGCATGGATCCGGTATTGCTCGATCGTCTCAGTGGCGATGAGATCGAAGATCGTATTTTGCTGCGCATCAATCAGGTGCCACAAATGTTCAGCAATATGCTGTTGCTGGTGGAAGATCGTGATTTTTACAATCATGGCGGGGTCTCTATCTTATCAATTGGCCGTGCATTTCTGGCCAATTTACGCGCTGGGCATGCGGTACAGGGTGGCAGTACGCTTACCCAGCAGTTGGCGAAAAACTATTTTCTGACCCGTGAACGTAGCCTGATGCGTAAGGTGCAGGAAGCTTACATGGCGGTGATCATCGATTACCGTTATGAGAAAAACCAGATCCTCGAAACTTACATGAACGAGATCTACCTCGGTCAGAACTATGCACAAGGTGTGTATGGCTTTGGTCTGGCGTCGTATTTCTATTTCGGTATGCCACTCAATGAGCTGGAGCCGGATCAAATGGCGTTGTTGGTCACTATGGTTCGCGGTCCGTCTTATTACGATCCATGGCGTTATCCAGAACGGGCGCAACAACGTCGTGACATGATTTTGCGGTTGATGCTGGAAAATAATCAGCTAACACCGGAACAGTTCCAGCTGTATGCCGCTCGTCCGCTTGGTTTACTGGAGCGCGGGCAGATGACTTTTGGTCGCACACCAGCCTTTATGAATTTGCTGCGTCGTGAGTTACGCCAGCGATTTGGTGAGGGCTTCCTTAAGCAGTCTGGGCTGAAGATTTTCACCAGTCTCGATCCGGTGGCGCAGCAAGCGGCGGAAGAATCGGTTTCCTCGCAGCTGGATAGCATTGAAAAACGGCTGAACCGTAAGGAATTACAAGGTGCGATGGTGGTAACCAACCGTCATTCCGGTGAGGTGTCGGCGTTAGTGGGCGGGCGTGATACCAGTTATGCCGGGTTAAACCGCGCGCTCGATGCGCGTCGTCCGATTGGTTCTCAGGTTAAGCCAGCAGTCTATCTGACCGCACTGGATCAGGGCTATCAGTTGGCGACGCCGCTAAAAGATGAACCATTACAGTTGCGTAATCAGGGCGGTAAAACCTGGGCACCACAGAACTATGATAAAACCTATCGTGGTTCGGTGCCGTTATATGCGGCGATGGCTAATTCGCTCAACGTACCGACGGTTCGTTTAGGGATGGCCGTAGGGGTTCCTGCGGTGGCGGAAACACTGAAAAAACTCGGTGTAACGCAAGAAATCCCACTTTTCCCATCGCTGTTTTTGGGCATTTTGGAGTTATCGCCCTTTGAGGTAAATCAGGCCTATCTGACGTTGGCAACGCAAGGTTTATATCAACCGCTGACCGCGATCCGTACCATTCAGGATAGCAATGACAAGGTGTTATATCAGCGGGCTGAGAAAGCTGAACGCCGCATCGATAGTCAGTCTGCTTATCTGACGTTGTTTACCATGACGAAAGTGGCTAGCTTAGGCACGGCGCGTAGTCTGGCGGCTAAATTTCCGAATGCAGTGCTGGCCGGTAAAACAGGTACGACCGATAACCTGCGTGACGCCTGGTTTACGGGTCTGGATAACGACGAGCTGATCACCACTTGGGTTGGACGCGACGATAACAAGCCTGCGGGCCTGACGGGTGCCAATGGCGCATTGCCTTTATTCAGCGATTATATGGCACGTCGCGGCGTGAATTCACTGAAATTGTCTGTGCCGCAGGGCATTACCATGGTGAACTTCAATATCGAGGGTAAACCAGTCGCCAGTGGTTGTGGTGGTGCGATGATGCTGCCAGCGCGGGCAGATAAATTGCCGCCTGCAGAAAGTTGCAGCAGTACGCCGGTAGATTGGATTAAAAATATGTTCTCCAGCGGGGAGTAAGTAGCTGGAATATGGCGCAGGTCACCAATTCAACGCTGACACGCCGTAAATCCATCCATGGAGGCTTGGGCGCCGCATCCTTGCGGCGCACAGTCGACTTTTGAATTGGTGACCTGCCGCCTCTCAGCTAAGAGGCAAAAGCTAGTTATTAAGCCAGCATATCCTTACGCACCTGTGCCGCATTTTCTTTACCTTGCAACTCGGCAACAATTGCCAACGCAAAATCGATGCTGGTGGCGGGGCCTTGGCTGGTGATCAGTTTGTTAGGTTTATCCACGACGACACGATCTTGGCGGAGTTGTTTGGCGGGTAACTGACTTTGTGTGCCGGGGTAACCAGTAACCAGAGCATCACCAATCAGATCATAATGAGCTAAAACAAATGCTGGCGTGGCACAAATTGCGGCACGCCACAATTCGTTGGCTCGTTGTTTTTTCAACAGCTCAATGACCATCGGGTTATCACGCAGATATTCAGCTCCCGGTAAACCGCCGGGCAATACGATCACATCAAACGTCTCGTGCGCGACTTCTTCCAGTAAATGATCTGCAACCAGATGCACACCACGAGAGGCGACGACTTCGCGCTGTTTGTTGGGGTTAATTGATGCGACTGTGACTTTTATATTTCCGCGCACCAGCGTATCGATGCTGGTTACCGCTTCAATCTCTTCACAACCGGGGGCAATAATAACCAGTGCTCTTTTGCTCATTATGTTCATCCTTATACGGTGACAAATTGTGATTCTAATGCTTTGACTTTTAGGTATAGCGCACGGTGCTGCGGGAGTTCAAGGCCACTTCGTTCTGCTTGCTGCAATAGATAACCGGTAATGTAATCAATCTCAGTTCGGCGTCGATTGGCGAGATCTTGTTGCATGGATGAGTAATTTTGCGCGGTGCGATCAACTACCTGCAAAACCAGCTCTCGCCATTCACTGGCTGTTTTCGTCAGACCTTGTTGCAATAATAATGGCTGTAATTCCAGACACAGTTCGGCGATGTCATCCTGATGCTGTAACAGGATGCCATTTTGCTGATTATAAACCGCGGATAATGGATTAATGACTGCATTGACCACCAATTTTTGCCACTGCCGTTCCTGAATATGCTCGCTCCAGGCGGCATGCCCTAATGCATCTGCTAGTGGTGACACTAATGTTTGCCACTGTGCTCCAGCGGAATTAAGTGCACCCAGCCAGGTTTCGCCAAAGCCGGTATGTTTAATATGGCAGGCATCATTTTTCAGTGCGCCACAACTGGTGACGCCGGCTAATAACGGGTTATGCGGGAAATGTTCGGTCAGCCATTCAGCGGTGCCCATGCCGTTATGCAGCAGCACAATCGGGCAAGATTCTGGCAGTATACCGACCAGCGGTTGTAGGGCATGGGTGACCTGCCAGACTTTGGTGGTGACCAGCAAACAGCTAATTTGCGCCAGATCCTTATAGCCGATGCAATCAAGTTCACACATGCAAATTGAACCATCCAGCTGTTCCAACAGCATGGGTTTAGCTTGTTGCCGGTGTGGCTGACGGGTGTCGAGCAGATTAACTTTCTGGCCGATGCGTTGCAGGTGGGTGGCAAACAAAGAACCCACGGCGCCGGCCCCTAAAATGGTCCATTGCATAAATAGGTTAACTCACTGTCATATAATAATTAATTGTACGATGTCGGCCATGAATTGGCAGCTTTATATCCGTCGTACTTGAAGTTGCAGCGTCGTTGACGGCGTTCATTCACCCCAATCACATAGCATCTCTATGCTCATGGGGATTCACTCACTTGTCGCCTTGCTGCAATTCCAATTACTTTGGATATCGCTGTAGATTACCTTCATTCAGATGCTGATTTCTGCTAGATTTAGCGCCAATTTGGAATGAGGAGAATTTACTATGCCGTCTTTTGACATTGTATCTGAAGTCGCGATGAACGAAGTTCAGAACGCAGTAGAAAACGCGAATCGCGAATTACAGACCCGTTTTGATTTTCGTGGTGTTGAGGCCTCCTTTGAGCTGAACAAAGAAGAGATCAAAATGGCTGCCGATGCTGATTTTCAGCTGAAACAGATGATTGAAATCCTGCGCGATAAAATCGTGAAGCGTGGCATGGATATCAGCTGTCTGGATATTGGTGACATCGAACATTCTGGCCGTCGTTATTTTCAGGTTATCAAACTGAAACAGGGTATCGAAACGGATGTGGCGAAAAAGCTCATCAAGATCATTAAAGATGCCAAGATCAAGGTGCAGACTGCCATTCAGGGTGATGAAATTCGTGTGACGGGCAAAAAACGTGACGATCTGCAGGAAGCGATGGCGCTGGTGCGTCAGGCGGAGTTGGGGCAATCGTTCCAGTTTACCAATTTCCGTGACTAAATTTCGTTAGCGCTGTTGCTGGCCTCCCGAGCGCATTTGCCTCCGGAGGCTTTATTTTTTGGGAGTTGTCATGCCGCAAACGCACTGGTATCAAGAGCTGTTTACTCGTCGGATGCTGATCTGTGTTTTCACTGGGTTCAGCTCAGGTTTACCGCTTTATTTGTTACTCAATCTGGTGCCGGCCTGGCTGAAAACAGAACAGATTGATTTGAAAGCGATCGGCTTGTTATCGCTGGTGCAATTTCCTTACACCTGGAAATTTATCTGGTCACCGCTGATCGACCGCTATCCTATTCTGAATTTAGGCCGTCGCCGTGGCTGGATGTTGATCTCTCAATTGGCATTGATTGTGGCGATTGCGGCGCTGGGCTTTTTCTCACCACAAACCTCGCTCTGGACGATCGCCTATCTGGCTTTTGGCGTGGCCTTTTTTAGTGCCAGTCAGGATATTGTGCTGGATGCCTATCGTCGTGAGATCTTATCAGATCACGAGCTGGGCTTAGGTAATTCGGTGCATGTGAATGCCTACCGGATCGCCGGTTTGGTGCCGGGCTCGCTGTCGTTGATTCTGGCTGATCATCTGCCGTGGCATTGGGTGTTCCCGATCACTGCTTTGTTTATGTTGCCGGGCCTGATGCTGACATTGCTGTGTAACGAGCCAGCATCATCATCGGTACCGCGTACGCTACGGGAAGCGGTGATTGAACCATTTCATGAGTTTATTCAGCGGCAAGGTGTGCAGAATGCACTGCTAATTCTGGCATTTATCTTCCTGTATAAACTGGGCGATAGCATGGCGACATCGCTGGCAACGCCGTTTTATCAGGACATCGGTTTTAGCAAAACAGAGATTGGTCTGATCGCCAAACATGCCGGACTTTGGCCGAGTGTCATCGGCGGTATGCTGGGTGGGATCTGGATGTTACAGCTTGGCATCAACCGTGCACTCTGGTTGTTTGGCATCGTACAGATTTTGGCGATTTTCGGCTTTTACTGGCTGGCTGGCGTGGGGCACGATCGTGTGGCATTAGGCTTTGCGATTGGGTTTGAAGCGTTTGGGGTGGGTATCGGCACCGCCGCTTTTATTGCCTTTATTGCCCGCACTACAGACCCACGCTACACCGCCACTCAGTTTGCGTTATTCACCAGTCTGGCCGCCGTACCGCGCACCTTTTTTAATGCCAGCACAGGTTGGTTAGTCGAAGCAATGGGCTGGCAAAATTTCTTCCTGCTTTGTGCTTTATTGGCGGTGCCCGGCATGTTGTTGTTATTTAAAGTCGCACCGTGGCGAGCGGAAGGAACGGAATAATAAAAAACCGGCAGGGTTCACCTAGCCGGTTTTTTAAGCTTATACCCTTTGTACTTGAAGTTGCAGCGTCGTTGACGGCGTTCTCTCACCCCAATCACATAGTTTATCTATGCTCATGGGGATTCGTTCACTTGTCGCCTTGCTGCAATTCCAATTACTTTGGGTATATATGTATTATTTAGTCTAAACGCGTGACCTTGGTAATCACAATCGGGTTAGTTGGTACATCACTGGCCCGTAATTTTGGATCAACACTGGTCGGCTCATCCGCAATCTTTTCCAGCACATCTAATCCGGAAACGACGGTACCAAACACGGTGTAACCGGGTTGTACGTTGGCATCCAAAGAAGTGTTGTCGTTCAGATTAAAATAGAACTGCCGCGTGGCACTATTCGGGTCGCTCATGCGTGCCATCGCCAATGTGCCGCGACGATTAGATAACCCGTTAGCCGATTCATTTTCTACGGGGGAGTTTGTTGGCAGTGGGTTAAAACCAGCGTTATAGCCACCCGCTTGCGCCACAAACCCCGGGATCACGCGATGGAACAGCGAATTGTTATAGCTGCCGTCGTCGACATAACTCAAAAAATTAGCCACCGTTTTCGGTGCTTTTTCCGCTTCCAACTCGACAACAATTTTACCGAGATTGGTTTGCATTTCTACCCGCGGGCCACTGGCCCAGACTAAGCCGGGTAATAAGGCCAGCAGCGCTAATTTACTTAACTTCATCATTAAAATTGACCTTTGATGGCACCACGGATCTGATTATCAGACAGCGCCTGAGCCATGATTTCAGACAGCTGTTCATTCAGCAGCACTTCCAGATCATGAATATCCGGACGAGTCACGCTGTCCTGTGAAGAGGCACGGTTATATTCTTTGGTCAGAATGTTGCCGTTGTTGGATACGGTCAGTTTAATGCGGCTTTTGGCATTGGCATTAAACATCACACCCGGTTTGGTCAATGTCGCCTGCAGTTCCTCAACGACGACACCGATATTGATATTGGATTGGCTGCCACGAGCCAGTCCTTGCTGCTGGAAACCATCTTGCAGACGTTCTGCCAGCATAACATGTGGAGATACCTGATTCGGGATCAGGGTCACAGGTGTGTCAGGCAGGGCGATTTTAATGATCTGACTGCCAGCACGTTCATCCTGACCATCGACAGAAACATCAACACCTGGCTGATAGAGACCGTCCAGTTGATCGTCTACGACTGGGTTCAGATTGGCTTTTTGTGGCCACGAAGCGGCACAACCAACAAACAGCAGCACGCTGAGGAGTAACATTAACTTTTTCATGGAGGCTCCTATCGATTTAATGAGCGTAAAATAACAAATTTACTGTTGCTGGCAATACATTCTGCGCCACCAAATAGACGTTTTAATTTGATGTGGTAATCCAAGTGACGGTTACCGACAATCCACAACTCGCCACCGCGTTTTAGACAGCGTTTGGCATCGCGGAACATCTGCCAGGCAATGTCGTCGGTGATGGTCTGCAGCTGATGAAACGGCGGGTTGCAGATAATGACATCAACACTATTGCTGTCGATGCCATTCAACGAGTGACCGACCTGAAAACGACTGCGCGCCAGATCTTGTGGGCGGTTCTGTTCGACGTTTAACTGACTCGATGCCACTGCCATGTACGACTCATCAAGGAACAGAAGTTCAGCTTCCGGGTTATATTCCAGCGCCATTAAACCCAGTACACCATTACCGCAACCTAAGTCGACCATCAGACCGCGTTTTTGTCGTGGCAAGTGTTCCAACAGGAAACGTGCGCCAATATCCAGACTGGCACGAGCGAAAACGTTGGCATGGTTGGCGATCTGATAATCTGTGTTATCCAGCGGCCAGACGGTTGGATAAGGGTTTGCAATAACAGGGCGCTCTTCCACTTGCGGGTAGATCAAGCGTGCTTTTTTCCATGCCAGCGATGTTTTGGTGGTGCCCAGAATCTGTTCAAACAACGACAGCGTTGAATTATGGATCTCTTTCACTTTACCGGAGGCAATGATGCGGGTTTCTTGTGTCACCACCTCGCGCAGACGCAGCAGCTGATATTCCAGCATTGCCAGTGTCTTTGGTACTTTAATAAGCACCAGTGACGGCGCTGCCGGTAATGGCGCCAGCACATCTTGCTGGTGCAGTGGCAGCTCTTCCAATTCATTGGTTTGCCAGTTACGGCGAGTAGCTTCCTGACTTAACAGTGAATCGCTGATCGCAATCGGCTGATAATGTGCCAGCCCGCAAGTGAGCGCGCCAAAGCTATCATTCAAAATCAGAATCGGGCCTTGGCTGGCTGCATTTTGCAGTTGTTCAGTAGTTAGTTCACGCAGCAGATATTCATCGGCAGCATCCCATGCTTGCAGATTGGGATCATTGGTAGAAGGGTAGCGGTGCAGCGTAAGCTCACTCGTCTCCAGGTTCAACAGGTTCATGCCGTTTCCATCTCAGAATAATGTAGCTATTCTACCTGTCATCCTCGTTCAGACCAATGCACCGGAGCAGAAAATGCCGTTAGAACGTCAGTTACTTACCGATGCCGAGCTCTGGTGGCAGGCCGATTTTTTACCGGCACCGGTTGCGCAGCATTGGTATGCGTTATTACAGCAACAAGTTAACTGGCAACAATTACCGATCCGGATGTTCGGTCGGGTGCTGTTACAACCACGATTGCTCTGTTGGTATGGCGATGCCAGTTACACCTACTCCAAATTGACGCTCCCGGCCACGCCTTGGCCTGCTTGGTTATTGCCCTTAAAACAGCAAGTGGAGCAAGCCGTCGGTGCTAGTTTCAACGGCGTATTGCTCAATTATTATCGTGACGGACAAGATTCGATGGGCTGGCACAGTGACGATGAACCGGAACTGGGGCGTGATCCGCTGATCGCGTCGGTCAGTTTAGGGGCTACGCGGCGTTTTACGCTGAAACACAAACTGCAGCCGTTGAAGCATGAAGTATCGTTAACGACGGGCAGTTTGTTGGTGATGGCCGGGCACATGCAGCATTATTGGCTGCATGCGTTACCAAAAATGGCACGCGTTCAGGATGGGCGGATCAACCTGACTTTCCGTCAGATTGTTTCTGCTTCATAGCGTTGTGTTAATGCCAAACTGACTTCGGCAATTACACTTCGCCAGTCGCCCAGCACCGGTTGGCGGAATAGGCGCGCTTAGAATGGTTCTTAAAAACTGAATAACCCTGACCGTGATCGGGTTGTTTGTCGGGGCTGACACGTTATTCTGTGACTTTGAATATCACGGCGGAGAGTAAATTATGTCGATGCAACAGCATATTGAACAAACCTTACAACAAGGGTTAGAACCAACCTGGTTGTCAGTAACCAACGAAAGTCACATGCATCGATCTTCCGGGCCAGATGCGGAAAGTCACTTTAAAGTGGTCGTCGTGAGTGCGTTATTTGATGGTGAACGACTACTGGCCCGCCATCGCCGGGTGAATACATTGTTGGCGCAGGCTTTGCAAAGTGGTTTGCATGCGCTGGCGTTGCATACTTACACCCCAGCCGAGTGGCAGGAACGTGCAGCTCTGGCACCCGATTCACCGAACTGTGCTGGGCACAAATAATTAATAAACGGCAGGAGAGGCGGTATGTCGTGGAATAGCTATGGAATCGGACTCTTGATGTTGGCAGCGTTAGCGGGTTGCGAGAAACCTGCCGCCGAGCGTCCGATGGTGGAAATTCATGGTCGTACCATGGGCACTTTCTATGGTGTCAAAGTGGTCGGTGATTTTCCCGGTGGCCAACCGGCGTTGCAAACGCAGGTCGATAGTCTGCTGAAACACTATAACGATGAAATCTCCACGTATGATCCGAACTCTTCTTTGTCGAAGTTTAACCAACAACAAACTATCACGCCGTTTCCGGTTTCGCAGGAGATGGCCGATATCGTGATCAGTGCATTGCGGGTTGGTCAGCGTACGCAAGGCGTGCTGGATGTCACGGTCGGCCCGTTGGTGAATTTATGGGGCTTCGGGCCGGATAAACGCCCAGTGAAAACACCGACAGATGAGCAAATAACGGCAGCCCGTCAGCGGGTGGGCATTCAGCATCTGCATGTCGATGTCAGTGCCGATCATGCAGCACTTCGCAAAGATGTTCCGAATATCTATGTTGATCTGTCCACCATCGGGGAAGGTTTTGGCGCAGACAAAGTGGCGGAGTTTCTGGAGTCGCGCGGTGTGCACAATTATCTGGTGGAAATTGCTGGCGCTTCCCGTAGTCGCGGCGTGAATGCCAAAGGTGAACCGTGGAAGCTGGCAATTCAGAAACCAACCGATGAATTGGACGAAGTGCAGGCGATCGTCAAACCGGATGGCCGGGCGATCAGTACCTCGGGCAGCTATCGCAATTATTATGAACTCGATGGTCAGCGTTATTCGCACATCATCGATCCGGCGACTGGGAAACCAATCACCCATCGTCTGGTTTCAGCCACGGTGATCACGCCGACTGCGCTGGAAGCGGATGGTTTAGATACGGCCTTAATGGTGATGGGGCCAGAGAAAGCGATGGCGTTTGCCAAGCAACAACGTCTGGCTGTGTATCTGGTGATCAAAACCGATAAAGGCTTTAAAGCGGAATATTCAGAATCCTTTGAACCCTATCTGGTACAACCGGGTTCCTGATTTTTTATCCGCCTTGTGGCAGCGTTCATATATTTACCATCTGGCAGAAAAAATTAGCTGTTGTCAGGAGGTTATCTACTTAGGATGTTGATCCTAATTTTTAATGTTATGGGTAACAATCATGATTTCACGTGTCGAAGCAGCCCCCGGCGGTTTTCAATTATCCGAGTTTATTCAAGGTTACTGGCGACTGGCAGAATGGAATATGTCTGCCCAGCAGCGACTGGATTTTCTCAAACAACATCTGGAGCTGGGTATTACCTCGGTTGACCATGCGGATATTTATGGTGGGTTTATCTGTGAACAGCTGTTTGGCGAAGCGTTAGCGCTGGAACCAGCACTGCGCCAGCAACTGGAAATTGTGACCAAATGCGACATCAAATTTCAGTCAGCAAAGTTTCCTAATTGCACGGTAAAACACTACGACACCTCTGCCGCGCACATTGCCTATTCCGTCGATAATTCACTGCAGAATTTAGGCACCGATTATCTCGATCTGCTACTGATCCACCGCCCTGATCCACTGATGAATGCCGATGAAGTGGCCGATGCATTTGTGCAGCTGAAACAAAGCGGTAAAGTGCGATATTTCGGTGTGTCTAACTTCACGCCATATCAGTTCGACCTGCTGCAATCGCGTCTGGATTTCCCGCTGGTAACCAATCAGGTGGAAGTGAACCCGGTCAATATCTTTGCTTTACACGATGGCACGCTGGATCAAATGCAGATGAAACGTATCCGTCCGATGATTTGGTCGGCATTGGGTGGCGGTTCCATTTTTACCGCACAAACGGAACAAGCTCATCGTCTGCGAACGGTATTAGGTAACGTCAGTGAAGAATTGGGTGGCGCAAGTCTGGATCAGGTAATTTATGCCTGGGTGTTAAAACTACCTAGCCAGCCATTGCCAATTATTGGTTCTGGCAATATTGAACGTGTGCGTTCTGCTGTCGCGGCAAAAGAAATCAATCTGACTCGTGAACAATGGTTCAGCATCTGGGAAGCGGCTGCTGGTCATGAGGTGCCTTAAAACAAGCGTGTTTCCTTGCTTGTCGTCAGGTAAAAGAGCAGTTAAACTTACAAATACTGTATGCATGAACAGTGTTTCTGATGAGAAAAATTATCCATGTGGATATGGACTGCTTTTTTGCCGCAGTCGAAATGCGTGATAATCCGGCGCTGGTGTCGTTACCGTTGGCGATTGGTAGCCCGGCGGAACGTCGCGGGGTGATTGCGACCTGTAATTATGTCGCCCGTCGTTATGGCATTCGTTCGGCCATGGCGACGGCACATGCGCTACGTCTCTGCCCGCGGTTGGTGTTATTACCGGGCCGTATGGCGTTATATCGTGAAGTATCGCGGCAGGTTATGCAGATCTTTGCCCGCTACAGCGAGATTATTGAGCCGGTTTCAATTGATGAAGCGTATCTGGATGTTAGCGACAGCCCATTATTTCAGGGCAGTGCGACACGTATTGCTGAAGCGATCCGGGCTGATATTCAGCGCGAATTAAATCTCACTGCCTCTGCCGGGGTGGCGCCGAATAAGTTCTTAGCCAAAATTGCTTCTGAGCGCAATAAACCGGATGGTCTGTTTGTCTTATCCCCCCCACAGGTGCCGGAGTTTGTTCGTCAATTGGCGTTATCGCGCATCCCCGGTATCGGGGGCAAGACTGCCGAGCGATTAAATGCAGTGGGTTTGCATACCTGTGTCGATGTGCAGCAATTTCCTCGTCAGCAACTACTGCTGCAATTCGGCAAGACCGGTCTGATGCTGTTGGAGCGGGCGTATGGTATCGATGAGCGACCGTTGAATACCTCGCGGGAACGCAAATCAGTGGGGGTGGAAACTACTTTCGCCGTTGATATTGCGTTAGAAGAGCAAGGCCACGCGATGTTGCCGCAATTGCTGGCGGAGTTATCGAAGCGACTACAGCGCCGGGAATGGCGCGGGCAGATCGCCCGACAAGGCGTTAAAATTAAGTTTGCTGATTTTCAGCAAACCACCGTTGAACGTTCGGTAAATCGTTTATCACCGCCGTTATTTGATGAGCTGTTACATGAAGCCTGGCTGCGGGGGGGTGGTAAACCGGTGCGTCTGGTGGGCATCAATATTGGTTTTCCAGCTGCCGAAAATACGCTGCAACTGCCACTTGATCTGCAATAAAAAGCCCATCGTTTAATCGACGGGCTTTTTTGTTATTCATGACGGCGGTTTTTTATCACCGCGCATGCGACGAGTTATTTTGCGGTGCAGGAAGCAAACATATCCAGCGAAGTGTCATAGGCACTGGTTTTGACATCCAGCAGGCCGAGTACGGAATGGAACAGGTTATCCTGCGATAATGGTTCATCCGCTTTACGCAACAAACAGCTCTTATCCAGTTTCATGCGTTGTAAGAAACTCGGTGAAAACCATTGCAGGGCACCGATATGGGTTTGCTCATCGGGGGCAATCATATACGGTGCGGCATGCAGATAAATGCCTTTCTCGCCGGTTGATTCGCCATGATCAGCCATATACAACATGGCAGTATCAAAGCGCTGGTTGTTTTGTTGCAGCAGTTTGATCACCTGACTCAACACATAATCGCTATACACAATGGTGTTGTCATAGGCGTTGATCAGTTCCTGACGCGGGCAATCCTGGAGCTGGTTAGTGCGACACTCCGGCAGGAATTTTTTGAATTTCTCCGGTGAACGCAGGTAGTAAGCCGGGCCATGACTGCCTTTCATGTGCAACACAATGACGCCGTCGTTTGCCAGTTTGTCGATGTAATCTTGCAATTGATACAGCAGAATTTCGTCATAACATTCAGTATCATGACAAAGCCCCGGTACTTTCAGATCCTGTACGTTCTGTTCACCGATCCGTACCGCCACGCCACGACTGCTGGAGTTGTTATCTTTCCACAGGAGATCAAAACCAGCATGTTTCAGCACATCCAACAGATTTTCACTGCGTTTGGCTTTGCTGTCGCTGTAATCTTCCCGTGTGAATTTTGAGAACATGCAAGGCACTGAGACAGCTGTTTCTGTGCCGCACGAACTGACGTTACGATAATTGACGATATCCAGCTTGCTCAGTTCTGGGTTTGTGTCGCGGGCATATCCATTCAGGCTGAATTCACTGGCCCGCGCTGCTTCACCAACCACAATCACGGTTAGCACTTTTTTCTGTCCGGCCGAGGTGATCTTGGCGCCTTTCTTTGCATCTTCACCCAACGGTGCCACGACGATTTTGCCGCCTGCCAGATTACTGCGAATGTAAGATTCAATCGCGCCGACATAGTTCACCGGCACAATCATATGACGGATATAAGTATTGTTACGGGCAAAGGAAGCGATATCGACATAGTAAGCTGCAGCGACCCCACCGCTGATCACCAGCGTAATCACCAGTGTCAGAAACTTATAACCGACCTCTTTCATAAACGAGGCATAGTGGATCTTACTGCGCCACACCAGCACCATAGGCAGCACGCCCAGTAACATCAGATACAATGCCATCTTAGGGCTTAACAGCTCTCCGGCTTCGCGGGGATCGGTCATCAGCGTATTGCGGATCATCTCGCGGTCAATCACGACACCGTAGCTGTCCATGAAATAGGCGGTCGTCGCGGCTCCCAGCAATAAGATCGAGAGCAATGGCTTCAACAGCCATGGCAGCAATAGCAGTGATAAGATCTGATTCAGCCAGGTGATCAGCAGCAGATAGAGCGTGGCCAGAAACAGCACGTTGTGCCAGCTATCAGTGCCGATCGCGGTAAATGCCGCCTGCCAGAACGAGAAGTTAGCAAAGGTAATAAAAAACCATGCCGCCAGTAAGATCTGGCGGGCTGGGGAGAGTTGCAGTGAAAACCGACGTAAAAAATTCATCAATAAACTCATTTATTTATTAGGGATTGCTGCCAGCATTGCCACCAGCAACTGCCAGAAACGTGCGACTGCAGGAATATGTACCCGTTCATCCGGCGAATGTGCCCCCTGAATCGTCGGGCCGAAAGAGACCATATCCCAGTGTGGATATTGCGCTTTAAACAGACCACATTCTAAACCGGCATGGATCACCATCAATTTTGGTAATTCACCGAACAGCGCTTCATGTTGCTGACGCAGCAAGGCCAGTGTTGGCGATGATGGATCCGGTGCCCAGCCAGGGTAGGCGCCATCAAAGTGGCATTCTGCACCCGCCAGCGCACACAACGAGGCAGTCATCTGCTCGACATAACGGCGGCCTTCGTCATTCAGCGAACGGATCAGACATTGGATATAAACGCCGGCTTCGTTGGTTTGGATCACACCAAGATTGGTCGAGGTTTCCACCACCCCTTCAATCGCATGGCTCATGCGGATCACGCCGTTCGGGCAGGCGAGCAGCATCTGTAGCAGGCGTTGCTGATCCGCCAGACTAAAGCAATTTTCTGGCAGTGCCGTCGGCAGACACGAGATCTGTAAATAGCTATCTACTTCCTGCAGCTCAAGCTGTAATGCTTTGGTGCGTTCAGCGACTAATTGCCGCACGGCATCGATACGATCAGCGGCCACCAGAATGACGGCTTCAGCTTCCCGTGGAATGGCATTACGCAGCGTGCCGCCGGAAATGTTGGCCAGCCGGATCGGCTCTGCCTGCAACGCCTGTAATACACGGCTTAACAGCTTATTGGCATTGCCGCGATCCTGATGGATGTTGACGCCGGAGTGACCGCCGCGCAGACCTTTAACTTGCAGTGAGAAAGCCTGCATGCCAGCAGGAACCGTTTCGCGCTGGCAGTGGAAATGAATATTTGCATCGACACCACCAGCACAACCCATATAGGCTTCGGCATCTTGTTCTGAGTCGGTATTCAGCAGGATATCGCCTTCCAGCCAACCGGCCTGCAACCCAAATGCACCGCCCATACCGGCTTCTTCATCGACGGTCAGTAACACTTCCAGTGGGCCATGCAGCACGGTATTATCGGCCAATACGGCCAAACATGCGGCGGCACCAATGCCATTATCGGCACCTAATGTTGTGCCACGTGCTCGTACCCATTCGCCGTCGATGTAGGCTTGAATCGGGTCGCGGGTAAAATCATGTTGGGTATCCGCATTGGCTTGCGGCACCATATCGATATGCGCTTGTAAGATCACGCCTTTACGGTTTTCCAGACCCGGCGTCGCCGGCTTTTTCAGGATCAGGTTGCCTGCGGGATCAACCTTGACACTGATAGCCTGTGACGTTGCCCAGTCTTGTATCCATTGACTTAATGCAGCTTCATGCTTGGAAGGGCGGGGGATCTGGCAGAACTTATCGAAAAAGAACCACAAATGAGACGGTGATAATTGTTGTAATTCACTCATGAAACATTTCTCCTGCGCAGAAACAAAATGCGCCGCAGAATATAGCAGCGCATACTTAATTCAGTATTAATCGATATCAGGCTTGGCGGCGAAACAGACGGAACCCGATAAACAGGATCACGGACGTCGCTACTGAGCTGGCACTAAACAGATACATCACATAATAAGCGTGTTGCATGGGGTCATTACCATGCGGCAATAAATGGATCACGCCACGATTGATTAGCTGATTGGCGAGCAAGCCTAGTAATGCCCATCCGCTGATCCACTTCATTTTTTGGTTTTGTGAACGATGCGGTTGGTTATACATCAGCCCAACCCAAAAACAGAACCAGACAGTGACAAAAATATATGAAAACAGGGCCATGGTGAGCAATCCGGTGGAGTGAGTCAAATCGGTGTTAATAACATAATCCTGATCATGCCACGAAAGTTGGCGTGACAGAAGTCACAACAGCGATCCGAAAAAGAGCGGATCACGTATAGAGATAGAATTACTGATATCAGGGTGTCATCTGGCGTTCATGATGTTGTCATCTTTGCCGGGCAGCGTGAAAGATGATAACAGTTTGTAATTGCCCGACAGGATGGGATGGGTGTATAACCACACCTCCTGTAACATTCAGTGTCGTTACGGAGCCTGTATGTCTGCATTATTAGGGCGCTTTTACCTAGCGCATATCAACGATACACACTCTCATTTTGATGAAACCGCATTACCTCTGCATCTGGCGTTACCTGATGGGGCTTGTGATATTCGTCTGCATTGTGGCGGTTTTCCGCGGCTGGCTAGTTTTATCAAACTGGCCCGGCAACGCGCCATTTCAGAACAAATGCCATTATTCCTGCTTGATGCTGGCGATAGTTTTCAGGGCACGCTCTATTTTTCCTGCTTCAAAGGGCAGGCGAATGCCGCATTACTCAACCAGTTAGGCATTGATGCGATGGTGGTTGGAAATCATGAACTGGATACCGGCAATGCACCATTGGCAAATTTCTTACGCCAGATCCGTTTCCCGTTATTGGCCGCCAACTGGGATCTGTCCGGTGAGGCGGAAGATAAACCAACCCGCATGCAGGATCATCCACTGATGGTCAGCTGGCAAAATCCCGCGCATCCGAAACCCTATATTGTGAAATGGGTCGATGACGTACCGGTGGCTATTTTCGGGTTAGTGCTGGAAAACATGCAAGATATCGCCGCTCCCGATGGTGATTCCCAGTTCTTGCCAGTAGTAGAAACGGCCAAAACAATAATTGAACAGATCCATGCTGATGGCATCGAACACATCATTTTGCTCAGTCACCTTGGCTTTCCCCGTGATTGCCAACTCGCGCAGGAAGTGGATGGTATTTCTCTGATTGTCGGCGGCCACACACATACCTTGCAAGGCGATTTTGGCGCATTAGGTTTAGCCGATGAGCATCCGTATGGTGAGCGGTTTAACCGTACCTTAGTGCTGCATGCTGGTTATAATTCGCTGATGGTGGGGTTGGCGGAAGTGTCTTTGCTGCCAGAGGGACAAATGCGCATTGAACAAGGTGGTAACGTTTTACTCACCAGTGAAACCGCATTGCTGCAATCACAACAAGGCGAACTACTGCCAGCACCACAGCAGCGCACCATTCGACGTTTCTTGCGTAACCAACGTCATGTAGCGATGCTGCAGCCTGATTCGGCCATGGAACGTCTATTGGCCAATAACTACCGCGCTAAATTACGTCACTATGCCAGTGATCAGGTGGTGTCGTTACCACGTGGTTTGCGGCATGTTCGTATTCCCGATGAACGGGGTGGCAGCCAGGTTGCACCGTTGGTAGCGGAAGCCATGCTATTTCAGGCGCGTGAGATGGGCGTGCCGGTCGATGTTGCGATTTTTAATGCTGGTGGGGCGCGTATCTCATTACCGCCGGGGCCGGTTAGTGCCGCCGAGCTGGCAGGGCGGTTGTTGCCATTTGCCAGCACCATCAGTCATTTTGAGGTTCGTGGCGGGCAGCTACGATTAGCGTTGGAAGGGGCCATTGTAAATGCGCTGGAGCTTGGTGGCAGTGGTAGCTTCCCTTATCCGGCCGATCTACGTTACAGCTACCATGCCAGTGCGCCACGCGGGCAACGGGTGCGGCAGTTGCATGTTAAAGATCGAACAGGGCGGTGGCAGTTATTCGATGAGCAACGCGATTATCGTTTGATCACCACCAGTTATACCGCGATGGGAAAAGAGGGTTATCAGGCGCTGCTGAATCAACGCTCAGAGCCAGAATTGCTCGGGCTGATCATCTCCGACGCCTTTATCAACTACGCCCGTTCGCGCGGAATACTGACCCCACCGCAGGATGCACTGTATCAGCTGAATTTTGACCAGCTAGTGAGTTAATTAAACCGGTTCGAAGCATAAAAATCGCTAAAAATACTATTTATTGGCCGCTGCTCTGGTATCCTTAGCAGTTAGCCATTTTTAAATCCCCAATAGG
>CALMKU010000091.1 GCA_937866945.1 uncultured Tolumonas sp.
GATGGTTTTAAACTGATCAACGACAGTCTTGGCCATGCCGCTGGCGATTTATTATTGCAGGAAGTGGCCCTGTGCATGCGGCAGGTGATGCGTAAACAGGACCGACTATTCCGTATGGGCGGTGATGAATTTACGGTGTTGATGCCGAATACCACGACAGAGCAAGGGCTGCTGCTGGCGGAACGGCTGATAGAGCTGTTACAGCAACCGATCCATTTTGGTCATCATAAATTAAGCGTTTCCGGTTCTATCGGGGTGGCGCAGTGGGATGGTAAAACCGATGGTCTGGAGCTAATGCGCCAAGCCGATCTGGCCATGTATGCGGCGAAACGGGAAGGAAAATCGTGTGTTCGTCAGTTTGACTCCGGCATGTGTGAGGTAGTTTCCGAACGCATGACGCTGGAGCAATCGCTGCGGCAAGCGATCACCGATCAAACTATCGAGCCCTATTTCCAGCCAGTGATTGATACCAGCACGGGTCAGATCCTATCAGTGGAAATGCTGGCGCGTTGGCAGCGGGACGGTGAATTTGTGCCGACACTGGGTTTTATCCGTTTGGCGGAAGATTTAGGTCTGATCCATCCTCTGTCTATGCAATTGCTGACCAAAGGCTTGACGGCGCTGAGTCAGTTTCGGCGGCATAATCCTGAGCTGAAATTGCAGATCAATTTATCGCCGCTGCAATTTGCCGATCGCCAGCTGGCGGTTACTATCTTGCAAATGGTTTCCGAGTATGGCTTGCCTTCATCGGCTCTCACGGTTGAGCTAACCGAAGGGGCGATGCTGCTTTACCCTGAGCAGGTAGAGCAGACTATGCGTCAATTCGTCGATGCGGGTGTCAGCTTACATCTGGATGATTTTGGTACTGGTTATTCGTCACTGGCTCGTTTACGGGATTTACCCTTTGATACCGTTAAATTAGATCGTTCATTTGTGATGTTATTGGCAGAAGGCGATTCATCGCTGTCGCAAGCGGTCTTTGATATGGCAACCAACATGCATATGGGACTGATCGCGGAAGGGGTAGAAAATCAGATTGAATATGAAAAATTGCAACAGATCGGTTACCGGCAGATGCAGGGTTTTATGTTTGCCTACCCTATGCCAGCAGAGGATTTAGTGCAGTGGCTGGATAGCTCGCAGGAGATGCCAGTAGCATTAAAAGGCTAAATGGGATGCTCTAACAGCCTAATCCATTGAGATAGGTTTAGGCTGTTATGCAGTCGAAAGATCAGGCCTTAATGTCTATTGCTTACGTGCTTGTTTGGCTATTTTTTTCTGCAAGCTGGCAGCTACATCGGCAGACTCTTCAATAACACCGGCTTCTTCCTGTAACGGGAATACCGCTACCGCGACGCCATCTTCTGCCATGCCTGTTGTCCAACGGTCGAGCCATACTTGCAATGGAATGGCAAATGGCTGGCTTTTACTCCAGTCATCGACTGCCCAGGCTTTTGCATAATCGGGGTGCGGCCAAACCGGAATACAGTCGTCACCATCGGCGGTTAGCAGCATGCAGCCTTCATCGTCTTTCAGGATCCAGACTTCTTTATTCTCAACGACTTGTTGCAGAAAATGCTCATAACGTTGATCGGCATCGAGTGCCAGTGTTGCCTGATATTGTTCGGGAGTTAATGTGTAGGTCATCGTGGCCTCTCAATGCGGTAATAAGGTATTAAAAATAGAAAAAACCCATGCGATTTAACACCGCACGGGTTTTTACTTGGATGATGATATACCGTTTTGATGTTGAGATCAGAACGGAATGTCGTCGTCGAAATCCATTGGGGGTTCGTTATAAGTTGGTTGCTGTGCTGCCGGCGCCGGTGCGTAACCACCTTGTGGTGCAGCTTGTTGTGGCGCATAACCTGGGTTGGTGCCACCCTGAGGGGCAGCAGCAGGTGCAGATGGGCGACCCCAGTTACCTTGCTGTGGCTGTTGTGCCGGAGCACCCATGTTGCCACCCTGAGGTGCGCCTGCGCCACGACCATCCAGCATCTGCATTTCGTTAGCGATGATTTCGGTGGTGTAACGTTTCTGGCCTTGCTGATCTTGCCATTCACGGGTTTGCAGACGACCTTCCAGATAAACTTTCGAGCCTTTACGCAGATATTCACCAGCGATTTCAGCCAGACGACGGTACAGCACGATACGATGCCATTCAGTACGCTCCTGCATTTGACCTTGCTGGTCTTTCCAGCTTTCGCTGGTGGCAACGGTGATATTGGCTACCGCATTGCCGTTTGGCATGTAGCGCACTTCCGGGTCTTGCCCCAGATTGCCAACGATAATGACTTTATTCACGCCTCTGGCCATGATCTGCTCCGTAAAAAGTTCGAATTCTCTAACCGCCTATCTTAGCAATAATCACCGTTAAAGTCAGATCGACAGCTATGACAGGGCACAAATAGTTTGCAGCGCAGACATTAACATATTTGCAGCAATACTGGCTATTCATCCAGTGCTGGCTATGCGATACTGACATTTTGATGCAGTTCACAGTTGGCTCTCTATGGACAAAATCGAGATCCGGGGCGCACGTACCCATAATCTGAAAAATATCAATCTGACGCTGCCGCGCGACAAGCTCATCGTTATTACCGGCCTTTCTGGCTCCGGCAAATCATCGCTCGCGTTTGATACGTTATATGCCGAAGGGCAACGCCGTTATGTCGAATCGCTGTCGGCATACGCCCGCCAGTTCTTAAGTCTGATGGAAAAACCGGACGTCGATCATATCGAAGGGTTGTCGCCCGCGATCTCGATTGAACAAAAATCGACGTCGCATAACCCACGTTCTACCGTCGGTACCATCACCGAAATTTACGACTACCTGCGTCTGCTTTATGCGCGGGTTGGTGAACCGCGCTGCCCTGATCACGACTTACCGCTAGCGGCACAGACCATCAGCCAGATGGTCGATCGGGTGTTGGCTGAGCCGGAAAATCGCAAGATGATGATCCTGGCACCGGTAGTGCGTAACCGTAAAGGTGAGCACAAACAGCTGCTGGAAAACCTGTCGGCGCAAGGTTACATCCGGGCTCGGATTGACGGCGAAGTGTGTGATTTATCCGATCCGCCGACGCTGGAGCTGCAAAAAAAGCACACCATCGAGGTGGTGGTCGATCGCTTTAAAGTGCGTGATGACCTGCAACTACGCTTGGCGGAATCGTTCGAAACGGCGCTGACGCTATCGGGCGGGCTGGTGTATGTCGCGGATATGGACGATGACAAAGCGCATCCGCTGATTTTTTCGGCCAATTTTGCCTGTCCGGAGTGTGGTTATTCGCTGAGTGAACTCGAACCGCGGCTGTTTTCGTTTAATAACCCGGCGGGTGCCTGCCCGACCTGCGACGGGCTGGGGGTACAGCAATATTTTGATCCGCACAAAGTGGTGACTAACCCTGAGCTAAGTCTCGCGGGTGGTGCGATCCGTGGTTGGGATAAGCGCAGTTTTTATTATTTCCAGATGCTGAAATCGGTCGCCGAGCATTATAAATTCGATCTCGATGAACCGTTTGAAGCGTTGACGCCACAAGCGAAAAAAGTGGTGTTACATGGCAGCGGGCATACCCAGATCGAATTCCGTTACATGAACGATCGCGGTGATGTGGTCGTGCGTAATCATGCCTTTGAAGGCGTGTTACACAATATGGAACGTCGCTACCGCGAAACGGAATCAAACAGCGTGCGCGAAGAGTTGGCGAAATATATTGCCAATCAGCCGTGCCCAAGCTGTAACGGTAGCCGTTTGCGACAGGAAGCGCGTCATGTGTATGTGGCGAAAACGACGTTGCCGCAAGTGGCCGAGATGTCGATTGGTGAAACGTTAAGTTTCTTCCAGAATTTGGCTTTAGATGGTCAGCGCGCGCAAATCGCTGAAAAAATCTTAAAAGAGATCATTGAACGGCTAGGTTTTCTGGTCAATGTTGGCCTGAATTACCTGTCGCTGTCTCGTTCGGCGGAAACCCTGTCGGGTGGTGAAGCGCAACGTATCCGTCTGGCGAGCCAGATCGGTGCCGGTCTGGTCGGTGTGATGTATGTGCTGGATGAACCGTCGATCGGTTTGCATCAACGCGATAATGAACGTCTGCTCGGCACCTTATTCCATCTGCGCAATTTAGGTAATACCGTGATTGTGGTCGAGCATGATGAAGATGCGATCCGCAGTGCCGATTACGTGGTCGACATCGGGCCGGGTGCCGGTGTGCACGGTGGTGCGATTGTGGCACAAGGTACACCTGCGGAAGTGATGGCCAACCCAGATTCGTTGACCGGTGAATACCTGTCGGGTCGGCAGAAAATTCAGGTGCCGGGACAGCGCCGTCCGATCGGCGATAAATGGCTGAAATTGTTGGGCGCGACCGGTAACAACCTGAAAAATGTTGATTTGCATGTGCCAATTGGCGTGATGACCTGTATTACCGGCGTTTCCGGGTCAGGGAAATCGACGCTGATCAACGACACCTTATTCCGTATTGCCCATCGTGATCTGAATGGCGCAACCGTCGAAAAACCAGCCCCGTATCGTGATATTCAGGGGATGGAGTTGCTCGACAAAGTCGTCGATATCGATCAAAGCCCGATTGGCCGCACGCCGCGGTCTAATCCGGCTACTTACACTGGTTTGTTTACGCCGATCCGCGAGTTGTTTGCTGCGACACAAGAGGCGCGCTCTCGTGGTTATCAGCCAGGTCGTTTCTCGTTTAACGTCAAAGGTGGACGCTGTGAAGCCTGTCAGGGCGATGGCGTGATCAAGGTGGAAATGCACTTCCTGCCAGATGTGTATGTGCCGTGTGATGTCTGTAAAGGCAAACGCTATAACCGCGAAACGCTGGAAGTAAAATACAAACACAAGAGTATCCACGAAGTGTTGGATATGACCGTGGAAGATGCCCGAGCGTTCTTTGATGCGGTGCCGGCGCTGGCGCGTAAATTACAGACGTTGATGGATGTTGGTCTGTCTTATATCCGATTAGGGCAGTCGGCGACGACACTGTCTGGTGGTGAAGCGCAGCGCGTGAAACTGGCGAAAGAGCTGTCGAAGCGTGATACCGGCCAGACGCTGTATATTCTGGACGAACCGACTACCGGCCTGCATTTCCACGATATTCAGCAACTGCTGAATGTGTTGGAAAAGCTGCGTGATAACGGCAATACCATCGTCATCATCGAACACAATCTGGATGTGGTGAAAACCGCGGATTGGATTGTCGATCTGGGGCCAGAAGGCGGTTCCGGTGGCGGCACTATTCTGGTGGCGGGTACACCGGAACAGGTGGCAGAATGTACTGAGTCGCACACCGCGCGTTTCCTGAAACCGTTGCTGGAACGCGATCGCGCGTAATTCTGTCAGGCAGTGCTTTTTCGGTGAAGCACTGCCGTCTCTTTTCCCCCGATCACCAATGGCTATGATAAGGTTGCATTGTTTCCAATGCGTCGGTTCATAATTAATGAAAAGGTGGTCCATGAGCACTGCATCACTTGCGCAAATTAATATTTATCCAGTGAAATCACTGGGTGGTCTCGCCGTTTCGAATGCATGGGTGGAAAAACAAGGACTTGTTTTTGATCGCCGATTTATGCTGAAAGATCGTGCGGGCAATATGATTACTGCCCGCAAATATCCGGTGCTGGTAACGGTTCGTTGTACTTTGATTCAGGATGGCTTGGTCTTCACGGCTGCAGAGCAGTTACCGTTTACATTAAAATATGCAGACTTACAGCGCCAGGAAACAGAAGCAACGGTATGGCGCGATACCTTTATTGCTTACAGTACGACGGATGCAGCTAATCAATGGTTCAGCCAGTTATTGGGGCTGGAGGTGACGTTGTTATATTGCGGTGAGCAGTCGAATCGGGTGCGTGAGCCAGTAGGGCATTCAGTGAGCTTTGCGGATGGTTATCCCTTGCTGGTCATTAGTCAGGCCTCGTTAGATGAGCTGAACCGTCGTAGCCCAGCATGGCATAGTATGGATCAGTTTCGCACGAATTTGGTCGTGCAGAGCAATGAATCCTTTGTGGAAGATAGCTGGAAACGCATTCGCATCGGTGCAGTTGAATTTGAAATTGCGAAACCCTGTGAACGCTGCATTCTGACGACGATCGATCTTGAAACAGCGGAATTTCGGTCAACGAAAGAACCGTTGCGCACTTTGTCGGAATTCCGCGCAGATGAACAAGGCCGCGTTTTCTTCGGTCAAAATCTGATTGCAAAAAATGAAGGCATTATTCAGGTGGGTGATCCGATCGAGGTATTGGAATACAAAGAAAAAGAGTTTTATGCCGACAAAGCCGAGCAGCCTACCGCGGATAATCCGTTCGTTGCGGTTACGTCTGTTGGCCGAAAAGCACTGACATTGACCGTTGATGGCCAATCGTTTACTGGCGATAACCAAATTTCGTTGCTGTTACAGGCCGAAAACGCCGGGATTACGATCCCGAACAGCTGTCGGGCCGGGTTATGTGGTGCGTGCCGTGTCAAAGTGGTGTCTGGCGAGGTGGCGCAAGAATATTCGCCGGTATTATCGGCTTTAGCCGATGATATGGCGCTGGCGTGTTGCTGTGTACCGCAAACCGATTTAGTGATTGAGCGTTAAATAGACGCAAATCCAAAGCCCGCAGCAAATTGCGGGCTTTGGATTTTCTGTATGCCTGACGATTAACGATAGGCTTTCAATGTGCCTTCGAGGAATTCCGCAAATACATGCCCGTTGTGTTCCAGCAGTTTCGGGAACATGGAGATCGGCGTCATACCAGGGAAAGTATTGATTTCATTCAACAGAATTTCGTTGTCTTCGGTCAGGAAGAAATCGATGCGCGACAGGTCTTTCAGACCCAGCTGACTAAACGCTTTCAGCGCGTATTCGCGGATGGTGGCAACTTGTTCTTCGCTCAGGTTGGGCGCTTCCAGATAGGTCGTGGAATGGCTGCCAGCGCTGTATTTTTCTTCGTAGCTGTAGAAGCTATCGCTTGGGGTCGCAATTTCGCCCGGACGGGTGGCGACTAATTGATCGTTGTAACGATATACCGCTACTTCCAACTCGCGTGGACGCACTGCTTTTTCGACCAGCACCTGGTCGGAATAACCAAAAGCCGCATTCACCGCTTCGGATAATGCGGCGGCATCCGTCACTTTATAACAACCGACCGATGAACCCTGACTGGCTGCTTTCACGAACACAGCACCCCAGTTACGGAAAGCGGTGTGTGCTTGCGCATGTGCCGCTTCGTTGTTGGTTGAGAGGAACAGGAACGGGGTGTTTGGAATATCCAGTGCGGACAACCACAGCTTGGTACTGACTTTATTGAAACACAGTTTGCTGCCTTCAGAACCACAGCCGAGATAAGGCAGGCCGATCAGCTCCAGCATCGATTGAATATCACCGGTTTCACCAGGGAAGCCGTGAATACAAGGCACCACAAAATCAACCGGCTGTGCGGTATTGTCGAAATGCAGCTGACGATCCATGCCTAAATGACAAAAACGACCATCGTTGGTCTGCCAATGATCGGGGAACAGTTCAACACGGGTAACACTGATATCGGCCAGAGATTTCAGCTGGCTTTCCAGAAAATTAGCACTCAGCAGAGAAATTTCGTGCTCACTGCCGCCGCCGCCGCACAGCAGCAGTACGTGAAGGTGTTTCATCTTGATGTCCTATACTATGCGCTATGGCTGCGCTGTGACGAAGAGGGCTACCAGCTCCGGCGGCCGCATGTCCGCAGTCTAACAAGTCAGATCCGACAGGGCAAAGCCTTCGGGCCGATTTTCCGGAAATTGGCCGATTGAATGTATTAAACTGGGTAGGATGCAGTGAGAGGTAGATATGAGGCTAATAGTCGGCAGTAGTGTATTGTTGCTCGTGATGAGTGTCGTTGGTGGCTGTGCGCAAGAAGCCGCAGCTCCGTTGCTACAGCCGCAAGGCGAATATCGGCTGTTACCGTTGGAAACCACGCGACGGCAGGTCGATGAACTGTTGCAGGGTAATGCCGAAACGCTGTTGCAAGTGCAGGCTAAACCGAATGAGGTGACGCCGCCCGTATTGTTTGCGCTGGCTTACCAGCTCTATCAGCAACAGCATTACCACGATGCGATGTTCTGGTTTTATACCGCGCAGTTACGCGCACGCAGTGATGCCAATAAATCGCTGGATGCCTCGACACAACAAGGTGTCACCAAACTCAGTGAGCAATTTGGCGCAGAAATTCCGGCCTACGCGCTGAGTCATCCTGCTGAGATGGAAAGTGCGATGAAGCAGGTATTGAGCTGGGATAAAACCGCCGTGCGTCGCTACAACCCACGTTGGGTGGCGTTACATGGCAATGAAGCACAAAACACGCAGCAATATGCTTTTATGCCGATGGATCGCTGGCCGCAAATCGATCAGCTGACGCGGCGCACATTTGCACGCGGTTTTGCCAAGTGGATGGTGTCGTTACGAAATCCGTCAGGTTTTTCGTTGTCCAACCAGCCAGATCCCGGTTAATACCACTCCCACGCCCGCCCATTGTAGTGGGCTTAAGTGTTCATCCAGAATACCAATACTTAGGAATATAGTCAGGATCGGGCCGACACTGCCGATCAGTGCTGTTTTTCCGGCACCAATGCGTGCCATTGCGGCGGATAGGGCATAGAGCGGCAGCACGGTGGCGACCAGCGCCATGATCAAGCCATAACCCCAAACAGGCAGTGGCTGGTGAATCAGAATGCCAAGTGGTCGCGTCAACAGATAGTGAATAAACATGGCAATGGCTGAGACAGTCAATGCCAGTTCGGCAAAGCGCATAGAGCCAATGCGCTTAATGACTGGCGGGCTCCAGGTCAGGTAAAACGCATAGCTGACGGTGCTGGCGACTACAAAAAATATGCCTAGCAGATCGAGTCTTGCGCCGGCAAAATCTGGGGCGAGCACCAACACCATGCCGCAGTAGGTCAGTGCCATCGCCGACCACATTCGACGGCTGATACTGGTTTGCATCAGCCAAGCGGAAAGCAATACCGTCAGGGTAGGGTAGAGACACAAAATGAGGCGTTCAATACTAGCGCTGACGGTTTCCAAACCCAGAAAATCCAGCAAGCTGGATAAGTAATATCCGAGTAAACCGAGCAGCATGATCATGCCGCGGTCATGCCAGGATAAGGCGGTAGTCGGTGTTTTTCGCAGCAGCCGCATGGCGGCAATTAATGGTAAGACCAGCAGTAAACGAATGGTCACTAACGTGGTGCCATCAACGCCATAACGATAAGCCAGTTTGACGAAAATCGCTTTGCAGGCAAAACCGGTCGCGGCCAGAATCGCCAGCAGCAAGCCGGTCATGTAGTTGGACAGTTTCATCGTTGGGCTTCCGGAATGAGTGTCAGCAGATCGCGAATATCCTGCAACATCAGATGGGGCAAGGTGTGCAGGCTGCGCCAGTCTTGCCCTTGGTTGTTGATCCAAGCTGCTTGATAACCGTTTCTTATCGCACCAAATACATCGGTGTTCACGTCATCGCCGACATGCAGGATCTGTTGCGGCTGTAATTCCAGTCGGGCGGCCATCAAACGAAATAGATCTGGCGCCGGTTTCATGCGCTGACCGTTACCGGCTTTTAACACGTGTTTAAAATGCCCATCCAGCCCGATGCGTTCCAACAGCACATTGCCATTGGTGATCACGGCCAGCGGGAAATGTCGGCTGAGTTTTTTCAATACTTCAATTGATTCCGGCGGTACCGCCACTTGCGAGCGGACTTCCAGAAATTCGGCAAAACAACGTTGTGCCTCGGTTTTTGCTATCTCGACAGGCATCCCTCCGCGCTGCAAGCCGACTTCCAGCATGGCAATCCGGCAACGACTGACATCGTCTTTCAGGGACGGATCGGCATGTTGTAATTCGTGTTTCAGTTGTAACCACCAAGCCCGATCATACATGGCGCTGGCCAGATAGCGGTCGCGCATGTGTTCCACCATCCATTGTTCGGCGTGTTCAATCACCGGACGGTTGTCGTATAAGGTGTCATCAAGATCAAAGCTGATAGCGCGGATGTCCTGTAAACGACGGAAGAACTGCATGGTAGGCTCCGGAATAAAATTGTCAGTGTATATTAATTTCTTTCGTGGCTATCGACTTGTTTCACGGTGGGGGCGCCGTTGGCGGCAATACCACGTTCCGGGCCGATGATTTTGCAGAACCGCTGCACGATATTTTGTGCTTGCCGCACAATCGCTTCGCAGTGTTCCAGCCCCGAACCGGTACGCCACGAAGCTACTTGCGACAACATCGACAGTGAAGAAGGCTGGGTATTGGCAATGTTTAAAATCACCAAGGAACCATTCGCCAGTTGTTCACGCACCAATGCCGGCGGGATCACGCCGATGCCAAAACCATCTTCAATCAGGCGGGTCATGGCTGCAAATGAGTTTACGCAACTAATGCGGGGTGAAGTAATGCCATTCAGATGCAACAAGCTCAGAATATCTTGGTGCGGACGTGAGTTGGCGACAAAGGTGATCAGCCGCTCACTGGCCAGTTCCTGCAGTGACGAGAATGGGCGGTTATACGGGGAATTAGCGGCGACAATCCAGCGCATCGGGTATTTCGCCAGCTCCAGATTACGGATCGATTCCAGACGCACCAAGTCCGCCTGAAAGGCGATATCCAGATACCCTTTTTGTAATTGATTCGACAGACCACGCGCACTGTCGACCGCGATTTCGACTTCCAGATGCGGGTAATTGACGGTGATCCAAGATAACAATTCGATAAACCAGGTTTGTACTACCGAATCGATAGCCCCGATACGCACTTTGCCTTCATAACCACTGGCTTGCCCGAGTGACATGCGTAAGGCATGCGCACGTCCGACGATCTGTTCGGCATACTCCAGTACCTTGTCACCATCTGGGGTCAAACGTACGCCTTTATTGTCGCGCACGAACAATTTGACGCCGAGTTCCTCTTCCAGTGCCGCAATGCGGTTGGAGATCGACGCCTGCGTAGTGAACAGTTTTTCAGCAGTTAAACGAAAACTATTTAACCGTGCGACCCACAAAAATGTTTCCAGAAAACGAACGTTCACATTAACCCCTTGAAACGCAGATGCTTATGCAGCCTGCCTTCGGCAGGGACTCGAATGTAAAATGCATAATCTACGCCAAATTTGGTGAAAAGTTTTTCTTATCACAGGCTATGAATATTAGTCGTTAGACAGTTATGACCCTTGCTACCGATAATTATGAAAAACCACGTCAATCGTTCGATTCACAGAGTTTTTAACCATGAAAGTGTCATTTCATGGTTCGGGCTATGTATTCCCGCTAAATCCAGAGAACAAAAATGAGTAGTGACAGTAGCAGTGGCGCATACTATAAAGATCCAGCGGTTATTCAACAACCGGTGATCCTGCAGCAAAAAGAATTAAGTCGCAGTGAGAAATGGGTGCCGGTGATCTACTCTTGTTTACTGATTGCTGTTGGTCAGACCGGGATGAGTTTATTGCTGCCAGCCCTGCCGGAAATGCACCAGGATCTGGGCATCTCTTCGCAAATGACACAATGGCTGGTGTCGGCTTATCTGCTCGGCTTTGGCCCGTCTCAACTGTTCTATGGCCCGTTATCTGATATTTACGGCCGCCGTCCGGTGTTGTTATCCGGTCTGATGGTGGCGGTATTTGGTATTCTGCTGTGTCTGTTTGCCCATCACAGCGCATCGCTGATTATTTTAGGGCGTGTGTTGCAGGGTATTGGTGCCGGTTGTGCATCGGTTATTGCCCGTGTTTCACTGCGCGATCGTTATGAAGGCTCGCATTTGCGTCAGGCGATGGCCTATTTTGGCATTGTGATGGCGTTTGTACCGACCATTACCCCATTAGCGGGCGGTTTTCTGACCACCCATTTTGGCTGGGTCAGTATTTTCTTCACTATGGCGGGTTATTTAGGCTTGTTGTGGGTGCTGTTGTTTTACCGTTTTGACGAAACCCATCAAGCGCAGTCTGCGGATGAGCGGGCACACTTCATCGATTTTGTGCATCAATATGCTCAGTTGCTGAAGAGTAACCATTTCCGTTGTTACTCTGGGGTGGTGTGGATCCAGTATTCGCTGAACGTTTTCTCGATCTCGGTGATGCCATTCATCATGCAAATGCAAGTCGGCATGAGCGCGGATGTGTATGGTCGCTGGACGCTGCTACCGGCGTTCTCTCTGGTTTTAGGTGGCATATTGGCCAGTAAAACCCGCCACTATTTCTCGAAAGAAACTGTCTTGCAAGTGGCGTCACTGCTGCAATTTGTTTCAGGTTTAAGCATGCTATTACTGCCGTACACGGCATTGTTAATGATGTTGGGTCTGGCGCTGTTTGCCTTCGGCAATGGCATGGCTTTCCCGAATGCGCTAGCCAGTTTGCTGGAACCCTACAAACGCACGGCTGGCACCGCAACGGCGTTGGCAGGCGCTGGGCAAATGTTATCGGCTTCACTGGGCAGTGCCTTGCTGGTTGCTTTAGGTGTTACTTCGATTTTTGGTCTGGGCATGGTGTTGTTGCTGGGGAGTGCAGTGTTGCTGTATCTGACTCATCATGCACGCAATACTGTACCAGCTTCAGATGATTGGCATTCGCACCATCAGCCAGTTCATCACTGAGCTCTCTTCGCAGAGCTTCCATCACCGAGTTCCTTTGTAGAACGCTGAATAAGCGGACCTTTAGCGGCGAGAAGTCTCCTCTCGCCGCTCTTTTTTTCTGTTCCGAAAAAATTTCCGTTAAGCTAAGCCGATACTAAGATTGAGGAAAAATCATGATTGCTTTGATTCAGCGGGTCAGTGAAGCCCGTGTTGTAGTAGACGGCGAAATTACCGGTGAAATTGGCCACGGCTTGCTGGTGTTATTGGGCGTCGAACGCGGTGATGATGCGGCGAAAGCCGATAAGTTAGCGCATCGGGTGGCCGGTTATCGGGTGTTTAGTGATGACGACGGTAAAATGAATTTGAATGTGCAACAGGTCGGTGGCCGTGTGCTGGTGGTGTCTCAATTCACCTTAGCTGCAGACACTCACAAGGGCATGCGGCCGAGTTTTGCCGAACGCAATGCAGATCCGGTACAGGCGGAAAGCTTGTATAAACACTTTATTGCGCAGATGGCAGCGAAAGCGATTCCGGTGGCCAGTGGCCGGTTTGCAGCGGATATGCAGGTCAGTCTGGTAAATGACGGGCCAGTTACCTTTTGGTTACAGGTTTAGGTTCTGTCCAGATCAAATAATTACGGTAGCCGGCGATTTGTACGCTGCGCACATCTCCACAATGAGCCAGTAATTGCTGTACGCGCTGCCACTCTTGTTCAGTGCGCGGCAGTAAATTCACAATGACTTTGCCATCAGCAGTCATGTTGTTTTGCAGTTGCTGGTAGGTTTCAGCTTGGAACAAAGGTGCTGGGCTGCCGTCATCACTGAACAGATCGATCAAGATCAGATCATACGGCTGCTGATTTGTATTCAACCAAGCGAAAGCATCTTGAGCATGTAACTGTGGCTGTTCGGCTTGCTGGAAAAACCGCTGATAGAGATGAATGACCTGCTGGTTCAGATCGATAGCGGTTTGTTGCACGCCGGGGTAACGATGATGTAACCAGCGCAGGAAATCACCGCCACCTAAACCTAAATGCAACACCTGCTCCGCATGGGCTGGCAGCAATGCTCGCAAGATTTGCTGGTGGGGTAAACATAGCTCATCGGGCGCGGTGTGGCGTAAGACCGATTGCACGACGCCATCCAGCAGTAACCAGCGAAATTCGGTATCTTCACGAACCTCCAGCGATTGCTCTTCTTTCCGCTGCCAATAAATAAGCGCCCCGGCTACGCTGGCGGTTGTGACGTCAAACTCCACTGCCGGGAAAGCATTCATTCCCGTAACGCCCCTTCTTTACCCTGTGGCGGATAGTGGATCGGCTGCGTATTCCAGCTGCTGGCATTGGCGGCGGGTAAGCGGAATTGTAATTTTGGTGTCGTTAACACACCACTCAGCGTGCCGAGCAATTCCGGCTGATACTGATCATTGAGTAAACCAAGCTGCAGCTGCCAGCTGTTTTTGTTGAGATCAACGCCTTGTTTCAGGGCAATTAGGTGCGTAATCGACTCAAAGGCCGAACCATTGAAATTCAGCATACCTTTATCGGCTTGCAGTTGAATGCGGGTATGGTTGAAGGCGGAATCGCCGCCACGTAATTTGCCGATTAGTTGCTCAAAATCTTGAGGTGCCGGTGCTTTTGGTGTGAGCTGTTCGTCCAGATAGGTATCGAGTTTCAGACCATCGACAAACAGATCCAGCACATCCAGCGTGGCGGTGCCCTGTAAACTCGGTTTGATGCTTTTCCAATCCTGTCCTTTGGCTTGTACATTCAGGGTTAGATCGGCTTTACCCGCAAATGGATAGCGCGGACCCAACATGTCACTGAATTGCTCCAGATCGAATTTCTGCAGTGACAGTTTCAGCTGATGAGGGGTATCGGCGTTAAGCCCCCATTGCCCGCTGATGTTCAGGGGCGACTCTTCCAGTTGAGTGGTGAATTTCTCCAGTTTTATGGCGTTGTCAGCCATTTCAGCCTGAAATTCAGCCTTCCTGCTAACCAAGGTCTGCCACACCAGTTCCAGCCAACTGCCTTCCAGACGGGCTTTGTGATTACTGCTTTGCCAGCCTTGTGGCGTCCAGCGCAGATCGGTGAGGAACAGATCCAGCCATTTCAGGGTTAATGGCACGCTGTCGTCAAACGAGATCAGCGAGAGATGGCTGACATCCAGACGGCGCAGATCAATCTGCTGGAAGGGTTGCTTGGCTAACCATTCGCGCCAACCAGGTTGCAGTTCTGGTTGCATATTATTCAGCTGCAATTCGTGTACGGTTAATGTGGCCGGCTGTCGATTGCCCTCTAATTCGACGTTAAACTCACCGGCATAAGCGGTGCCTTTCAGCTCTAAACGCCAGTCTTGTTCACGTAAACGCCCTTCGCCTTGCATCTCGGCTAACTGAAACAGGCCATCGGTAAATTCGCCAAGCTTGCCCTGATATTCAAATGTCGGCCACTGCCCCGGCTGCCAGGCTAGTTTTTCGACAGTGCCATTGGCCTGATTCAGGGCAAAATGCTGGCTCAGGTCAATCACGCTGACATTTTCCAGTGAGACTTTTTCAACTGTGATCTGCGGTAACGGCAGCGGTAAAACTGGCAATGCTTGCAGATCTAACTGCCAGTTCGCTAACGCCAGTTGCTGTGCACTGAGCTGGTTGTTTTTTAAATCCCAGGTGAATTTTGCTGCCATACCACCGTGAAACAGCTCACTTTGCAGATCCGTGATATTCACTCGCTGATCCGCTTGTGTGCCCTGAACTCGGGTTTTGCCCAGCTGCAGTGAGCTGAATAGCAAACGATCGACACTGGCATCAAATTTCACTTCGGCAAACGGCAGCACTTCGCCATCGCGGATCGGTTGCCAGTTAGTGAGGTGCAGGCTGCCACCGTCTAGTGAACCGTTGCTCCAGGCCAGTTTCATCTTATCAATGGTCAGATCATCGATCTGTAACTGACGCAATGGTTGCGGCAGATTGAGGCCGGGTTGCCATTTGATCTGCGGGCGAATGATATCAAGATGGGCAATATGTAATTGGCGTTGCCACCACGAGCCACTGGCGATTTCCAGATAGACTTTATCGGCTTTGAGATCCGGGCCGAGGGAGACATTTTCTGCCAGCACTACATTCGGGAACAGCGGGTTGTAATTGAGTTTACCTATCTCCAGCGGCAGGCCAGTTTGCTGTTGCACCCACGCGACAAACGGCCCTTTCAGATGTTCCGGTTTGAGCAGACCCAGCGTTAGCCAGATCGCCGCGACCAGCACCAGAATGCTATACAGAAACCAACGAAATGCACGATGCATGAAAAAAGCCATTCAGAACACACGATTAAGGCGAATTTGACCTTCAGTGTAACGGATGGCGTCAGGCTTGAGAATAATCATCTCGCTCGCCGAACCAGCGACGGATCAGCGGTGTGACGCAAGCAGGGTATTGTTGAAAAATTCGTTGTGCCAACTGCTGCACTTGCGGGATTAACGCCTGATCGCGCACCAGATCAGCGATCTTGAGATCAGCAAGGCCGGTTTGTTTGGCGCCGAGCATTTCACCGGGGCCGCGCAGCTCTAAATCTTTCTGCGCAATAACAAAACCATCGTTGCTGTCGCGCAAAACGGCGAGGCGTTGCTGCGCAGTTTTGGACAGCGGCGCATGATACAGCAGCACACAATGCGACGCGACGGAACCACGGCCAACCCGACCGCGCAATTGGTGCAATTGTGCCAAGCCTAAGCGTTCAGGGTTTTCGATGATCATCAGACTGGCGTTTGGTATATCGACACCAACTTCAATCACGGTGGTAGCCACCAACAGATGCAAAATGCCTTCTTTAAATTCCTGCATCACGCGCTGTTTTTCGGCTGGTTTCATGCGGCCATGTACTAAGCCAATATGCAATTCCGGCAACAAGTTTTGCAGGTCTTCGGCTGTATTCTCAGCCGCCTGACACTCCAGCACTTCCGATTCTTCAATTAAAGTACAGACCCAATACGCCTGTCGCCCTTCAATGCAGGCTTGGCGCACGCGCTCGATCACCATTTCGCGGCGGGTATCGGGTAAGGCGACGGTGGTGATCGGAGTGCGGCCGGGTGGCAGTTCATCAATGATTGAGGTGTCCAGATCGGCATACACGGTCATGGCCAGCGTGCGCGGGATCGGGGTCGCGGTCATGATCAACTGGTGCGGATAAATGCCATCCTGCGCGCCTTTTTCACGTAAGGCCAAACGTTGATGCACACCGAAGCGATGCTGTTCATCGACAATCACCAGCAGCAGTTGCTGAAATTCAACCTGTTCTTGAAACACGGCATGCGTGCCGACCACCATTTTGACTTGCCCACTACGAATGGCTTCCAGCTGTTTTTCGCGCGCTTTGCCTTTCACTTTACCGGCCAGCCAGCCGGTTTCAATACCTAATGGCGTTAGCCAGTTACTGAAATTATTGGCGTGTTGTTCGGCCAGCAATTCCGTTGGCGCCATGAGCACCACTTGCCCACCATGCGCGATCACCTGCAGTGCGGCCAGCGCGGCGACGAGCGTTTTACCCGAGCCGACATCGCCTTGTACCAGTCGCATCATTGGGTAGGGTTTCGTCAGATCGTGGCTAATTTCCTGACCTACTCGCTTTTGGGCGCCGGTCGGTTTGAAAGGCAAACGGGCTAGCAGTTGTTCGCACAACGAACAATCGGTGGGTAAGGCGCGCGCCTGATGCTGTTGTGTGCTGTAACGCAGCTGTAAGACGGTCAGGTGATGAGCGATCAGCTCTTCCAGCGCCAGCCGTTGCTGGGCCGGATGTTGGCCATTCTCTAACTGTGCCAGCGAAATATCCGGTGGCGGGCGATGCAGTAACAGCAGGGCATCGGCGAGGCTGAGCTGGCGTGGATATAACCCATCCGGCAACAGCTCTTTGACGCCATTTTCTTTGAGTAGTTGCAGTGCCTGATCGGTCAGGTTACGCAATGACGCCTGACGCAAACCTTCCGTGGTGGGGTACACCGCCGTCAAAGTGGTATCGGTGTCTAATGGTGCATCATCATCCAGCAGTTTGTATTCCGGATGCACAATCTCAAAACCATGCAGCCCGCGTTTGATTTCGCCAAAACAACGGATACGTCGACCGACAGCCAGTGCATTTTTCTGCCCGGCGGTGAAATGGAAAAATCGTAGCGTTACGGAGCCATTACCGTCACTGATCCGGCACAACAGCATCCGGCGTTTGCCCATCTGAATATCACAACTTTGGATCACGCCTTCGGTGGTACAGGAATGATCGGCACTTAATTCCGCAATGGGATAGAGACGAGTGCGATCTTCATAACGTAGTGGCAGATGGAAGAGCAGATCCTGCACAGTATGCAGCCGCAGGTGAGTCAGCTTTTCGGCTAACTTACTGCCAACACCTTTCAACATGGAAATCGGGACCGCAGAGAGTTCCATTAAGACCTCTGATACTGTGCATTTATCCAGATATTAGCAAGAGGCGGGTGGCAGGAGCAAATCGGAGTGCGTTATTTACAGATAAAAATGTAAATTTCAGTTTGAAAGTTTATTTTCATTTGTATTTTTCATGTCGAGTTAAAATAAAGCATTCTTTTTTCATTTCTTACACCTCATTTTCCGCACCAGGATTAAAT
>CALMKU010000092.1 GCA_937866945.1 uncultured Tolumonas sp.
GCCTGCGGTATCTACTTCGCACTGCCCACACAACTGACATCGAACAAAATCTACGACCGCTTTAATCACTTTCTTGAACAAATTGTTAGTGCTGAAACACCAAAACGAAGTTTGTTGTTGCACTCGGGCGCTTGGTTGCTTGAGAGCGAAATGGGTGAAGAAGGCCGCCCCGGTGGTTCATGGTTTAATCAGAGCAAACGCGGTTTATTGGCTCCTTTTGCCGTTGGCACCATCGATCAGGCGTTAATGGCTGTAATGAATGTCAAACACGGTTTTGTCAGGGCGTTTGGTTTGGCTGGCAAGGTTGTCATTTTGGATGAAGTGCACAGCTATGATCTCTACACTGGCACGATTCTAAATGAATTAGTCGCTTTTCTTCGCCAGATCAATTGCACCGTGATCATTCTCAGTGCCACCTTAAGCCAATCACGCCGCGAGGCTTTATTACAACAACCCGCCACCAGCTCTGACTATCCGCTGATTACGGCAAAGCCTGCGTTAGAAGAGAGTTCATTGGTGGAAATTGGTGTTTCTGCGTTAGATGGCCCAGTTGTCAGTCTTAAATCATGCCATCAAGATCAACCCGTGCTGGAAGAGGCCTTGAAACGAGCGGAACAAGGGCAACAAGTGCTGTGGATTGAAAACACCGTAGCAGAAGCACAACAGCGTTATCTTGATCTCGCCAGTCGTGCAATCCAACTGGGCTGTGAAGTCGGTTTGCTCCATTCTCGGTTTACCTCTCACGATAGAGCTAAAAATGAAGCTCGTTGGGTTGCATTATATGGTAAAGAAGGCAGAGAAAGTCGCGGGAACTGCGGTCGTATTTTGGTGGGCACTCAAGTATTAGAGCAGTCGCTCGATATTGACGCTGATTTTCTAGTGAGCCAATTTGCCCCTACCGATATGTTGTTACAACGTCTGGGGCGTTTGTGGCGACATAGCGACACGCCACGTAACACGACAGCGCAACCAGAATGCTGGTTATTAGCGCCGTCACTTGAAGAGGCGTTAGTGAATCCTCGCTCTGCATTCGGTTCGAGCGCAATAGTGTATGAGCCCTATGTGTTGTGCCGAAGCCTTGAGGCTTGGCAGGAACTGAAATCAATTCGATTACCTTCTGATATTCGGCCTTTAATTGACCAAACCTATGTAGATCGTGCTGAAACAGGTGATTGGGGGCGATGGCTCTATGAGCTAAAAAATGGCAACCGTTTCCGCACAGGTGAACAAGCGAAACAAGCACTGGCTAAATTAACCTTATCGAAGAATGGTAAGACTTTACCTGAACATAAAGCCGAAACCCGCTATAACGATCAGGATACCCATGATTTGCTGCTGTTACGAAGCATTAGCCGAGTCGATGGAATGACCATGATCCGGTTGCTGGATGGTCGGGAATTGACCTTACCTCACGAGCATCACCGACTCACTAAAGCGCAATGGCGTCAGTTAGCGGTTGATCTCCATCAGCAATTAGTCAAGGTCAGCCTCGCGTATTGCCCTGAAAAAGTATCAATGCACGAACTAAAAAACATGCATCTCGATAAGGTGTTTTATCTGGGGCGCCCAGAAGACGATGAAGCATTGCTACGTGTAGGAATTGTTAACGCAACGGGCGAATTATTGACGCTGGATGGTAGCTCTGCTGGCGACAAATACACTCTCGAATACCGTGACGACCTTGGCTTTCGAGCCATATCGAACAAGGAATAAA
>CALMKU010000093.1 GCA_937866945.1 uncultured Tolumonas sp.
GAGTGTGCTTGCTAATTTATTGATCCAACTTGACGTTAGCCGATCTTATCTTCACCCTAAGTCATATATTATCTATAATTGCAAAGAGATATACTCTAATGAAAGAAATTGAAATTACAAAAGAACCCGTCGAACTCTACAAAATATTAAAATTCGAAGGTATTGTAGCCAGTGGTGGTGAAGCCAAAGCCGTCATTGATGATGGTCAAGTGTTGGTAAATGGTGAAATTGAAACCAGAAAACGAAAGAAAATTGTTTCCGGTGATACTATCGAATTCATGAATGCTAAATTCAAAATAGTTTTGGTATAAAAATCCCTCTCGCAGTATCATGATGCTTTGATATCCAAATTAAAATTTAATCTTACGGTTTTCTAGGTTAGAAGAAAGCCGTTTATCAAAAAAATCCATTAAATAAATTTTTATAGAGCCATATTAAAAATAATTATATCTTTGATTGACTATTTTATTGCGCGTTTATAAATTAAAAATGTCCTTCAATTTATTATATAAGGTTGTCTCTATGTCTGATTTTCTGAGAATTTTCTTGAATGCTCGCAGTCTACGAGTAGTTACCCGTGAATTGACGTTGGAACAATTGAATGAAGGTTTTGAAAAACTAACCGCCATAGTTGAAGAACGTCGTGAAGTGGAAGAAAGTTTTCGTCAACAACAAGAAGAGCGGATTCGTAAAATCACTGAGTATAAAGAAAAACTACGTGCAGATGGTATTGATTTGTCTGAGTTACTTCTAGGTCAGCCTGAAGTTGAAAAAAGCAGTAAACGCCCTCCTCGTCCGGCTAAATACCATTACATTGATTCTGATGGCCAGACAAAAACCTGGACTGGTCAAGGTCGTCAACCAGTACCAATTCGTAATGCTATTGCGAATGGCCAATCCTTAGATGATTTCCTGATCAATCAGCAATAGAGCTTATCGATGGCCGCACATAACTCACTTACTCATTATGTGCGGTATATTCATTCTGGCAAAAATATTAGTTTTTTCCTTATTGCATCGTTATTCCTGTGTATATTTCAACTCATCCAATTTTTTGTCGCTGACCTATCCTTCAACCGGATTGCGATATCGAACAACGAAATTTGGCGTCTGCTCAGTGGTGGATTAGTTCATGCAAATGAGTTTCATTTACTACTAAATATCATAGGGTTATTTTGTTTACTGATGTTATATGAACTTCAGATAAAGGTAATTATCTGGTTTTTTGTAAGCTTATCTCTAGTATTCAGCATCAACACCATACTTTATTTATTCTTGCCATCAACAATATTCTATTTGGGCTTTTCTGGTGCTTTACATGGATTATTTGTATGGTATTCGATTCAAGAATGGCGTAGAAAACATTCGTGGTATCCTGTTCTCGTAATTTTTTTACTGATAGCAAAGCTTAGTTTGGATGTTCTATCAACAGATAGTTTTAGCAGTCATTTAATCGGCATGAGAGTTCATTGGCAAGCACACTGGATTGGTGCTTTTCTTGGCGGGTTACTTTCTTTTATAACCAAAAATAAAACCGCATAAGCGGCTTTATTTTTGGTTATTCAGTAATGTTAAACTAAAGAGCTGTTGATCTGTTGTAAAACAGCCAAAGGTGATACAGCCTGTGTTACCGGACGACCTATAACTAAGTAATCAGCCCCAGCTCTTACTGCATCAACTGGCGTCATCACTCGACTTTGATCATCATGTTTAGTTGTTACATCTAAACGAATGCCCGGTGTAATTAATTTGAACTCTTTTCCCAGTTTTGATTTTAATGCTAATGCTTCCTGAGCAGAACAAACTACACCGTCCAAACCCGCCTGCTGAGTTAGTGACGCAAGTCGTAATACTTGCTCAAAAGGAGAGATATCTAGCCCTATATCAGCTAGATCACTTTGCTCCATGCTAGTTAGCACTGTTACGGCAATAAGTAATGGTGCTTTTTCACCATAAGGTAACAATGCATCCCTAGCTGCTTCCATCATTTTTCGGCCACCAGATGCATGAACATTGACCATCCACACGCCCATTTCTGCGCTAGCTTTTACTGCTTTCGCCACTGTAGTTGGAATATCATGAAACTTCAGATCCAAAAATACATCAAACCCCTTTTTCACCAATTGTTCAACAAATTGCGGGCCATAATAGGTGAACATTTCCTTACCAATTTTTAACCGGCAATCAGAAGGGGTAACTTGATCAACAAAAGATAATGCATCTTCTTTATTTGCAAAATCAAGCGCAACAATAACTTTAGGGTCTGTCATATATCCTGCCAAAAAATAATCAATCACCATCCAAGCCCTGGATTGGCGAAATACTTCCCCATTGCTTACAAGATGGACAATGCCAAAATATGACCTTACTGGAAAAGCCACAATGCTCACAACGATAGACTGGCTTAACTGCCATTTGCTTTTCAACTAAAGAACGTAATAAGGAGATACTCTCCGCCGCTTTATCGTCATGCATCGCTTCTAACTGATATGTCATTAAGCGATGAAAACCTTTCATCGTCGGATTTCTTTTTATGTGGCGTAGAATAAAATTTTCGGCTTCACTAGCACCTTGTTCATTCTGAATTGAATCAGCAAGAGCAAGCGCTATTGTAGTATTTTGAGTTTTTTCGAGCCAACGAACTAATATAGAAGCCAAGCTGTGTTCATCAATATTAGATTTACACTGCAACAATAACTTCCATGCTTCGCTGGCAAACGCGGATGACAACTCTGGAATTCGATCTATATGTTTAATCGCGGCATCATATTGCTGCTGTTTAATATGTACATGAGAAAATAATATTTCAGCTCTTACGCACAGAGGGTCCGCTTTCAATGCTCGTTTTAGTCTTGTTTCAGCAGCCTTAAAATCAGAGAGAGACAGATCGGCTTCAGCTAACTGACAATAATAATGAGCTACAACTTTGTGATGGTTTTTACTAGATAGTTTTTCCGCTATATCGATCGCTTTTTGCCATTCGTTGAGTTGTTCATAAATCTGTAGCAACATTTTTCGGGCGTCATCAGCCAAGTCATCGTCATTTAATAAGCTTATCAGCACGTTTTCTGCTCGATCTAATAATCCTGCGGCAATAAAGTCACGAGCTAATTCAAGCATAGAAAGATTTTGCTGTTCTGTTGAATCAAGACAGCGAGCGACTAAATTCTGGTGAATACGAATTGCTCGGTCAACCTCTCCCCGCTGACGAAATAAATTACCCAGCGCAAGGTGCGTATCAATAGTATCCGTATCAACCTGTAATAAATCGATAAATAAATCGACTGCCTTATCAGGTTGTTCAGAAAGTAAGAAATTAATCCCAGCCGCGTAATTACGAGAACGTTGAGAGCTCTTTCGCTCTTCATCAATACGGATACTTCTTCTTCCCATATACCAGCCATAAGCCACCGCAACTGGCAAAAGCAGGAAGAGTAACTCCAGCATTGATTCAACTATTCCTTAACAGGCTGACTAATTTGAGATGACAGGCGTGAAATATGATTCTGTAATTTACGCAGTTTTAGTTTGGCAACGACATATCCAAACCCTAATGCACATAAAGCGACTAAAAAACCGGAAAAAAATGCCGCAACAAGCAGTGTCGGCAAGCTAAAATCATCTTGCGCGATCAATAAGTTGACATGGATTTGTTGACCATTAACCGAACCTAACGTCACTAAAAACATGGCCAACGACAAAATAGCCATGAAATATAATATGGATTTCACAAATTTCATGTCAAAACACCAAACAAAGTTAACTTACAAAGAGTTTACACGTTCTCTTAATTCTTTGCCTGGTTTGAAATGAGGAACGCTTTTGGCAAGAAGTTCTACTTTCTCCCCAGTCTTAGGATTCCGCCCTACTCTAGGTGCTCTGTAATGCAGAGAGAAGCTGCCAAAACCACGAATTTCTATGCGATTACCGCTTTCAAGAGTGGCAGCCATACATTCCAATATTTCACGGACTGCAGCCTCAACATCCTTAGCGGCAAGATGTTGCTGACTAGAAGAAAGACGTTCAATAAGATCAGATTTCGTCATAAATGTTCTCCTCAGCATAATCAGATATAAATAAATGGAGCGGCTTTCACCGCTCCATTTTAAGAGCGATTATTCGCCTTTAGCTGCTTTGAAAGCTTCAGCCATAGCATTACCGAAACCAGCTTCTTCTTGCTGATTTACGCTATCCATAGCTGTTTTTTCTTCAGCTTCGTCTTTAGCACGAACTGACAGGCTCACTGTACGGTTTTTACGGTCAACGCCCATGAATTTGGCTTCAACTTCATCACCAACAGACAGAACCAAAGATGCGTCTTCTACGCGATCACGTGATGCATCAGCAGCACGGATGTAGCCTTCAACACCTTCTTCCAGTTCAATGGTAGCGCCTTTGCTATCAACGGTAGTTACCTTACCTTTAACGATAGTACCTTTTTTGTTATCTGACAGGTATTTGTTGAACGGATCTTCTTCGATCTGTTTAACACCCAGAGAGATACGTTCACGCTCTGGATCTACCTGCAG
>CALMKU010000094.1 GCA_937866945.1 uncultured Tolumonas sp.
ACGTAATCCAGTTTCATCCGGCGCAGGCTTTGGTCCAGACTGGACACCAGATATTTTTTACTGCCACCGTCGCCGTACGGGCCATTCCACATCGGATATCCCGCTTTGGTCGAGATGATCAGTTCATCACGATAAGCATGCAGGTCTTGCTGCAGGATGCGCCCGAAATGCTCTTCGGCAGTGCCCGGTGGCGGGCCATAGTTATTGGCCAGATCAAAGTGGGTGATACCACAATCAAATGCGTGTCGGATCAGTTTGCGGCTGTTGTCCTGATTGGCGGTATCACCAAAATTATGCCAAAGGCCAAGACTGATGCGTGGTAATTTCAGTCCACTTTGGCCACTACGGCGGTAATGCATCTGGCTATAACGTTCTTCATTCGGCAGATAATCCGACATGCTTTCCTCCGGTATTCACAGCTTGATTATTCGATCAGGCGGCCACCTCAAATGCGGCTCGGATCAGTCGTCGGGTATATTCCTCTTTTGGGTTATCCATCACCGTGACGGTATCGCCCATTTCGACTAAATCTCCGTGGCGCATCACCATGATACGGTGGCATAACGCTCTGACCACACGTAAATCATGGCTGATAAACAAGAAGGAAAGATTATGTTTTTGCTGCAATTGTCGCAGTAATTGGATGATCTGATTCTGCACCGATAAGTCGAGCGCCGAGGTGGGTTCATCCAGCAGAATGAATTCCGGCTCCATGGCGATGGCTTTGGCAATAGCGATGCGCTGACGCTGGCCGCCGGAGAATTCATGTGGGAAGCGGTCGAGCGCAAACGGTGCTAAACCCGATTCCTGTAATGCCTGAATCGCGCGCTGTTCGCGGTCGTTATCATCTTTACCGATGTTATTAATGATCATGCCTTCCTGAATGATCTGACGCACGGTCATGCGCGGGTTCAGCGAAGAGAAGGGGTCTTGAAATACGATCTGCATCCGTTTGCGCAGTGGGCGCATCGCTTTACGGTCGCGATCGTGCAACGTCATGCCGTCGTAAATCAACTCACCTTCCGAGTCGAGCAGTCGTAAAATCGCGTGACCGAGCGTAGTTTTACCGGAACCCGATTCGCCAACGATCCCCAATGTTTCGCCACGACGCAGCGTTATATCGAGCCCTTTTACCGCTTTAAAACGTTTTTCCGGGCGACGTAACCACCAGTTACCCGGTTCTGTGACAAACGATACCTGGACGTTTTTACCTTCCAATAAAATGGGGTTATCAGCTGGAACTGCCGGGGCCGTGCCTTTCGGTTCAGAGTTCAGCAGATGCTGTGTGTAACCGTGTGTCGGGTTGGTAAATAGGCTTTCGGTTTCGTTGTTTTCGACTACCTGGCCATGCTGCATCACATACACCCAGTCAGCATATTTGCGCACGATGGTCAGATCGTGGGTGATTAACAGCACACCCATGTTAAATTTTTCCTGCAACCGCTTCAGCAGATTCAGAATTTCTGCCTGCACGGTAACATCGAGCGCGGTGGTGGGTTCATCGGCAATTAGCAGGTCGGGTTTATTCGCCAGCGCCATGGCGATCATCACACGCTGACGCTGTCCACCCGACATCTGGTGCGGGTATTGATCGATGCGTTTTTCCGGATCAGGCAGTTGCATCTCAGTCAGTAACGAGAGCACTTGTTCACGCAGTGCTTGTTTGGAGATCGTGCGGTTATGCTCGCGGATGATTTCACCGATCTGATCGCCCACGGTGTAGATCGGGTTTAACGAGGTCATTGGTTCCTGAAAGATCATGCCGATTTTTTTCCCGCGGATCTTGCGCATGTCTTGCTCGGTATAACCACTCATGTCTTCGCCATGCAGGGTAATGCGGGTTGCTTTACCCACGATGGCGCTTTTCGGTAACAGCTTCATCAACACGCGTGCCGAAATCGATTTACCAGAACCCGATTCGCCGACCAGCGCCACGGTCTGGCCTTTATAAATTTTGAAGGAAACATCGCGCACGGCTTGTGCAATACCGCCTTCAGTTTTGAAATCGACCTGAATATTTTCCGCGTTTACCAATAGGGTTTGTTCATTCATCTTAAAATCCTCGCTTAACGACCTGAGTACGGATCAACCGCATCGCGCAGACCGTCACCGGCAGCGTTGAACACTAATACTGAAACCAGAATGAAACCGACCGGTGCCAGCAACCAAGGGTAGGAACCTAGCACCTGATAATCACGCGCGGCATTCAGCAACAGACCCAGACTGATCATGGGTGGTTGTACGCCGACACCTAAGAAACTCAGGAAACTTTCGGTCAAAATAAAGGTTGGGATCATGCCGGTGGCCACCACAATCACATGCGATAACACGTTTGGCAGAATGTGATGCACAACGATACGGCCATCAGAGGCACCGGCCGCGATGGCTGATTTCACATAATCCATTTCACGTAACACCAAGGCTTTACCGCGAACTTCCCGCGCCAGTTGCGCCCATTTCAGACAACCCAGCAGCAGCACGAACAGTACAAACGTGGTTTGCGGCGATACTGTTTTCGGCAAAATGGCAATCACTGACAGATAGAGCGGTAACTCGGGAAACGCCAGCATCAACTCAACGACGCGTTGGATCCACAAATCGGCTTTGCCGCCCAGATAACCGGAGGTAATTCCCACTAAGCTACCAACCACCACACAAATCGTGGTGATCAGACCCGCCATCAACAAGGTCACGCCCATGCCGTGGAAGATCCGGCTCAGCTCATCACGCCCCATACCGTCGGTGCCCAGCAGATAAACGCGTTGATTATCTTGAGCGGAAAACAGGTGTGTTTTGAGTGTCATTCCCAGAAAGTTGTATTCCCAGCCTTCACTGAAAAATTGTAAATACACTTTTTTATCGGTATTCAGCGCGTATTTCGCTTCAAATGTTTCTGGATCAAAGGTGGTTTCATAAGTGTAAACAAAGGGGCGTAATGAGAACCCTTCCTCACTGAAAAAATGAATGCCCTGTGGTGGCAGATACACGTCTTCATTACTGCGCTGGGCCGGATCTTGCGGTGCAAAAAAAGAGGCAAAGATCGCCAGGATCAGCATCGCTAAAATTAACCACATCGAAACCAGTGCGAGTTTGTTACGTTTAAAACGACGCCATACCAGGGCCAGATAACGTTCATCAGAGCTCTTTGGCCGTTCACGCGGGTCTTGTTCCAGAATTATTTCAGACTGCATAGTGTTCTCCACGATAAAACCCTCTTATCAGGACAGACGGACACGAGGGTCCAGTAAAGCCAGTGTGATATCAGCAATCAGGTTGCCGATAACCAAGGTGGTAGCCAGAATGAGCATGAAAGAGGCCACGACGAAGACATCCTGATCCTGCATGGCTTGCACAATCAGCGGGCCAACGGTTGGCAGAGCAAAGACAATCGCAATCTCCAGTTCACCGGCAATCATGTAGGGCAGGGCAACGCCCTGAAACATGATCATCGGATGCAACGCATTCGGTACGATGTGACGGAACAAGACTCGCATCGGTGACAGCCCTTTGGCGCGAGCCGTTTCAACATATTGTGCCTGCATGACATCAAGCATATTCGAGCGCATGACACGCAGGTTTTGCGCCATGCCTCCAAAGATCGCCACCAGCAGTACGGGCCAGATATGCACCAGCAAGTTACCGAATTTCGCCAGACTCCACGGTGCCATGGTGTATTCCGGCGAAAACAGTGCGGCGACGTTGGTCGAGCCGAAATGGAATACCAGCAGATAGAGCATGATCAGCGCCAGCACGAAACGCGGTGTGGTCATGCCGATGAAAGCGAAAATAGTCACGAGGGTGTCGGCAATGCTGTATTGCCGAGTAGCGACAAAAATACCGAGCAGCGTACCCACCACGGTCGAGCCGAAATGACACATCAGTGCTATCAGTAAGGTCATCGGCAGACGATCAATAATCAACTGACTGATCGGTTTGTTATAGGTGTAGGAATCGCCAAAATCCCCTTTAGTGACGATATTGCCAATCCAGCGAACATATTGCACAGGCAGTGAGGCATTCATGCCGTGATCTTCCCGGTATTTGTCAGCCATCTGTTGAGCGTCCTGCTCACTCATGCCTGACATGGTAATGGCTTGGCTTTTAACGCGGTCAGCATAATCTCCGGGTGGAACCTGGATGAGAAAGAACGAGATCATACTGAGGATGAGCAGCAAGGGGATCGCAGCCAGCAAGCGCTTGATAATAAAACCGAACATAGTGCATTCCTTGTTGAAGGCCGGTCACGACAACTTGCTGTGACCGGTTTGTTATTGATTCACCGATTACTCAGGTAATTTGCCTGGCATTAGTTCTTCAACAGGCGCTGATTTCGGATCGATCCAGATACGCTCGCGCATAATGGAATCTTCTGCCCACTGGAAGCTCATGATGGGTGTTCCTGGTGGCACGTTCTTCAGGCGTTTATTCAGGATCAACGCACCCGGTACAGAAACCAGACCAACGTGATAGACGTTTTCAGTAAATACTTTGTTGTATTTATTGAGGATATCTAATTGTTTCGTGAGGTCAGGTTCATGCTGGAATTGATTGATCAATGTCACCAGATCTTTCTCAAACGGCAGCAGATTCTGTGGTTTGGCCTTGGTGCCTTTATGCCAGTAAGGGGTTTGGTCATGCACGGGTGCTAACGCTTCCGCCAGTTGGATTGGCTGAATATATTCATTGTCATTACGACGAATGAAAAAATCATAAGCACTGGCACCTAAGGCTGCATCTACCTGCGTACCTTGCATCGGACGTGGGATCAGCTTAATGCCCACTTCACGCAGCATGGAGACCAAGCCTTCTGACAGTGAAGTTTCACCCGGACCATCTGGTGTCACCATGGTGATTTCTAAATCCTGACCTTTGGTTGGGCCGTCAGTCCAGTTCACGATGCCGTTACCATCGGTGTCTTTTAAGCCGACATCAGCCAATAACTCTTTCGCTAATTTCGGGTTATAACCGTAGTAAACCACCGAGCCATCATTGACCACGCCTTCCGGATACAAACCACCAGCATACGGGCGTGAGAATGGGCCGCGCACCATGGTCTGACCTAACGCATTGCGATCAATCGCGTGGCTGATCGCCTGACGGAATTTCAGCTGACGACTCAGCAAGCGGATCGCTTTTTCACGATCATCCGTGGCGCCCAGTTCTTCCGACAGGTTCATAAACAGCGACCAGCCGAGGAAGCGAGGGCTGAAATCCAGACGGGCAGGCGAGTCAGCCTGTTTCGATTTTTTGATCGATTCAACGTAATTGGTCGGGTTTTCCATGTTCGCGTAATCAGCATTACCGGCAACGGTTTGCACTTCACGATCGGTCCAGGTCGACAGTTTGAAGCGCAGTTCATCCATGTACGGTAATTGCTGACCTTTTTCGTCAACCTTCCAGTAGTAAGGGTTACGGCGCAGCACAATCATCTGATCGGCTTTGTGATAAACCGGCGCCCAGGCACCCATGGTGACAACCGGTACCTTGTCGGCAGGTAAAGCATTGGCGTAACTGTTGTAAGTGGCGTCTTTGTTGTATTTAGGATGGAACTGTTTCAGCACATGCGCAGGGCCGGGGCACATACGGAAGAAGGCCATGCTATACAGATATTGTGTCGGGCGCGGCTCTTTGAAGGTCCAGCGAATAGTGTTTTTATCCACCGCTTCCAGCGTGGTGCCTTTGCCGTAGGTATCGGCATTTGCCCATGCGGTAACATGCGGATCAAGAATGTTGTCATTCCACAGGAACATCACGTCATCAGAAGAGAATGGTTTACCATCCGACCATTTTGCATCCTCAATTAGATGCATAGTCAGCTGTTTACCATCGTCAGACCATTCCCAGCTTTTGGCCAAGTTAGGCAGCGGAGTCTGTTCTTCTTTCTTGATAGTTGTTAACGGGCCGGTACGGGTCAGACATTCTGCTACAGTATATTCTGTGCCACCCCAGCCTGAATTTTTACCCGCGTTATAGTTCCAACCTTCCGGGCGACCACCGCTGACCATACGGAACACACCGCCATACACACCGGGGCCATCTGGCATGCCTTTACTGTTAAATACCATCGGCTCTTTGGGCAGACGATCTTTGACCGGTGGTAATTTGCCTTCTTTCACCAGTTTATTGACCCATTCAGGTTCGGAATAAGAAGGTAGTGCTTTGTACTCCATCAGATCTTTTTGTGATAACAACATCGCTTTCCCTTGGCCTGGGAATGGCTGTGCTTTGGGGAGCGCAGATGGTTGTGCATCTGCAGCAAAGGCATGAGGCACCATGCCGAGCACGCCTGCAACGCAAAGTGACAACAAGCTGACTTTGAATGTGTGTTGTTTCATTCGCTTATCCTTGTATATTTACTTAGCGAGATTTCTCTCTGTCTAACCTGAAGCCGCTACGGCACCGCATTTCTTCCGTATACAGGTCTCGATGGTTTGGGTAAGCAGTAACGTGCTTACACTGCGTCCAATTTGATTAATAACGCGCTTTCGGGGTCCAAAACCGGTAAAGCAATGCCCGCTTTTGCCAGCCAGGCGCCACTAAGCGTCATCTCTTCATCCAGCCACAACGGTAGTTTTTTCATCACCCCACCGGTGCGCATACTGGCCGGTTGATCTAATACCGTGAGGCGATAATGTTTGGTTAGATCAAGCCCAGCCAAACGCGCGTTACCAGAGAGGGTATAAGTCGGCATCGCCAGCTGGCTGAACAGAAACACGGCACTGGATTGGTCTTGCGCAATCACGCCATTGATTTGCAAGGCCGGATCATGATGGTCGATGCGTACCACCTTGCCGCTGTGCAGTAATGGCCGAAGCTGTTTGTGTAGTGCGATGTAATGAGTAAAACCGGCTCGTTCTTCGGCACTCTCTTTGACCGGGTCGAGCTCTACACCCATATGACCAAACAGGGCGGTTAAACCACGGAAACCGATGCTGTGAGTGCGGCGTGTGCAGTGACAATGACGGCCACCGATGTGCGAACCCATGACTTCCGGTGGGAAGAAATAACTCATACCGCGCTGGATCTGTTGACGCTCTAATGCATCGTTGTTATCGGAAGTCCAGAAACGATGGGTGCGCTTCAGGATCTCGTAATCAATTCGACCACCACCGGAGGCACAGGATTCAAATTCGACTTTCGGATGGCGCTGACGCAGTTCATCAAACAGGTCATACAACGCTTTGGTCTGGCCATCTAAGGCGGCATAACCGTCATGGCCGGGTTGCACGACTTCACGGTTCATATCCCATTTCACATAGGCGATATCGTAGCGGCCAAGCATGGTGTCGAGACGTTCCAGCAGGTAATCGAACACTTGCGGTTTTTGCAGATCCAGCACGTATTGATAACGACCGGTGGGTTGTTGGTAGCCGTCTAATGCCAATAACCAATCTGGGTGCGCGCGGAACAGATCAGAATCAGGGTTGATCATTTCCGGTTCAAACCAGATACCAAATTCCATTCCCAAATTGCGTACATGAGCAACGACAGGTTCCAGACCATTCGGATATTTGTTGGTGTCCAGATACCAGTCACCTAATGCGGCCAGATCATTATTACGGCTTTTGAACCAGCCATCATCAATGATGAAACGCTCCACGCCCAACTCAGCCGCACGACTGGCCATTTGCATAATGTATTCAGGGTCGTGATCAAAATAGATCCCTTCCCATGTGTTCAAATGCACAGGGCGCGGTTTGTGGTCAGGAAACTGAATGATCTGTTTACGCACAAACTGATGGAACGCATGGCTCATGCCATTCAAACCTTGCGCGCTGTAGGCGGCATACACCCACGGAGTGCTAATGCTTTCACCTTCCGACAGCGTGATTTCGCCAGAGAAATAGAGGGCTTCTGCTTGCACAAAACGACGACCGTCGGTTTTCACATCGGAACGTAAACGGTGGTTACCGCTCCAAGCCAGATGGAAACCCCAGACTTCACCTTGTTGTTCGCTGAAACTGGTGGTGCCTTGCATAAAGCCGGGGAAATATTCGTGGGAAGTACGACCACGGCGATTTTCCTGCTGATAACCACCGTGTTT
>CALMKU010000095.1 GCA_937866945.1 uncultured Tolumonas sp.
ATAGCGCCAATTAATGTATGTGAGCTGGAGGCCGGAATACCGAAATACCAAGTACCCAGATTCCACAAAATAGCAGAACTCAGTAATGCAAATACCATTACCAGACCGTGGGCAGATGCCACATTCAGCAGCAAATCAACCGGTAACAGGTGAACAATGGCATAGGCAACCCCCAAGCCACCGGCCAGCACGCCAGCACAGTTAAAAATACCTGATGCGACAACAGCCATATGCGGCGGCATCGCTTTAGTATAAATAACCGTAGCCACAGCATTTGCAGTGTCATGGAAACCATTGATAAATTCATAGGCAAGAACAAACGTCAATGCCAACGCTAAACCGAGGCCCAATTCAAAGCTGAGCCCATTAAACATTTCCAGCATATATATTAATCATCAGTGGATAGACGCGGCGCATTATGACAGAAAGATGTTCATCCGAAAGTCTTGACGGAAGAAAAAGGCAAAAAAAATCGCGAAAAACAGGCTCTGGCGAATCCACTATCGTGCGACTTTTCATCAGATTTCTAATATCGATGCTGCTTCATAAAATTATTACTTTTATGTAACAAAAAAGTAATAAGCAAATGAAACCATTAGGATATCTAACAACCTATTGGAGTTATTTTATGAAACGTTCTTTTCGCGAACATCAGGCATTACAGATCGCACGATACATCCGTAGCTACTATCGGGGGACTTTTTATATTGAACAGTCCGGCCCATTTCATTTTGATGCCGGACGTGCATGTTATGATCACGTTGATAACGTGAAATGGAAAAAACTTCTCGCTCAGATCAATAAAGAGATCCGCAACATGGGCTCGCTGAGAGTATTGGCATCCAATTAACCGCGTGGACCATCGACAATGTGAGTGATCACGCCGCCCTGAACTGTAACGAGCTGCATAAAATGATCATGCCCCATATACATAGTCCAGACTTCACCTGTTCTAATAATTTGTCTGTGACCATATTCATCAATGATCACCCGAGTCGTATCATCGACGGTGAGCGGACGACCACATTTTATCAATAGTATGGCAGATGGGTCGCCGACTGAAATCAACGAATTACCACACCGAAATGAGCCATCAGCCCAGGAATAACCCGATATAGTCAGCATTAATGCAGCAACCAAGCCGAAAATGAATTTTTTCATGTTTCACCTGAGCCTTATAAAATTTACTGCGAATTTTATACTCTTCCTGAATTAATTTTACATCTCTAATAAAAAACAGGTTCATCTTTTCGAATGATAAACCGCAATAAATTGAATTATTCTTAATTGCGGTTGCCAGCATGAGCAACAATCGTCACAATCGGACTGAACCTATATGAAGCAGAGAGGAAATCCATGAGCAGTGTTTCTCTGGTCGCTAGTGCCGAATTACCTACCCCTTGGGGGGTTTTTACTATGACCGGATTCAAAGAAGAGGCTACAGGCAAAGACCATGTAGCGTTATCGATGGGTGATATCACTACAGATGCTCCGGTATTAGCGCGAATTCATTCTGAATGTCTCACTGGTGATGCCTTATTCAGCTTACGTTGTGACTGCGGTTTCCAGCTACAAGCCGCGCTTCAACGGATCGCTACAGAAGGTCGTGGTGTTCTACTCTATGTTCGCCAAGAAGGTCGCGGTATTGGCTTATTAAATAAGATCCATGCTTATCATCTGCAAGATCAAGGTGCTGACACAGTAGAAGCCAACGTAGCCTTGGGTTTTGCTCCGGATTTACGTGATTATTCAATCTGTGCGGATATGCTGCAGCAGCTGAGTGTTAAATCACTGCGTTTAATGACGAACAATCCGAGAAAAATTAAGGCGATGGAACAACATGGTATTCCTGTCGCAGAACGTGTGCCGTTAGAGGAAGGTAAAAACCCTTTTAATGAATTTTACCTCTCAACAAAAGCCGGTAAACTCGGACATATGTTGCACGAATAACTCTTGTCGAAAATGCAAAAACGCAGAGCTTACTTATCAGTAAGTTCTGCGATAAAAATATCTCAGTATTCAGCTATCCTGCATTATAGAAATGTAAACTATCTAATGGATCAACGATATTTGTAGTCGCCGGTAACTCATTCAAATCATATAAAGCCGTTGAATTGGTTTGTTCTGCAACGACAGGCATCGGGCCATCAATATCCTTTAAAACAAAATCTAACGTGCTGTCGCCTGAATCAAGTACCGTCTGATGATCGAGATAAATCAGTGATGCGGTATTTTCTGTATTATCCGCAGACGCCTGTGAGACATTTGCAATGGATGACCATAAATCTACGTCTTCATTTTCAATCGTAATAACATCATGTAACGTCGCAACTTCAGGTAATTGTGATAATGCCACTGCAATTTCCTGACCATTGAGAGAATAGAGAATAGAACCATCTGAATGTGTCTCATCGAAGGGTTCATACGCAATAGTCCCCGCCGCAAAATCAACAAACAATTGACCAGCTACATTGCCAGCACTGTCTGTTATTTCAAGGCCATCGAGCTGATGATCATCCAGATTGGTTGAATAGCCAACACCTGTCTCACAGACAATTTCATGCCCGTTCCACTGGTACAGCACATCATCCACAGAAATCCAGTCAATCATTTGTTATTACTCAGTTGGAAATAAATGGGGAGCAGGCAAGCTGCTCCCATTACACATTTTAATGGATAACGCCATTTTGAGTTAGTAAATATGTTTGCAGTGCGGTTAAATCGGCAGACTGACCTTCCA
>CALMKU010000096.1 GCA_937866945.1 uncultured Tolumonas sp.
GAAGATTTGGCCCGCTCGAAGAATATCAAAAAGCTGTTTGTGCTGACGACGCGTTCTATCCACTGGTTCCGTGAACGTGGTTTTGAGCCAGTTGAAGTGAGTGCATTACCGATGGAAAAACAGCGCCTGTATAACTACCAGCGTCGTTCTAAAATTCTGATGAAAGATCTGTAAGAAAGTAAAAGAAGCAAAAAAAGACGGGGCCGCAAAATGGTCGGCCCCGGTTTGGCAATGGAGATTTCTGGTTTCCACGGAGCGCAATCTACCAACTTGCCCCATAGTGGTTCGTGTCAGTCGTCACATTTTGTTGCATTCGTTACCAGCTATTAACATAAAGTTAAACCTTCATCACATTTCATCACCGCAAAAAGCACTGAAATCATTCAATATTTAGTTTTGTTTACCTCGGATCGAGCGGTAACTATTCCCCTTTTTGGTGATCGCCTGTTACAATAAGCGCGCAAATGCATAAATTTGCACCCCATCCAACACAGCGCAGATCCGCATAGCTTTGCTATCTGCTGCTACGTTAAATGGGGCCAGAAGAGGAGCGTTACCCAGGTCGCTGACAACAGGTGCCAAAAACCGTTGAAGGTCAGTCAGGGGGAGTAACGCCGAGATAAGCATCATCTTTGGCGATGGTGGTTGTCGGCTGCGGGGGCTGAATCCTCCGGGCTGTCACCTGAGGGTGGAGCGCTTCTGGCTGGAAAGAATTCCCTTCCTGCCGCACAAGTTGCACCTTCGTTGTATCAGTTTGTTATACCTGCTTATTCAAGGAGAGCCCGTGAGCAAGGTTACTGTTGCTAAATTTGGTGGCACAAGTGTCGCCGATGCCGAAGCCATGCGCCGTTGCGCAGCCATCGTTACCCAAACTGCAAACACCCGAGTTGTGGTGTTGAGCGCCAGCTCTGGTGTAACCAACCTGCTGGTTGATCTGGCACGCGGAACCTTATCTGCTGCCGAGCAGGAAATTCATCTTAAAAAACTCAAATCGATTCAGGACAACATTCTGAATGAGTTGGGCAACCCTGCCCCACTGCGTCAAACCATTGATGGGATCTTAAAAGAGATCGCCGATATGGCGCGTCAGGCGACTCAGAACAGCGATGCTGCTCTGGAAGATCGTTTAGTGGCGCAAGGCGAGCTGATGTCGACCCGCCTGTTCACCGATATGATGAACCATCTTGGCCACAAAGCGGTGTGGTTTGATGTGCGTAAAGTGATGCGTACTGACAGCCGTTTTGGCCGTGCCACACCGGCGATTGAAGCGATCCATAATCTGGCACAGCAGGAAATGGCTGGGCTGCTGAAAGATCATATCGTGATCACTCAAGGTTTCATCGGCGCCAACGCGGATGGTCAAACTACCACGCTGGGCCGTGGCGGTAGCGATTTCAGCGCCGCATTGCTGGCAGAAGCACTGGGTGTGGATGAACTGGAAATCTGGACTGACGTACCAGGCATCTACACTACCGATCCTCGTTTGGTGAAAGAAGCGCACCCGATCCCAGAGATCTCTTTCTCTGAAGCGGCGGAAATGGCAACTTTCGGTGCCAAAGTGCTGCATCCGGCCACCTTGCAACCTGCGGTACGTAAAGGTATTCCGGTCTTTGTTGGCTCGAGTAAAGAGCCTGCAGCGGGCGGCACTTGGGTACGTGAAACCACAGAATCTAATCCACTGTTTCGCGCGGTAGCATTGCGTCGTAACCAGATCTTGTTAACGCTGCACAGCCCGAACATGCTGCATGCCTGCGGCTTTCTGGCGCAAGTGTTCACCATTCTGGCCAAACACGGCATCTCGGTTGATCTGATCACCACCTCTGAAGTTAGTGTTGCCATCACGCTGGATCAAACCGGTAGCTCATCCACCGGTCGTTCTGTATTGAATGATGGTGTATTAGATGAACTGAATGCGTTCTGTAAAGTGAAAGTGGAAACCGATCTGGCACTGGTTGCGCTGATTGGTAACCGCATGAGCGAAGTGAACGGTGTTGGTACGCAAGTTTTCGACGCAGTCAGCGAACATAACGTGCGCATGATCTGCTACGGTGCCAGCACCCACAACCTCTGCTTCCTGGTGCCAGAGTCTGATGCCTCATTGGTCGTACAAAAACTGCATCAACGTCTACTGGGAAAATAAGCTGGCTGGAAAACTAAATTTTCCTGCTTGAATTAAAAAAGGCGTCGTTATGACGCCTTTCTTCTTTTTGTCAGAGCTCTTTATAGCCACCAGCGCATCAAACCAAACGCCAGTAGACCGCAACCGATCACGACTAACTGCTGACGACATTTTAGTGCGACCACAAATGCCACTAAGGCGGCAATCAGATACGGATTTTGTGCGTTCAGCTGCACCGCGCAGTCATGGATCAACGTAGTTTGCGCGATAATGGCACTTAATACGGCAATCGGCACATAGTTAAACGCCCGCTCCAGCCACTCCGGAAACACCATTTTTCCTGCCAGTAATAAGGGTAAATAACGCGGCAGAAAGGTCACCAGCATCATGCCAATGATCAGTGTCCAATGATTCATTTCTTCATCCCTTTTTCCAGCACCATACCGGTGACCACCGCCAGCAACGACGAAATCATTAGTCCACTTTGGTTCGGCCAATCACGCATCAATATGCTGCATACCACAGCAACGGCAGCACAAGCCCATTGCGGAAACTTTTTCAGCGCTGGCACCACGATGCTGATAAATGCCACCACCATCGCGACATCCAGCCCCCATGAAGTCATATTGGGCAGTTGTTTACCAACCGTTACACCGACCAGCGTACACAGTGCCCAGTTGGAATACATAAACAGAGCAGAACCGAGGTAATACCAGACCAGTTCGCCACGCTGCACTTCGCTTTGTAGACGTTGACTGACCACAGCAAAGGTTTCATCGGTTAGCCAGAATGCCATCAATGTGCGGCGCGGCAGCGAAATATCACGCACATGCGGCATTAACGTGGCGGCATATAACATGTGCCGCAGATTAACGATAAACACCGTCAGACAGATGATCGGTAATGCGGTTGCCGAAGCTAGTAAAGTGACCGCGATAAATTGAGAGGCGCCGGCATAAACCAGCAATGACATGCCCAGCACAGACCACAGGCTCAACCCATTATCAATTGCCAGTGCGCCATACAGCACACCAAACGGGGCAGCGGCAACCACCAGCGGCAAGGTATCAATCCACCCCTTCCGAAATAAATTCCATTTTGAATAAGACATTACGTTTTTACTGACGCCCGATAAGAATGCACTTATGCTATCACTCATCGTGATCTCGGTATAACCCACTTCATCATGCAAATTATTCAATGTAGTTATGAGCGGCATGCGGCTGCTATCCTCGCCATCTTTAACGATGCCATTTTGCATTCCAC
>CALMKU010000097.1 GCA_937866945.1 uncultured Tolumonas sp.
TGACCAAAATGCTGATCGACCACCAATCCTTGTTGTGTCGCCACTGCTACCAGACGCGCATCGGCATCTTCCGAAGCACCGGCACTGGCAATCGCCGCCTGAATTTTGGTGCGTTTCTGCATCACAGGTGCGTAATCTTTTTCTTGTGGCGCTAATGCCGATAAATTGAATTCCTGACTACGATCTTCACCCAGCATACCAATGGCATCGGCACGACACTGCTGACAGTGCGCCATCTGAGGCATGAAGGCACCGCTACGTTCACGCACCTGAGCAACTTCTTCTGCGGTTGGTTCGCGTTGAGCATTCAGACCATAATAGGTGCCATGTTCCGGTTTCGAGATCAGCGGCATGATGTTATGCAGGAAAGCCCCCATATCACGAATAGCATGGCTCACTTCCGCCAGATGTAGATCATTCACGCCGGGGATCAGCACCGAGTTGATCTTCACCAATACGCCATTTTCCATCAGCTTGCGCATGCCTTCGATCTGCTGATCGATCAGGATCTGCGCCCCTTCTTTGCCGCGGTAACGCACGCCATCGAAGTAGATCCAGTCATATATCTGTGCCGATACATGCGCATCGATTGCATTCATGGTAATAGTGACATGATCGACACCCAATGCGACCAGTGAATCAACCGATTGCGGTAACGCTAAGCCATTAGTCGACACGCACAATTTCACATCGGGCAATGCTGAGCGCAACCCTTCCAGTGTGTCGAAAGTGCGGGTTTGATTTGCCAATGGATCGCCAGGGCCAGCGATACCAATTACCGACAACTGAGGGATCGCCGCCGCCACAGCACGCGCTTTTTGCAATGCCTGTTCAACATTCAATAATTCGGACACCACGCCCGGACGGGATTCATTCGCACAGTCGTATTTGCGGTTGCAGTAGTTACACTGCACATTACAGGCTGGTGCAACGGCCAGATGCATACGGGCATATTTATGATGCGCATTAGGGGAATAACAAGGGTGATGAGCTACTTTTTCTGCCTGAGCCATGGAAAAGCCAGCCGCGCCGCCTGAACTCCCGCACCCGCCACCTTTTTTCTGGCTGCCACATCCTTGTCGCATTGTTGAATTATTCTCGGTCATATTCTGCTGCCTCATCACACTGGACTCTTTGTGATCTAAGGATGCAAACATCAATCCGATGACTCATTTTATTTTAATGCATTGAAAAATATGGGTTTATAAATGTAACCCGAGTCAAGAATGTACGGTAGATGTATCACACAGAGCTGACAATGTGACAAACCCCACATAATTGGATGTTCAGCAGAATATTGCTAACTCGGTTTAGCTAGACTCCATATTTTTCGTAAGGTTCCTAAAAAACTATTGTGTTAGATCAGTAAAACGCAGAAAAATCCGTTATGACATCATCAAATGTCATGATTCTCTGTATAATGCGCACCAGATTTATTGCTCATATTTATATCCCTGAACTATCGGAGTTATCCTTCCATGAAAAAAACCAAGATCGTATGTACTATCGGTCCTAAGTCTGAGCCAAAAGAAATGATGGCAAAAATGATTGAAGCAGGCATGAACGTAATGCGCCTGAACTTCTCTCACGGTGACTTCGAAGAACACGGTGGTCGTATCAAAACTGTCCGTGAAATCTGTGCTGAAACTGGTAAAAAAGTTGCAATCCTGCTGGATACCAAAGGCCCAGAAATCCGTACTATCAAACTGGAAGGTGGTAACGACGTATCTCTGGTTGCTGGCCAGACCTTTACTTTCACCACTGACAAATCTGTAATTGGTAACACTGAACGTGTTGCTGTGACTTACGAAGGCTTCGCACGTGACCTGAAACCAGGTAACACTGTGCTGGTTGACGACGGTTTGATCGGTATGGAAGTTATCTCTACTACTGACACTGAAGTTGTTTGTAAAGTAATGAACAACGGCGACCTGGGTGAAAACAAAGGTGTTAACCTGCCTGGCGTTTCTATCCAACTGCCAGCACTGGCTGAAAAAGACAAAGCTGACCTGGTGTTCGGTTGTGAACAAGGCGTTGATTTCATCGCTGCTTCTTTCATCCGTAAGAAAGAAGACGTTCTGGCAATCCGTGAACACCTGAAAGCACACGGCGGCGAAAACATCCAGATCATCTCTAAAATCGAAAACCAGGAAGGCCTGGATAACTTCGACGAAATTCTGGAAGCCTCTGACGGTATCATGGTTGCTCGTGGCGACTTGGGTGTAGAAATCCCTGTTGAAGAAGTTATCTTCGCTCAGAAGATGATGATCCAGAAATGTAACAAAGCGCGCAAACCAGTTATCACTGCAACTCAGATGCTGGATTCGATGATCAAAAACCCACGTCCAACCCGCGCTGAAGCTGGTGACGTTGCGAATGCGATCCTGGACGGTACTGACGCAGTTATGCTGTCAGGTGAATCAGCTAAGGGTAAATTCCCACTGAACGCTGTTTCTATCATGGCAACTATTTGTGGCCGTACTGATCCAGTTATGCCTTCTAACCTGACTATCGAAAATGCAAACGATCGTAAGAGCATCACCGAAGCAGTATGCCGTGGCGCAGTAGAAACTACCGAGAAATTGGAAGCTCCGCTGATCGTTGTTGCGACTGAAGGTGGTAAATCAGCTCGTGCAGTTCGCAAATATTTCCCTAAAGCGAACATCCTGGCACTGACTTCTAATGCTAAAACTGCTCAACAACTGGTTCTGACCAAAGGTGTTACACCTGTTCTGGTTGAGAAATTGGCGTCTACCGATGCATTCTACGTGCAAGGTAAAGAAGCAGCTCTGGCATCAGGCCTGGCGGTAGCTGGTGACATCGTGGTTATGGTTTCTGGTGCTCTGGTACCAAGCGGCACTACCAACACTGCATCTGTACACAAGCTGTAATTTTCAGCTCGCGTTCCAGAACCTCAAAACGCCGGTACAATGTACCGGCGTTTTTTATTTTCACGCAGCGGTTTTTTGTGCGTCATCTCTCGTTTTGCTATATTCTTGCGCAAGTTTGATGCAGCTTGTTACAGCACATCAACATCAATACAACAAATGACCAACTGTGAGCACCGCTATGCAAAAACAGCCACTTTTCCGCAGTCTGCTATCTGGACTTCTTCTTCTGGCCAGTACGACTCTATTTGCTGCTCAGCAACAAGAGTTACCAACTCGTGCCAGTCTCGATAACAAACTCACGTCCTTAAACAAACGCGATACGTTGACCGTTACTGAAAAAGCTCAAAAAGATGATATTGAGCAAACGATCAGCTTGCTGGATTCGATTGAAAAAGAAAAAATCAAAGCCAAAGATCAAGATCAATCACTCACCAGAACACCAGCCAAATTAAAAGAATATACCCGTCAGCTTGAGCTGCTACAGAAAAATGATGC
>CALMKU010000098.1 GCA_937866945.1 uncultured Tolumonas sp.
ATAACCTTTTGGGTTTTCTGGTGTTTGGTTTTTATGCCTTGCTGGTGGTGGGTGTGGTTTTACGAGTGATCATGAAACGGCGCCCGATCGGGGTCTCACTGGCCTGGTTGGCATTGATCCTCGCGATCCCGGTATTGGGCGTGTCGGCTTATCTTATTCTCGGCGAAATCCGGCTGGGGCGGCGGCGGGCGCAACGAGCTCAGGCAATGTATTGGCCATATGTGGCGTGGTTGCAGCATCTGATCGCCGGTTTTCCCCATCAGCCGGTGACGCCTTCGGTTAAAGCAAATCCACTGGTAGCGTTGATCCAATCCCGCTTAGGCATGCCGTTGCTGGGTGGCAACCGTATGGCGCTGTTATCCGAACCGGAGGAAATTCTGCAGCATCTGGTTACGGATATTCAGCAGGCTAATACATCTTGTTATCTGGAGTTTTATATCTGGCAGGCGGGTGGGCAGGTCGATGCGGTCGCAGAGGCGTTGATCCAGGCTGCGCAGCGTGGGGTCGATTGCCGTGTCTTACTTGATTCTGTCGGTAGTGCAGATTTTTTTGATACTGACTGGCCGGGGCAGTTGCGTGAGGCTGGTGTTCGTTTGGTCGAGGTATTGCCGGCGAAAGCGTGGCGGATGCCATTTCACCGGCAGGATCTGCGTATGCACCGTAAACTAATGATAGTGGATGACTGCGTCGCCTACACCGGCTCGATGAATCTGGTTGATCCGCAGATCTTTAAATTGGATAGCGGTGTGGGCCAGTGGATTGATGTCATGGTGCGGGTGCAGGGGCCGGTAGTGCCAGTGATGTGGTCGCTGTTTGTGCGTGACTGGGAAATGGAGACCGGCGAACGCTTGCTGGATTCGCAACGCCATGAACCGGAATACTGGACTGAGAAAGGGCACCACATTCAGCTGGTGCCTTCCGGGCCGTTTGCCGGTGGCGACTGTGTTCAGCAAATTTTATTGCAAGCCATTTATCAGGCCGAGCATAGTCTGGTGCTCACCACGCCCTATTTTGTACCGGATGATCCGCTGGTGGCGGCGTTGCAATCTGCCGCCGATCGGGGGGTATCAGTGAAACTGATTATTCCTGAACGTAACGATTCCCGGATGGTTAGTTTTGCTTGTAATGCCTTTTTGGATGAGTTGCTGACATCGGGAGTGGAGATCCACCGTTCCCGTAAAGGCTTACTACATACCAAAAGTGTATTAGTCGATGATGATCTTGCGCTGATTGGCTCGGTAAATCTGGACAAACGCAGTCTGTGGCTCAATTTTGAAGTCACGCTCTTGGTGGACGATCACTCATTTGCGACTATGCTGAAAGAGCTACAGCAACGTTATTTATTGGATGCCAAACGTCTCGAACTGACCGAGTGGCGAGATCGCCCGTGGATACAACGAATGCTGGAAAATGTATTTTATTTGTTCAGTCCACTACTGTGATATTTTCACAGCAACTAAATGTGATGCGCAATTTATGGATAAGTCTATACGACGAGGGACGGGGTTATGAGTTCAACAATCACTAAATTTACGTTATGGGGTCTTGTGGTTGCCGGATGTGCCGCTACTGCTGCGGCCAGTTGGTACACTGTCAAATCACTGGATGAACATATCCTGTCGAGTGTCGAAAGCATTAACCGTAGCGGTGTGATGCGTGCCAGTTGGTATCCTAAATCGACCATGCCTTTTTCCCGCGATGGTGTGCTGCATCTGGTGGTGTTCAATCAGCAGATGCGACAAAACCAGAATGCTGCGCAAGTGGACAGTGATGATCCGGAATCATTACGCGAAGTCCAGGATACGATGGCGGAACCATTGCCGGCAGAGCAGCAAAAACCGGTTGAGTTGTTTGTGAATATCTCTAATTCCGTTCTGCCGTTGATTGTGACCGGTGATGCCACATTAGATATGTCGCGGGGTAGCATGGCTGATCTGGTAGCACAACAGGCGGTGCCTGCGTCTTTGCCTATCATGCTGGCCTGGAAATTTACGGCCTATAACCAAGGTGTTGATCTGCGCCTGAGCATGGATAACTGGATGATTGAGCATCCTGATAATATGGTGAAGGTCGGTACAGCAGAGTTAACACTGAAAGGCGATCTTAAAAACATGCTGGAGTTTCACTACGGTTGGCAGGGGCTTAAAGTTAATAGTAAGCCCGCAGCACAAGGTGATCTGGAAATTATGCCTTTGGAGGGCAGCACGC
>CALMKU010000099.1 GCA_937866945.1 uncultured Tolumonas sp.
GCCAGATGCTGGCGCTGAATTTGCGGCTCATTTGCAATATCGGCGATAGTGCGTGATACCTTCAACAGCTTATGCCACGCCCGCAGCGACAAGCCTAACTTGTGGATCGCATTTTCCAGAAACTGCGCATCGTCGGTTAATAATGCACAGTCACGTTCAATCTCGCGGCTGCTCAGCATGGCATTCAGTTTTCCGCTGCGCGCCAGTTGCCGTTCACGAGTGGCGATCACGCGCGTTTTAATATCGGCACTGCTTTCACCACGTTCGGCTTTTTGACTTAAACTACCTTTGGGTAACAGCGGAATTTCGACCGTCAGATCAAAGCGATCGAGGAACGGGCCAGAGAGCTTGCCCAGATAACGCAACACCTGATCGGGGCTGGCACGCTGCTGGTCGTCAAGATGCCCGCAGGGGCTGGGGTTCATGGCGGCAATCAGCTGAAAACGCGCAGGAAACTCCATCTGCCGCGCGGCACGGGATATGGTGATCAGGCCAGTTTCCAACGGTTCTCGCAGCGCATCAAGTGTGCGCTTTTCAAACTGCGTCAGTTCATCTAAAAACAAAATGCCATTATGGGCTAACGAAATTTCGCCAGGACGCGGTTTACTGCCGCCACCCACCAACGCCACCGAAGAGGCACTGTGGTGTGGCGATCGAAATGGCCGCAACCGCCAGTTCACCTTGCCGGGGTTTAGCCCGCCAATGGAATGTAACGCCGCCGTTTGTTGCGCCTCTTCATCATTCATCTCCGGCAAAATACCCGCCAGCCGACTGGCTAACATGCTCTTTCCCGTACCTGGCGGCCCAAGCAATAACAGATGATGCTGCCCACTGGCGGCAATTTCCAGCGCCCGTTTGCCCGTCTGCTGGCCGATCACATCTTGTAAATCGAGCAGTGGTAATGCGTCTGATATTACCTCTTCACTTTCCGCGAGCGACAACGCTTGTTGCCCTGCCAACCAGCCACACACTTGCAATAAACTGTCGCAGACATACGCCCGTTGCTGCTGGATCAAACTGGCTTCAGCTGCATTAGCTTTCGGTACCACCAGCGTACGCCCGGCTTGCCCGGCAGCTAACACCGCCGGCAACACGCCCAATACCGAACGCACTGCACCGGTCAGCGCCAATTCGCCTAAAAACTCATAGTCAGCCAGTAGATTATCGGGAATTTGCTCTGACGCAGCGAGAATGCCGAGTGCAATCGCCAAGTCAAAACGACCGCCTTCTTTCGGTAAATCAGCCGGTGCTAAGTTAACCGTAATGCGTTTGGCGGGGAACTCAAAGTTGCCGTTGATCAACGCACTACGCACCCGATCACGCGACTCTTTTACCGAGGCTTCCGGCAAGCCGACAATATTAAACGCCGGTAAACCATTACTGAGATGAACTTCGACAGAGACTAACGGCGCATCAACACCAAGGCTGGCGCGGCTATAGACAACGGCTAGTGACATGCAAAACTCCAGAAGCGATTTTGCTTTGACACTAACCAACGGCTGCCATGAAAAACAGCCGTCAGATTTGGCGGGAAAGCGTAAATGGAATCAAAAAATGCCTGACGTCTTATGACTAACTGCACTGCGATTTAAATTTGGAACAGCCACCAAACACTGACCCAATATCATCTAATATTGGCCATCAGGCCAATATCTAACTTATGGCAACGTCTCCATAATTAGTGACCTCATCGATATGAAATTAACCGGAGACAAAGATGCAGCTCAGAAAAATGACCTATTTACTCATGGCATTTACAACCAGTTTAACCGCCATTGATTCGTTTGCTGGCGGGGCAGTTAATGCACAGCCTGATGCAGATAAATCGACGGTTCAATTACAAGAAATTCGTAATGCGACGGTGAAAATTACTTATGCCGATACCACGTTTTTAATTGACCCGATGCTATCAAAGAAAGGAACGTATCCGGGATTTGAAAACACCTATCGCAGTGAATTGAGAAATCCGTTAGTTGAACTCCCCATGTCAGAAGATGATGTTCTTAACGGTGTGGATGCGGTCATTGTGACGCATACCCACTTAGATCACTGGGATGATGCAGCACAGAAACTCATTCCTAAAGACATGCCGCTATTTGCTCAGCATCAGTCTGATGCAGACATTATTCGCAGGCAAGGGTTCAAAAATGTTCGCATTCTCGATGATCGTACTGAATTTGGCGGTGTCACGCTGAGTAAGATCGGTGGGCAGCATGGCACTGATAAAATGTACGCAACACCGATGATTGCTCAATTGCTTGGCGAAGCAATGGGCGTGGTATTCCAATCACCTCAGCATAAAACTTTATATTTAGCGGGTGATACCATTTGGCGTCCTGAAGTGGATCAGGCACTGGAGCAATTCAAGCCAGAAATCATTGTGCTGAACGCCGGATATGCCCGAATTTCCGGATTTGATAATTCCATTATCATGGGTAAAAACGATGTTCTGAAAGCGTCAAAGCTGATGCCAAAATCGAAGGTTGTTGCGGTGCATATGGATGCAATCAATCATATGAGCCTGACGTGCAAAGAGCTGAAGCAATTCGTGCATGCGAACGGTATCGACAGTCATGTTGATATTCCGCAAGATGGTGAAAGTCTAAAATTCTAATTGATGAGCCACCTTCGCGGTGGCTTTTTGCTGTGATAAATTTTGCCTGTAGCGAAATCGCTAACTGTGATTGGATAAATTGAATGCCAGCAATTCGCGTCGTCATTTTGGCCTTTGAAGGAGTCAGCCTCTTTCAGCTTTCCATTCCTGCAATGGCTTTTGGTGTTGTTTATAAACCTTCTGATTTTCCGGTCTACGATGTTCAATATTGTGCTCAATATCCGGGGCGGCTCTGTAGTGATCAAGGCATTGTCATTGAAGTTAATCATGGCCTTGATGCTATGGATAATGCGGATGTCATTATTATTCCTGCCTGGCCCGACCCTCACACCTCTGCACCCCTTGAGATTATCGATGCATTAAAAAAAGCGCATGCAAAAGGCGTCTTAATTGTTGGGCTATGCCTTGGCGCATTTGTTCTCGGAGATGCCGGGTTGCTTGATGGGCGGGAAGCAACAACGCATTGGATGGCGCGTGATATTTTTGCACAGCGATTTCCTTTATCACATTTTCGCCCAGAAGTGCTGTATGTCGATGCTGACAACATTATGACTTCCGCTGGCACGGTGGCTGCCATCGATTGTTGTTTACATTTGGTCAGACAACGACACGGTGCAGACGTGTCGAACCGCATCGCTAGATTGTTGGTGACACCACCCCACCGGGGTGGCGGACAAATGCAATACATCGAACATCCGATCCCTCAGATACCAACTGGAGATCGTCTCGTCAATGTTCTGGAATGGGCTCGGCAACATTTGTCAGAACCATTATCGCTCGATTCATTGTCAGAAATTGCCAACATGAGCCGCAGAACCTTTACCCGACGCTTTAAAGAAACAACAGGAACAACCGTCACACAGTGGTTAAATGCCGAGCGAGTGATGAGAGCACAAGCATTACTAGAAACCTCAGACATGTCGATAGAAAAGATTGCTTATACGGTTGGCTTTGGTACTCCGCTGACATTTCGTCAACAATTTCATCTGCTGCTCCGAATGTCCCCATCTGAATATCGACGCACCTTTTCTCAACAAATTTTGTAAATGGATAAAACCAACGGCGGCAATAACCTTATCGCGCCCTATGTCGTTTTTTTACAATAAAACGAGTCTGACTGGTATTAGCATGTTTGAAATGAATTACACATGCCAAAAACAGGAGCACTAACATGACATTAAAAGCCGCATTTATCTTCGTATCAGAACACGCAGACCCAGAAAAACACCGGTCACAGGTCAACACCGGCGATGTCGAGGTCACCACGATTGCGGTCAAGAATTATGCTGAAGCCGAAACGGTCGCAAAATCATTACTGGATGAAGGCATAATAGCGATCGAATTATGTGCCGGTTTTGGCGCGGAAGGCTTGGCCCGTATAAAGCAAGCCGTACAGGGCAAAATAGCCGTTGGTGCTGTGCGCTTTGATTTTCATCCGGGGCTGGGTTTTAAAAGTGGTGATGAAATATTTCGCTAATATAATGCGATAACAACACGATGATGAGGCTATGAGGTGACAACAGATCCGCATTATTGGCATCAGTTGCCCTCTGCAGCACTGCGCCCCTTTATTGATCGGTATTGGGGATGGGATATCCCTGCTATGGCGACACTGCCAATGTTAATGCCGGGCACAGGCAGTGAATGCTTTTTTCATTATCGTCAGCCGCCAGATCTTATTTCCGGGCATCGTCTGCCGGAAAGTTATCTGGTTTGCCCCCGCCAGCAAACCGCTCAATTTCTGCCATCAGAAAGTCTGGGGTTTATCGCCATCCGCTTTAAGAATGGTCAGCTTCGTCATTTCACTGATCGCCCCTTCATTGAGTTGCAAGATGCCATGCCGCCATTACGTGAGTTATGGGGCGCAGCAGCCAATCGGCTCAATGAACAACTATGGGCAGCCCCGAACCAGCGGGAACAAATTCTGCTGATTGAGCGATTTCTGCTGGCACAGTTGAATTATCACCATCAGGCAACGGCCCAGAAGCTGGATCGGCTAATGGAACAGATTTACTACGCACCGAATAACCGAATTGAAACTATTGCAGACGCTACCGGCTGGAGTCACCGCCATCTGGAGCGGAATTTCAAACAGGCGTTTGCTCTGACCCCAAAACGGTTTGCACGTCTGGCTCGCCTGCACCATACGTTGCGGCAAATTGCGTTACAACCCCAACAAGCATTGCTGGATATCGCCTTAACGCGGTTTCAGTGATCAATCGCATTTTATCCACGATGTGCAGTTGCTGATTGGTATGAAACCACTTCAGTTACAGCAGCACCTCAGAGAGACACAACACTACTATAATCTTCCGTCAAAGAAACCGGATTGAAGATATGTGATAGAAACCCCATGTCACATATAAAAGCTGACAGCTCCGGCCCTGCCGGCAGAGTTCCCCGACCGGGATTTCATTCAGCAGGCCGCGTTTATTGTGGTGCTGGGCATCTCACTGCGTCGCTCTGGCATCATCGGGGATGACGTCTACCGTCAGATCGAAGCGGAACTCGACTGGCAGGAAATGGGGCCTTTCACGCCGGGCACTTCGGCTCAACCGTGAACTGACGTGTCACATCAATCAGCCCTAAATGCTGGATGGTACGGCGACCGATCAACAGCGGATATTTCATCTCGCCCCTATCACGCAGTGTGAACTGCTCTTCATAGATCTGATCGCCAATACAAATTTTCATCAACACCACCGGGCGATCATCTTTACCACCAGCGCCACGTAGTGTCACTTCACGCACAATTTCCCGCTCAAACGACTGGCTGATTACTTTGTCATTATCATCCTGCGTTTCAACATCAAAACGCACCCAATCCTTACCATCACGCTGAAACGACGTCAGCCCCTTCGCATCTAAAGACGACGTCAACGCACCGGTATCCATCTTGGCATTCATCACCAGATGCCCCGGTAATATGACCGCTTTTTCTACCCAGCCGAAGACGCGGGAGGGTGCGGGAGCTGAGGGAGTAAAATCACGCTCAGCGGCATTCACTACACTGCTCAGGATCATCGCTATCAACGCCCATTTTATTTTGTTGTACATTGGTACCTCAGATTGACTACGTATGGCAGCCCGGAGGCAGACAACACCAACTTCAGTTATTCATCAGCAAAAATATCATGCTGCTCATGACAACGCAGTCTCTTTTATCGATCAGTGAATTCCGCTAAACAGAGAAAACATTTCGTGATCCTTAAAACAACAAAACGCATTTTGGTAGTTAAAAACGCTACGAATTTCGTTTTTTGGCCCGTTATTCAACCTGCAGCAAACGGAATGTGTTCAATAATTGAGCTCCCATTTTTAAAAAAAGCCTTGTTATCCGGCACAGGAATATGCTAATTCTGTGTTACGCCCGCATGTTTTTGCGGAACAAACCGGATTTTTTGAATTTTATGAGCAAGATTCAGTCTCTGATTAGCATTATTGTGATCCTGGTCGTGGTGGTGATTATTCCACCGCTCGGGGCGCGATTAGCTACTCGCTAATCAGGACGGAAAGACTCACAAACCCCCGAGCACACCACTCGGGGGTTTTTTTTTAAGCCATTTTTGCAGTCAAAAAAAGGGACAAGGAAATGAACGGGGCCCAGTACTTAGTCAAAGCATTACACCAGCAGGGTGTTACCCAGGTTTTTGGTTATCCGGGTGGCGCGATCATGCCAGTGTACGACGCACTGTACGATGGGGGTATTCCTCACCTGTTATGTCGTCATGAACAAGGCGCGGCGATGGCCGCTATCGGTTACGCTCGATCTACCGGTAAAGTCGGTGTCTGTATCGCCACCTCCGGCCCGGGTGCTACCAACCTGATCACCGGTCTGGCCGATGCGCTGCTCGACTCGGTGCCGGTGGTCGCGCTGACCGGTCAGGTCGCCTCGCCGCTGATCGGCACTGATGCGTTTCAGGAAGTCGACGTGCTGGGCCTGTCACTGGCCTGCACCAAACACTCGTTCATGGTGCAATCGGTCGACGAACTGGGTCAGGTCGTCGCCGACGCCTTCCGTATTGCCCGTTCTGGTCGTCCTGGCCCGGTGTTGGTTGATATACCGAAAGACATTCAGCTGGCAAAAGCCGAACTCGACACCCTGATCGAATTAGTGGCCGAACAATATGAAAATGACGAGCAAGACGCCATCGTCGCCGCTCGCAAGCTGTTAAGCGAAGCGAAAAAACCGGTGCTGTATGTCGGTGGTGGCGTGATTGCTGCTGACGCTGTCGCCGAGTTACGCGACTTTGCCGCGCTCACCACCATGCCATCAGTAACCACGCTGAAAGGGATTGGCTCACTCGACCCGAACTGTCCGCAGTTCTTAGGCATGCTGGGCATGCACGGCACTAAGGCCGCCAACTTAGTGGTGCAGGAAGCTGACTTATTAGTAGTTGCCGGTGCGCGTTTTGATGATCGGGTGACCGGCAAACTGGCCGCCTTTGCCCCACATGCGAAGATTATTCATCTGGATGTGGATGCCGCCGAAGTGGGCAAACTGCGCAGCGCACACGTCGCCTTACACGGCGATATGCGCAGCGTGTTGCCACAACTGGCGATGACACTGAACATCGCCAG
>CALMKU010000100.1 GCA_937866945.1 uncultured Tolumonas sp.
AAGATAGTTATCCCGAGTGAACTGTATTTGATGTTGTTTTAATACTGTAAACACCTTTTCAAGTTCATGGAGTTCCAAATATCGTTCACGGCTCTTCTCTGCACCACCAGCATCAGACATCGTAAATGCCTGCGCGGGGCTGTAATCAATCAAATTTAACTTTATTGCATGCTTGAATAATTGCTTACAAACATTCAATGCATCATTTGCGACAGCATTTCTGCCGCTGGTGGCCACTGCATGCAGGATAGCTCTGATATCTCTGGGATTAACAGAGACTACGGCTAAATCGCCGATAAAAGGCGCAATTTCTTTAAAATAAATTCGTTTGGGAATCTGCGTGTTTTTGATTCTTCGTTCAACATCATGCTCAAACCAGTCATTAAACAGATGATTAACGGTCTTAATTGTTTCTTGCTCTGCACGTTTTTTTTCCAGCAAAGGATCAAATCCAGATTTGATCTGAACTTTCAGCTGTGCCGCTTCAGCTTTGGCTTGTGCAATGGAAGTGTATGGATAAACGCCTTCAAGCGTGAACCACAATCGTTTTTGGTTAACCGGACTGGTGTATCTAATTTGCCAACTGGCAGTACCACTTGAAGAAATCCGAAAATAAAGGCCGCCATCCATAGCCCAGCGACCTTCTACTCTTTCTCGAATTAGTTTATCCAACTGTTTATTGTTCATGTAGTGCTCAGTAGATCTGGTACCAATGTTTAGTTAGATTGGGTACCAACGATTAATTGGATCCACTCTTGGTACCAATATTTATAGCACAGACGAATGCAGCACTAAACAGACAAAAACAAAAAAGCCTATAAATATATAGGCTTATTCGAATCTGTAAACATTTGAAAACATCGAAAAACATTATTCTACGTTCTGGATCTGCTCTCTCATCTGCTCAATCAATACTTTTAGCTCAACGGCTGCTTGGGTCACTTCCGCATTAATTGATTTAGAAGCCAGCGTGTTCGACTCACGGTTGAATTCCTGCATCATGAAATCCAGACGACGACCACAAGCACCACCTTTGCCGATGATTTTACGTGTTTCGGTGACGTGCATATCCAGACGATCCAGCTCTTCGGCGACATCAATTTTTTGCGCCAGCATGACAATTTCTTGCTCCACGCGGGTCGCTTCCAGTTCAACCTTAGCTTCAGCCAAACGATCTAACAAACGCTGACGCTGCCAGTTCAGGATGGCCGGCATGTGTTCACGCACTTTCGCCGCCTCAACAGCAACCCCTTCCAGACGTTGTTCCAGCAGGGCTTTCAGTTTGTCGCCTTCCGAACGACGCGCTGCGATGAAATCTTTGAACACTTCATCAAATGCCGCGAGCAGCGTGACATTGAGCGCATCCATGTCTTGCTCTTCGCCTTCCATAACGCCCGGCCAGCGCAGAATATCCACAGGGTTTAACTGCCCCTGCCCGGCACGATCAATGACCCACAAGGCGTTATCAATCAGCTGTTCCGCCAGTACTTCATTGATTTGTAACTGGCCTTGGCTAACCTGACTTTCAAAACGCAGATTACATTCAATCTTGCCGCGCTCTAAGCCTTGACGGAAACGCTCACGCAGCACCGCCTCCAGATTGCGGAACGATTCCGGCAAGCGGAAGTAGGTTTCCAGATAACGTTGATTAACGGAGCGGATTTCCCAGACTGCCGTTCCCCAGTCACCTTTGAATTCTTTGCGGGCGTAACCGGTCATACTATGGATCATGGCGTGCTCTTTAATTGGCGTGAAATTAGGCCGATTATACTCATCCCACACTACGGCGTCAGTAGCCATGCAATGAAGACATAGATCACGTATAATTCATGGCAATTTAATCAGCCAGGAATCATCATGCGTCCAAGCGGAAGAACGCCGGAACAACTACGCCCTATCACTATTACCCGTCAATTTACCTGTCATGCTGAAGGTTCTGTATTGGTTGAATTTGGTCGCACTAAAGTGCTGTGCACAGCCACAGTTACCGAAGGTGTACCTCGTTTTCTGAAAGGAAAAGGCCAGGGTTGGGTAACCGCTGAATACGGCATGCTGCCACGCTCCACTCATTCACGCATGCATCGTGAAGCGGCTTCCGGTAAACAAGGTGGCCGGACGTTAGAAATTCAACGCCTGATCGCGCGCTCCCTGCGTGCTGCCGTTGATTTAACCAAGCTGGGCGAACACACCATTACCGTGGATTGCGATGTATTGCAGGCTGATGGTGGCACTCGTACTGCGTCTATTACTGGTGCCTGTGTGGCGTTAGTGGATGCGCTGAACTGGTTACAAGCCAAAGGCACGCTGAAAACTAACCCGCTGAATTTTATGGTAGCTGCGGTGTCTGTTGGCATTTATGACGGTGTTCCGGTTTGCGATCTGGATTATAACGAAGATTCCAGCGCCGAAACCGACATGAATCTGGTGATGACCGAAACTGGCAAATTGATCGAAGTGCAAGGCACTGCTGAAGGTGCGCCGTTCTCGCAAGAAGAGCTGATGCAATTACTGGAACTGGGTAAACAAGGTATTCAGCAAATCATTCAGCAACAACATCAGGCATTAGCTTAATTTAACGTTTTAAGTAACAAGGAATGAAATCACGATGAAGGCATATCAGCGCGAGTTTATTGAATTTGCCCTGGAAAAACAGGTTCTTAAATTTGGCGAATTCACCCTGAAATCAGGTCGGAAAAGCCCGTATTTCTTTAATGCCGGTTTGTTTAACTCTGGCCGGGATCTGGCAAAACTGGGTCGTTATTATGCCGCCGCGCTGGTTGATAGTGCGATCAACTACGACGTATTGTTCGGGCCGGCGTATAAAGGCATCCCGATTGCTTCGGCGACCGCAGTGCAATTAGCTGAATTGCATGATCAGGATGTGCCTTGGTGCTTTAACCGCAAAGAAGCCAAAGATCATGGTGAAGGCGGCAATTTGGTCGGCAGCCCGTTAAAAGGCCGCATCATGCTGGTTGACGACGTGATCACCGCAGGCACTGCCATTCGTGAATCGATGGATCTGATCCATGCTAATGGTGCGGAACTGGCCGGTGTATTGATTGCTTTAGATCGTCAGGAAAAAGGCAAAGGTGAACTGTCAGCAATTCAGGAAGTGCAACGAGATTACAATGCACCTGTCATTGCGATCATCACGCTGGGTGATCTGATTAGTTACTTAGAAACACAGCCTGAGATGGCGGAGTGTTTAGAAAAAGTAAAAGCATATCGCGCCAGTTACGGCGTTTAGTGCTTAAAAATACGGGCTGGTTACGACTGGCCTGTATCTGCAATACATAACTTGTCGAAAACTATACAAATTATGACATAAAGAAGAGTGAGCCATAACTCTTCTTTACACTTGCCTCAGCAGGAAATTAGTGGCGGCCAGACGAGCCAAAACCACCTTCACCGCGTTCTGACGAATCAAACTCATCAACGATGTTAAAACTCGCCTGCACCACTGGCATAAATACTAATTGTGCAATGCGCTCACCAGGCTGAATGGTAAACGTGGTATTACCACGATTCCATACTGATACCATCAACTGACCTTGATAGTCAGAATCGATCAGACCGACCAAATTCCCCAAAACAATACCGTGTTTATGACCTAAACCAGAACGAGGCAGAATAGTGGCGCACAGGCTCGGATCAGCGATATGGATGGCTAATCCGGTTGGGATCAGTTTGGTATCACCGGGTACCAGTTCGACTGATTCATCGAGACAAGCGCGCAGATCTAAGCCTGCCGAACCTGGTGTCGCGTATTCAGGTAATGGAAATTCGTTGCCGATGCGAGCATCGAGGATCTTAAGTTCAATCTGTTTCATGTTGATAGCGCTGTATAATGAGTGAAATGAGTTGTTGAGCCACTTGTTGCTTGCTGGCCAGTGGCAGTTCTTGCTGTGCATTTTTCCAGAACACAGTTAAGGCATTCTGATCGGCATTGAAGCCCTGCTCTGCTCGGCTGACATCGTTTGCCGCGATCATATCCAGCCCCTTACGCTGCAGTTTATCCAACGCATAACGGGCTACATCCTGCGTTTCGGCGGCAAAGCCTACCACAAAAGGTTTATCTGCGCGTGCCGCAACACCGGCAATAATATCCGGATTTTTTACCAGCTGGAGTGTCAGCGTATCGCTGTCAGCCTGTTTCTTCATTTTCTGCGCAGCCACTGATTCCATCCGGTAATCGGCTACTGCGGCACAACCGATAAAAATTGAATGAGCAGCCACTTGTGCTTCAACTGCAGTCTGCATCTCTACTGCACTTTCCACATCAATACGCACCACACCTTTCGGTGTTGGCAGATTAACAGGGCCGGCCACCAGCGTTACTTTCGCGCCTGTAGCGGCGGCAGCTTCAGCCAGCGCAAAACCCATCTTGCCGGAGCTGTGATTACTGATATACCGCACCGGATCGATCGCTTCGCGGGTTGGGCCAGCCGTAATGAGAAAAGAGAGGTCGCAATGCGGTGCAGGTTGGAAAAATTTCACCACTTCTGCCACGATATCCAGCGGATCTAACATCCGCCCTGGGCCGACGTCACCGCAGGCCTGACTGCCGATACCCGGCCCCCAGATCTGCACACCACGTTGCCCCAGCACCTGCAAATTACTTTGTGTGGCGGCATGCAAATACATCTGCATATTCATCGCCGGGGCAATCGCTAGCGGTGCGGTACTCGCCAGACATAACGTAGTCAGTAACTCATCACCCATGCCGGTGGTCAGGCGGGAAATAACATTGGCTGTCGCTGGGGCTACCACCACTAAATCGGCCCATTTCGCCAACTCAATATGCCCCATTCCCGCTTCCGCTTGCGGATCAAACATACTGTTAGCCACGATATGGCCGGATACCGCCTGTAAGGTCAGCGGCGTAATAAATTCTTTCGCGGCATCGGTCATGACGACACGAACGTCCGCGCCGAGTTCGCGTAGACGGCGAACAATTTCTGCTGCCTTATAGGCCGCAATCCCGCCGGTTACACCGAGCAGGATCCGTTTATTTTGCAATTGCATCAGCGCGCACCCCAGATCCATAAAAACTGGCCAAGATAGTACACAATGCCTGTCGGTGTTCACAGGCATTTACGACCATTAACATCGCTTAAAGTACACTTTTCTGCATAAAAAATAGGGAAATGCATGGCGATCTGTGACTGGCCGGAAAATGAACGCCCCCGCGAAAAACTGCTGCAACGTGGTGCCAATGCATTAAGCGATGCGGAATTATTAGCCATCTTTTTGCGTACCGGCGTTGCTGGTTGTAATGCCATTGAACTGGCGAGAAAGCTGTTGCAGGAATTTGGTTCGCTACGCGCACTGCTCGGTGCAGAACAAGCTCAGTTTTGTCAGGCGCATGGGCTGGGGCCCGCCAAATATGTGCAACTACAAGCGGTGCTGGAGATGAGTAATCGCTATCTGAATGAATGCCTGCAACGGGGGGATGCTTTAACTAGCCCGTTGTTAGTTCGCCGTTATTTACAAGCCCAGTTACGCGATCGCCCTCGCGAAGTATTTGCCATGTTGTTGCTGGATAATCAGCATCGAGTGTTACAGTTTTGCGAATTATTTTTCGGAACTATTGATGCCGCCAGCGTTTACCCGCGGGAAATCGTACAAGCAGTGTTAAAACATAATGCTGCAGCAGTCATTCTCTGTCATAATCATCCGTCAGGCGTAGCCGAACCAAGTCACGCCGATCGCCATATCACTGAGCGCATTTGCGCCGCTTTGCGTCTGATCGACGTGCGAGTGCTAGATCACTTTGTGATAGGAGATGGGGACCCCGTCTCCTTTGCCGAACGCGGATGGTTATAAAACGAACCTGACAAGGGCATTTTGCTTGATCTTGTCGGGGCGATGCTGTATAAAATGCCGCCTTCTATCTATGTGCTCTGCTATACGGCAGCGGGGCAACAGAAAATGCGCGAGCAGAAGTAAGATTTTTGGAGAGACAACATGTCTAGAGTGTGTCAAGTAACCGGTAAGCGTCCAACCGTGGGGAACAATCGTTCTCACGCTAAAAACGCGACCCGTCGCCGTTTCCTGCCTAACCTGCAATCTCACCGTTTCTGGGTTGAAGGCGAGAAGCGTTTTGTTACCCTGCGTTTAACACCGAAGGGTATGCGTATTATCGACAAGCTGGGTATCGAAGCTGTTTTAGCTGATATCCGTGCTCGTGGCGAACAAGTGTAAGGAGATAAATCATGGCTAAAGGTGCTCGCGAAAAAATTCGTCTGAACTCCAGTGCCGGTACTGGTCACTTCTACACTACGACCAAGAACAAGCGCACCATGCCTGAGAAAATGGAGATCAAAAAATTTGATCCTGTTGTTCGTCAGCATGTAATTTACAAAGAAGGCAAGATCAAGTAATTGGTCTGGCGTTCTGAAAAACCCGGTCTTGTGCCGGGTTTTTTGTTATCAGCCTGTCGCAGCTTCATGCCGACCGGTAAATAAATTTTGTAGTTACTTGATAGGAGCGCATTATGGCTGCTGCAGGTACCCTGTTTATTATTTCCTCGCCCAGCGGCGCAGGAAAATCCAGTCTGTTAACGGCGTTATTATCCCGTTATAACAGCGATGGCCGAATGGCACTTTCCGTTTCTCATACCACACGGGCAATGCGCCCTGGTGAAGAAAATGGCGTGCATTACCACTTCGTCAGCAAAGAAGAATTTCAGGCCCTGATTGCCCGTGATGCTTTTTTTGAATGGGCGGAAGTATTTGGTAATTACTACGGTACATCCAAAGAATTGATTGAACAGGCACTGGCAAACGGGATCGATGTTTTTCTGGATATCGATTGGCAAGGTGCTCGCCAGATCCGCGAACTGTATCGTGACACACAATCTATTTTTGTGTTGCCACCCAGTTTGCCAATTTTGGAACAACGTTTGATTGGTCGTGGTCAGGACAGCGAAGAAGTGATTGCCAAGCGCATGGCGCAGGCAGTTTCGGAAATGTCGCATTATCCTGAATATGACTATCTGATCATCAATGATGATTTCGAACTGGCACTGCAACAATTGCAGTCCATTGTACTGGCGGGTCGCGCAAAACTGCGTCCGCAGGCTATTTGTCACGCCGATCTGCTCAATCAGCTACTGGCGGGATAAATTAAAACCAAGTAGAATTTTCACCCTCGATTTATATGGGAGTTTGCTATGGCACGCGTTACTGTTGAAGATGCGGTAAAACAAGTTGGCAACCGCTTTGATTTGGTGCTGGTGGCCGCTCGCCGCGCTCGTCAGCTTGCCGTTCAGGGCAAAGATCCGTTGGTAGATGAAGAAAATGACAAACCAACCGTGATCGCATTGCGCGAAATCGAAGAAGGTTTGATTTCTAATCAGTTCATGGATGCGCAAGAACGTATCGAACAGCAACAACAGGAAGCGAGTGAGCTGGCTGCTGTTGCCGCGCTGACTCAGGACCGTGATTACGGTTTCTAAGCATTCGTTTATTGCTTATTACGAACGGCACCCTAGTGGTGCCGTTTTTGTCTTTATTTACAAGTGTGCGGAATAATCGCAAACTGCGGGATATGGTTTTACGCTGATGAGTAGTGAAGCGGGGTCACTTTTGTATCTGTTTGAAGATCTGAAAACATTATTGAGCAGCTATCTGCCCGAAGAACAGGTGACCCAGATCCAGGATGCCTTTCTGGTCGCGCGTGACGCTCACGAAGGGCAAAGCCGTTCCAGCGGTGAGCCTTATATTACACATCCAGTCGCCGTAGCCCGTATTCTGGCCGAGATGCATCTCGATCATGAAACACTGATGGCCGCACTGCTGCACGATGTGATTGAAGATACTCCGATCACTAAAGATCAATTGGCCAGTCAGTTTGGTCAGGCCGTAGCCGAATTGGTGTATGGTGTTTCCAAGCTCGATAAACTGAAATTCCGTGATCATAAAGAAGCGCAGGCGGAAAACTTTCGTAAAATGGTCATGGCGATGGTGCAGGATATTCGCGTTATCCTGATCAAGCTCGCCGACCGCACACACAACATGCGCACGCTCGGGTCGTTACGCCCGGATAAACGCCGTCGCATCGCCCGCGAAACGCTGGAAATTTTCTCCCCGATTGCGAATCGCTTAGGTATTCACTCATTAAAAAGCGAGCTGGAAGAGTTAGGCTTTGAAGCACTCTATCCAATGCGCGCACGTATATTGCGGGAAGCGGTGAAACGCGCCCGCGGTAATCGTAAAGAGGTGATCGACTCAGTCTATCAAGCGGTGAATGGGCGCTTACAAGAAGCGCATATTAAAGGCATGGTCATCGGCCGGGAAAAGAACCTCTATTCCATCTATAACAAGATGGTGAAAAAAGAGCTGCGTTTTTATGAGGTCATGGATATCTACGCGTTCCGCGTAATTGTCGATGACATTGACACCTGTTACCGCGTGCTCGGTCAGATGCACAGTTTGTATAAACCTCGCCCCGGTCGTTTCAAAGATTATATCGCCATTCCAAAAACCAACGGTTACCAGTCATTGCATACCTCACTGGTCGGCCCGCATGGTGTACCGGTCGAGATCCAGATCCGTACCGAGTATATGGAGCAGATGGCGGATAAAGGGGTTGCCGCACATTGGGTGTATAAAACCAATGGTGACGCCACCAGCAGTACCGCGCAGATCCGTGCACAACGCTGGATGAAAAACTTATTGGAATTACAGCAAAGTGCCGGCAGTTCCTTTGAATTTATAGAGAGTGTGAAAACCGATCTCTTTCCCGATGAGATTTATGTGTTTACACCGGAAGGTCGGATTCTGGAATTACCGACTAATGCTACGCCGGTCGATTTTGCGTATGCAGTACACACGGATATCGGCAACAGTTGTGTCGGTGCGCGCGTGGAACGCCAGCCGTTCCCTCTCAGTCGCCCGCTGACTTCCGGGCAAACCGTGGAAATCATTACCGCACCGGGAGCACGCCCGAATGCCGCGTGGCTTAACTTTGTGGTCACCTCGCGAGCGCGCACCAAAATCCGCCAGTTCCTGAAAAACCTGCGTGCGGAAGAGTCGATCATTCTGGGGCGCCGTCTGCTCAGCCACTCGCTGGGCGGCAAGAAAATTGAAGACATGCCAGCAGAAAATCTGCGTCAGGTATTACACGACACCCGCCATGACTCGTTAGAGGGTTTATTGGCGGATATCGGCCTTGGCAATCAGATGAGTGTGGTCATTGCACGCCGTTTGCTCGGTCAGCATGAGCAAGAGCCGGAAAAAGAGAAGAAGTCATCGTCCACCCATCGCAAACTGCCCATCCGTGGTTCTGGTGGCATGCTGGTAACGTTTGCCAACTGTTGTCGCCCGATCCCTGGCGATGCCATTATTGCACATATCAGCCCCGGCAAAGGCTTGGTTGTGCATCAGGAAAGCTGTCCGAACCTGCGCGGTTATAACCGTGAACCCGATAAATACCAGCCAGTACAATGGGATATGGAGCAATTAGGCGAACAGGAGTTCCGTACCAGTATTGTGGTGGAAGTGGTGAACCATCAGGGTGTGTTGGCGCAACTCGCCAATGTCATTGCGGCGACGGGTGCCAATATTCACAGCATCAGCACCGAAGAAAAAGATGCGCGGGTGTATCAGGTCAACTTGCTGATCACCACCAAACATCGTGTGCATCTGGCGAATATCATGCGCAAAATTCGTGTCATGCCGGATGTGTTACGCGTCAACCGCACCACCAATAAGATCCGCAGTAAAGAGTCGTCATAAACCCGATTACACCACCGGTAGTGTAAGCTATCGGTGCCCCACCCTTCATTTGAAATAAATAACACTTTGAATGAATGTTAATGCCGGTTTATCAGACTTTAGCTATACTGTGATCGTTCTCTCTTCCGCTCTCTTCTCTGCTGTAACGAGGTTTTCCCATGTACAAAGTCGTTATCTCTGATCTGGATGGTACGCTGCTCAATAACCAGCATCAGGTTTCTCCGCATACTCGTAAGGTGCTGAAGAAAATGGTTGCTGAAGGCACTAAGTTTGTCGTAGCAACCGGACGCCATCATATTGATGTGAAAGCCATCCGTAATGCATTAGGGCTGGATATCTATCTGGTAACCTCGAATGGTGCCGTAGTCACGGATAAACAAGATCAAATCATCTACAACCGCACCCTGCCGGTCGACATTGCCCAAGAATTATCTGAGTTACCGCTGCCTGATCCAGAAATTGCGGTAAATCTCTATACACCAGAAGCGTGGTTTACTAACAAAGATATGCCGGAATATTTGGAATATCATAAAGATACTGGTTTTTGTTATACCAAAACCGATCTGGTGACCTTAGATAAAAGCAGTATCAATAAGTACTTTTTCACTGCCGAACACGAACCGTTGTTAGAGTTGGAAAACACCCTGCTGGAACGTTATGCCGGTCAGTTAAGTATCGCCTTTTCCCAACCTGATTGCCTCGAAGTGATGGCGTTAGGGGTAAACAAAGGTGCGGCAATCTCCTCTATTCTGGAACAGCATGATATTCCTTTAAGTTCCGCGATTGCCTTTGGTGATGGCATGAACGACTACGAAATGTTATCGATCGTCGGTCACGGTGTGGTAATGGGGAATGCGCATGACCGTCTGAAATTAGCCCTGCCGGATCTGCCTCGTGCCGGTGTGAATGATGAAGATGGTGTCGCTGAATATTTACAACGTTTGTTACTGGCGGAATAGTTTTTATCGCGTGCTCAGCGGCGAATAAACGCAAGATCGTATAAACTGGACAGAATATTTTCTGTACGGAACCCTCTATGCCGCTGTCACGTTTTGTTTTGTCTGGTCTGCTGCTCGCACTGGCGGGATGCAGTAATACCTCCGCACCGTCAGGAACCACGCCCAAAGCGACAGCTTCCTCTGACATGCAGACCAAACTGCAAAAAGAATTATCCCCACTGTTTACCGGCACTATCCAACGTCAGGGTGAGCAAGCGCTGTTTACCCCGTGTGGCAGCAAACAGCAATGGCAGCTGCTGGTAGACGATAATTTCTGGCAACAATGGCAACAGCTGGGTTCCCCGCAAAGTTTACAAGCCAGCCTGAGCGGTCATCTTGCTGCTGGTGAAAGCCGTGGTGCACCATTTCGACTGGAAGCCGATCAGGTTTCACACATCACCACTGAACAGAGTCTCTGTCAAAACACCAACGAGAACTATCTGCTGAAAGCCGGCAGTGACCAACCATTCTGGTCACTGGTGCTGGATGGACAACAAGCTTCGCTAACCACCCCTAATGGCGTCGAAAGCTATCAGTTGGATGAAGTCAGTCATCCGGCGGAGCAGCCATTACAACTGGCCTTACGGAATGCCAGCGGTAAAAAAGCGACGATCAGTCTGCAACCCGGTTATTGCCAGGAAGGTGCCAGCCAGCATTGGCTGGGTTACGCCGTCACGTTACAACTGGATGATGGACAGACATTGTCTGGCTGTGGTGAACAAGGGCAATCGCTAACGCAACAACAACCGGCGCACGACTGGTCAGGACATGATGACGCACAAAAAGCCGATGCCAGCCTGACACTGGAAAGTAACTATCAGGCCAAACTGGTTTACACGCGGGAAGTCGGCCCGGAAGTTACCTATGACGGCGTCTGGCAGCCGCAGCAAGACCAAACCATCCGGGTGATGTTCAACCAGCGTATGGGCATGGATACCAACGAAAGCATTCCATTTCATTGGAATGGTGACACGCTGAGCGCCGATTATCGGGAATTGGATGCCGGCAAAGCATATTTCGATAAACCATTAGTACTGAAAGCAAAAATTAGCGGCGACACTGGGGCGATTGCAACTGGTGCAGCCAATCTGGCGAGCAATAACGGTGCCGTGATTGTTGCGCCACCGGCCACCAGCGAAACACCGGTAGGTGAAAACAGCTTTGCGCAGAATGAAACCGTGATCACCGGCGCCTCTGCAGCGAATGCCACCAGTGCCGCGGTCAGCACAAATGCTGCTCCGGCTCAGCCAGCAGCCGCCAACAGCTCATCACCGGTAATGGCCAGTTTTTCTGCTGGCATGCTGCAAGCCTCAACCCAACCCGATGCTGCGATTGAACAGGCATTACAAAACTTCTTACAAAGTGGCGGTAGTCAAGCAACCGGCACGCAATATCGCTATGTAAAAGCTGATCTTAACGGTGATGGTGCAGTGGATGCGTTAGTGGAGATGAACTGGTGCGATAAATCTGGCTGTGTCTGGTTGGTGTTACAAGGTAAAGACGGGCAGTTCCAGCAAGTGGGCCGCCTGGAAGGTTTTAGTGGCAGTGTGATGGTCGCCCCATCAGCACATAACGGTTGGTACGATCTGCTCGTACCATCCACCGAGCAAGCGAATACCTTTTTAACGCTGGAACATGATGGCACTAGTTATCCTGCTCGTCCGGTAGCCAGTAACCAACCACAGCCGGATCCGAATAGCTTATTAGAGCTGCGATTTGCTGGAGACAATTGGCTCACCATGCCGTAACCATACCTACGTGCGAGGCGTTAGTGACGATCGTTAACGCCTTGCTGCTGGAAAATTCAACGCTGTTCGATATAATCCTCGCCCTTTCACCAACTGAGATCTTTCAACCATGGCCCAAACTGCTTGCGCGCTGCATATTCTGGTAAAACATGAAGCTCAGGCATTAGACCTGATGAAACAACTCGCTGCTGGTGCAAACTTCCAGCAGCTGGCGAAGAAATATTCCACCTGCCCATCGAAAAAACGCGGTGGCGATCTGGGGGAGTTTAAAAAAGGCGATATGGTGCCGGCATTTGATAAAGCTGTCTTTTCCTGCGAAGTGATGAAACCGTTCGGCCCGGTGAAAACCCGCTTCGGTTACCACATCATAAAAGTGCTATTCCGTACCTGATCATTCCGCGCCTAAACAGACTGAAACCCGTCGTTACGCGTAACAAAATACTTTTCCCCATAGCCTGAACAGGTAAGATAAATATTCCTCTATCTTACCCGGGCTTTGACATGTCATCCGGTTCATTACAGCAACCCGCATTTATTCATTTCTTAAGTAGCATGGCGCTCTCTTCCCTCGCCTACCAGATGTTGGTCGTCGCGGTTGGCTGGCAGGTTTATGATCTGACCCACAGCGCCATGAGTCTGGGCCTGATTGGATTAATGCAGTTCACCCCGCAATTTCTGCTAACACTGGTGGTCGGTCATGTTGCGGATCGTTATGACCGCCGGCTGATCGTGATGATGACCCGCTTACTGCAAGGCGTGTTAGTTGGCATATTGGCCTTCGGTAGCTGGCAGGATTGGATCGCCATCCATGGCATTTTTGCCTGTGCCTTTTTACTCGGTGCGACACGAGCATTTGAATCCCCAGCCCAGCAGGCGTTGTTACCGAGCCTGATTGATAACAGCAGTCTGCCCCGCGCCCTGGCATTAAACAGCTCATTGCGTGAAGCCTCGGTGATCATCGGCCCGGCCTTGGGCGGCTTGTTGTATGCGTTGCAGCCAGAAATGGTGTATTGGTGTAGTGCAGTGAGTTTTTTACTCGCCAGTGTGGCCATGTCGTTGATCCCTAAACCAGCCAAAGTCGTGCATCGTGAACCACCAACGCTGCGTTCGGTGTTTGCTGGTTTTAGTTATATCCGCCAAAACCCGGTAGTGTTGGGTGCCATTTCGCTTGATCTGTTTTCGGTGTTACTCGGCGGTGCGACGGCGCTGTTACCGATTTTTGCTCGTGATATTTTAAATACTGGCCCATGGGGTTTGGGATTATTACGCGCCGCACCATCGGTCGGTGCCGTAGTGATGTCATTGCTGTTAGCCCGCTACGCGATCCGTAACCATGCGGGGAAAATAATGTTTGCAGCGGTGGCCACTTTTGGGGTTGCAACCATCATTTTCGGCTTGTCCGAATCATTTCTGCTCTCTTTTGCCGCGTTACTGGTATTAGGTGCCTCCGATATGGTCAGCGTGGTGATCCGCTCGTCTTTGATTCAGTTGGAAACGCCGGATGAAATGCGTGGTCGCGTCAGTGCCGTGAATTTTATCTTCATCGGCGCATCAAATCAGTTAGGGGAATTTGAATCGGGCGTCACCGCTGCTTGGTGGGGGGTCGTACCAGCCGTGGTTGTAGGTGGAATAGGAACGCTGTTGATTGTGGCGCTGTGGATGAAATATTTCCCAGCGTTGGCACAACGCCAGCAGCTCACCAAAGCTGTGAGTTAACCACTCCCGAATAATTTGCCAGACCCAATCCAGGGTCTGGCAGAGTCATAATTTATTTCAGCTGTTCGGTTAATTTGGTTATGTGATCAGGCGTGATCCCGCAGCAACCACCAATAATGGATGCGCCAAGTTCAACCCATTTTTGCGCCCAAACCAGATAGGCATCCGGCCCTAAATCAGCACGGATCTCATCCAATTCGGCATTGGCTTCCGCCTCTTTTGATTGTGCCGGAAACGCGTTGGCATACACACCGACCGGAATTTCTTTGCCCTGGCGTTTGATTTCCGCCACCGCATCCCGCACCGCTGCTGACATCACTTCCGGCTGACTGCAATTAAACAGCACGGCTGAAACATTTAACTCAATTGCCGCAGCAACCGCGTCAGTAACCGTTTCACCAGAGCGCAGTAAAGCAGCACCGCCAACCGGTTCGTCATCCAAAGTAAAAGAGACCCACAGCGGTTTGCTGTTCTCGCCCAACGCCTGACGCACGGCTTTAATCTCGGCGATCGAACTTTGCGTTTCCGCCAGCCAGTGATCAACAAAGGTTTCTTGTGCTGTGATCAACACCCGATAGATACGCAGTGCCGCTTCCAGCTGAAACAGATCCGGGCGGTAAGAGCCCAACACTGGCGACAAAGAACCTGCGACCTTAACCGGATGCGAAGCATGATCCGCACATTTACGCGCAATTTCGGCGGCCAATGTTGCCAGTTCATGCCCACGCTCGGTAAAGCGTAGTTCGCCAATATGAAACGGCACCACCGCATAGCTGTTGGTGGTAATGATATCGGCACCACTGGCAATAAACGCATTATGCGCTTGCGAAACGTATTGCGGCGCCTCTAATAAAGCCAACGCGGACCACTCTGGTTGCTGGAACGGTGCGCCAATGCGTTTTAACTCACGTCCCATACCACCATCAAGAATTTGCACTTTATTCACGCCACAACTCCTTTTGTTTTATCCACCGGAAAACTCGGCTTAAACCCGATTATATAGTTCGATATACCATTCTTTCATGCGTGTTAGTTATAACCTATTGCGAAATATGAAAATAGATATACAAATATCTTAGTAAGCCCCTGCCGGTTTTTCTGATACATCTGGCGCACGCAAAACTATCTTACATTGAAGGAACAATGATGTTAGGCAAAACCACATTAAGTCTCAGCCTGTTAGCTACCATCGTACTTAGCCACACCGCTACTGCAGGTGAAACATTGGATCGCGTTAAAAAGAACGGTGAATTAATTGCCGTGATGGATCAAAGCTACCCACCTTATTCCTTCCTGAATGATAAAAATGAAGAAGATGGCTTTGACGTGGATGTAGTCAAAGAAGTCGCCAAACGTCTGGGTGTAAAAAGCAAAATCGAAACGCCGTCATGGGAAGTGATTGCCGCCGGGCACTGGCGGGGTCGTTGGGATATCTGCATCTGCTCAATGACACCGGATGAGAAAAAAGCTAAAGGGCTCGATTTCGTTGCGCCGTATTACAGCTCACCGGCAGTGCTGGTCACTAACGCGACGGGTAGCAGCATCAATAGCGTCAGTGACATCGAAGGTAAACGTATTGGCATCGAGCAAGGCTCTTCTTACGAGCGTTATTTACAAAAAGATTTGGTGATTGGTTACGGTGCCAAACCAATTCAATATCCATTTAAACAAGTGCAACCCACGCCGTACAGCAGTGAAGATCTGGCCTATCAGGATCTCGGCTTGGGAGCAGGAAAACGCATCGACGGTATCGTGGCTAATCTAGTAACGGCAAATAAACGTATTCAGGCCACCAGCGGCAAATTCAAGATCGTCGGCGCACCTTTGTATGAAGAGCCAAACTGGGTTGCCGTGGATAAAGGCGATCAGGAATGGAATGACACGATTAAAACCATTATTAACGACCTGCATAAAGACGGTACGTTAAAGAAAATCTCGCTGAAATGGATCGGTTCTGACATTACCACGCAATAAGTTGTTCGCCACAGACGTGCCGCGCATGCGACGTCTGTGGCGCGCTGCGTAATTATTCTTCTTTTCTGCATTTTACTATTGCCTTCTGCCAGACCATCTTCGATTATGTAGGTTTGGTCACTTTGAGGGAACAATCATGCAAAGCAAAACACTACGTCGTTTAGTCGTTCTGGCTGGCGCGATGGCAATTAGCCATGCCGCCATTGCAGGTGAAACATTGGATCGTATCAAAAAGAACGGTGAGCTGGTCGGCGTGATGGATCAAGCGTATCCACCGTATTCATTTCTGAATGACAAAAATGAAATGGATGGCATGGATGTCGATCTGACCAAAGAATTTGCAAAACGTTTAGGCGTTAAAGTTAAAATCGAAACGCCAGCGTGGGAAGTGATCACGTCTGGTAACTGGCGTGGCCGTTGGGATATCTGTATCTGCTCAATGACGCCGGATGCACAACGTGCACGTTCACTGGATTTCGTGACCCATTACTACAGCTCGCCAGCCGTGCTGGTTACTTCCGTCAACGGCAATTCGTTGACTAAAGTTACTGACATGGAAGGCAAAAAAATCGCCGCCCAGCAAGGTGGTTCTTATGAACGCTTCCTGATGAAAACCTTAAAAGTAGAAGGTTACGGAGCGAAACCAATACAGTATCCATTCAACAGCGTACAAGTGATGCCATATGGCAGTGAAGATCTGGCCTATCAAGATCTGGCTTTAGGTGCTGGCAAACGTATTGACGGTCTGGTGTCTAATCTGGTTACCGCCAATGAACGTATCAAGAAAACACCGGGTAAATTCAAACTGGTCGGCGATGCGTTGTATGAAGATCCAAACTGGATCGCAACTGACAAGGGCGACAAAGAGTGGCACGACACTGTCGTAAAAATCTTCGATGACATGCGTAAAGACGGCACCCTGAAACAGATCTCGGTTAAATGGATCGGTTCCGACATCTCCCGTTAAGCGCAGTAAATAGTAAAAACCTTCAGCAAGGGCGAGTTTTCGCCCTTGTTTCTGCTTAGCAGACTGCATTTTGTGACGCATTTCGCTAAACTAGCGTCTTTCTGATTCCACCTGAAAGGATTTCTCATTGAACCGCAACACCATCATGACCAGCAAATTTAAGTGGCAAGTCCTGCTGGTCTGGCTGGCGCTGATGATCGGCTTCGTATGGTTTATCGCCAAATTCGATCTGGACATGAGCTATGTCTGGGAAAAACTGCCCTACTTGACTGGCCTGCACCTCTCTCCTGACGGCTTTATTCAGGGGGTACCACTGACGATTTATGTCTGTGTACTGGCAATGCTGGCTTCCGTTCTCCTCGGTTTACTGGCTGCATTGGGTCGTCTGAGCCTAAACCCGCTGGCGTATGGTATTTCGACGTTTTACACCTCATTTTTCCGTGGTACCCCGCTGTTATTGCAGGTATTACTGATTTATCAGGGCTTACCGCAGATCGGCCCGGTACCGACCGCGATCCCATCGGGGATCATTGCGCTGGCGCTGTGTTATGGCGCGTACTTAAGTGAAATTTTCCGCTCAGCCATTGTCGTTATCGATAAAGGCCAGTGGGAAGCCGCGATGGCGCTGGGCCTGAAAAAATATCAGATCTTCTGGAAAGTGATCCTGCCGCAATCGATGAAAGTGGCGATCCCGCCGAGCATGGCAATGTTCATCGCGATGCTGAAAGATTCCTCGCTGGTCTCAGTGATGGGGCTGTGGGAAATCATGTTTCTGGCACAAAGTTACGGGCGTTCCGCGTACCGGTATATGGAGATGTTGATCACCGCTGCAGTGATTTACTGGATCCTTTCGTTCATTCTGGAAATGCTACAAGTGCGGCTGGAAAAAATCTTCCACGGTGGCAAAACACGTTAAGCAGTAAACCAACACGAGGTGCGTTTTGACGAAATACCCGGTCACAGCTAAAGAAAAACGCATCCTCCCCTGGCTCGCTGCCGTCGGGTTCTTTATGCAGACGCTCGACGGCACCATTCTCAATACCGCGCTCCCCGCTATTGCCGCCGACTTTCACGAAAGCCCGTTACAAATGCAGGCGGCGATTATCAGTTATATGCTGACCGTTGCCATGCTGATCCCGGCTTCCGGCTGGCTGGCCGATCGTTTCGGTACCCGGAATGTGTTCCTGTTCTCGATTGTTTTATTCGCTGCCGGTTCGCTGTTTTGCGCGGAATCAACCTCGTTATCCCAGATGGTTATCGCGCGGATCATACAAGGCATTGGCGGCGCCTTAATGGTGCCGGTCGGGCGACTGGCCATCTTACGTGTATTCCCCAAAGAAGAATTCCTGCGGGCGATGTCGATGGTGGTGATCCCCGGACTGATTGGCCCATTACTCGGGCCATTGCTTGGTGGCTTACTGGTACAACATGCCTCCTGGCCATGGATATTTTTAATCAATCTGCCCATCGGGCTAGTCGGCTGTATTCTGGCATTTTTCTTCATGCCCAATATCAGAGAACACACCGCCGCCTTCGACTGGAAAGGCTATCTGTGCTTTAGCAGTGGTATCGTACTGTTATCGATCGCTATTCAACGACTTGGCGAGGCCGGTGCAACCTTCTCGGCATTTCTGTTACTGGCGATTCCGGGCCTGTTCGCCCTGTATGCCTACTTCTGGCACAGCCAACGCCACCCACATGCCCTGTTCAGTCGGGCCTTGTTCGGAATATCCAGTTTCCGCATCGGGATCTCCGGCAATTTGATCGCGCGTCTGGGCAGTGGCGCATTACCCTTTCTGACTCCGCTCTTTTTACAAGTCGCGCTCGGTTTCAGCCCCACGCAGGCCGGCTTAACCATGATGCCGATTGCACTCGGTGCCATGAGCACCAAGCTGCTGGCGAATTGGGTGGTGCTGCGTTTTGGCTATCGCCCGGTATTGATGATGAACACCTTGCTACTCGGCGCGCTGATCACCGGGTTTGCCACCGTCAACACCGCCACACCATATGTATTACTTTTGCTGTATCTGGCGTTATTGGGCGTGCTCAATTCCCTGCAATTCACCGCAATGAATACGCTGACATTAAGCAAATTGGAACGGGAAGAAGCCAGCAGCGGTAATAGTCTGTTGTCCGTGGTCATGCAACTGTCGATGAGTCTGGGCGTCGCCATCTCTGCCACCCTATTTTCATGGTTTTATGGCGCGGATGTTTCGCTACACAACCTACAAGCCACCAGCTTGCAACAACAGGAAATTATCAGCGCCTTCCATGCCACCTACATTACGGTCGGTTGTCTCAGCATGCTGGCCACCCTAATTTTCCGACACATCCCGCAAAATATTCCCGCGCCGACTTCTGTTGAAGAAGCGCCAGTATCAGGAGATAAAAATGTTTAAAGCCTTACTGTTACAACAACAAGATAAGCAAACGATTGCCTCGATTGAACAACTGGATGACAGCCAGCTACCGGCCGGTGATGTAACTGTGGCGGTTAAATACTCTTCGCTGAACTACAAAGATGGCCTCGCGATCACCGGAAAAGGTAAAATCGTGCGCCAATGGCCGATGGTACCGGGCATTGATTTCGCCGGTCAGGTGCTGGAATCAACCGATGCTCGCTATAAAGCCGGTGACGAGGTCGTACTGACCGGTTGGGGGGTGGGTGAAGGCCACTGGGGTGGCATGGCAGAAAAAGCGCGAGTTAATGCTGACTGGCTGGTGCCATTAACGACTGGTTTAACCGCGCTGCAAGCCATGCAAATTGGTACCGCCGGGCTGACCGCCATGTTGTGTGTTATGGCGTTGGAAGAAGCCGGTATTACGCCGGAACAAGGCGATATTTTAATCACTGGCGCCAGCGGTGGCGTGGGTAGCGTCGCTGTCAGTTTGCTGGCCGCTAAAGGCTACCGCGTGATCGCCGCTACCGGACGCGAATCAAATCGAGAGCTGTTATTGCAACTGGGTGCGAAACAGGTGATCACCCGCGATGAATTGCTGACCCCGATCCGTGCATTGGACAAACAACTCTGGGCTGGTGCTGTCGATACTGTCGGTAGCTCAGTGCTGGCGAAAATCTTGTCGCAGATGAATTACGGTGGTGCCGTGGCAGCCTGTGGTCTGGCGGGTGGTTTCGATCTGCCAGCAACCGTGATGCCGTTTATATTGCGCAACGTGCGACTGCAAGGTGTCGATTCGGTGATGTGTCCATTTGAACGTCGTCAGCAAGCCTGGCAACAACTGGCACAACTGTTACCAGCCAGTTTCTATGATCACGCCTGTGAAGAGATCATTCTGGAAGAAGCGCCAGAAGCCGCTGCAAAGATCATGGATGGTCAGATCACCGGTCGGGTAGTTATTAAAATCTAAGCATTTTTTAGTTCAATACAGACTACCGGAAATGGCGGGATCACCGCTGCTTCCGGTAGCTCGTTTATTTGCCGCCGGCATAACATATCCCACATTGATAACTTTACAGCACCGAATCGCTCCAGTTAGATTGAACTCCATTTCATTCTCTTGCGACAAGGACGACTTCTCATGAAAGACGCAACACTGGCGCTGCATCATGGCTTCCAGAATGACCCAACCACCAAAGCAGTCGCGGTACCGATTTATCAAACCGTCGCTTACGAATTCGATAACGCGCAACATGGCGCAGATCTGTTTAACCTGGCCGTGCCCGGCAACATCTACACCCGTATCATGAACCCAACCAACGATGTGCTGGAACAACGTCTGGCAGCCTTGGAAGGTGGGATCGCAGGCTTAGTGACATCGGCTGGCAGTGCAGCCATCAACTACGCACTGCAAACTCTGACTCGTGTTGGTGATAACATCGTATCGACACCACAGCTGTATGGCGGCACCTACACGCTGTTCGCGCACATGCTGCCAAGTTTTGGGGTTGAAGTGCGTTTTGCTCGTGATGATTCGCCAGAAGCAATTGCCGAGCTGATCGATGACAAGACGAAAGCGGTGTATTGCGAAAGTATCGGTAACCCGGCCGGTAACATTGTTGATCTGGAAGGGTTGGCTCGTGTTGCACACGCGCAAGGCGTACCGCTGGTGGTCGATAACACCGTTGCCTCTCCGGTGCTTTGTAAACCGATTCAGTTCGGTGCCGACATTGTCGTGCACTCCATCACCAAATATGTGGGTGGCCACGGTAACTCGCTGGGTGGCGTGATCGTCGATTCCGGTAAATTCCCTTGGGCTGAACATGCCGAACGTTTCCCACAATTCAGCCAGCCAGAAGCGGCTTACCATGGCGTCGTGTACAACGAAGCCTTCGGCCCGGCGGCTTTTATCGCGCGTGCGCGTACCGTGCCATTGCGCAACACTGGTTCCACATTGTCACCAATGAATGCCTTCCTGCTGCTGCAAGGGTTGGAAACACTGTCGCTGCGCATGGAACGTCACGTAGAAAATGCCCGTAAAGTAGCGGAATATCTGCAAAATCACGACAAAGTGGCGTGGGTGAGTTATGCCGGTTTACCGGATCATCCGCATCATGCACTGGCACAGAAATACATGAACGGCACCCCATCCGCCATCCTCTCTTTTGGTCTGAAAGAGGGTTACGAAGCCGGTGTGCGTTTCTACGATGCGCTGAAAATCTTCAAACGTCTGGTGAATATTGGTGATGCGAAATCACTAGCGTGTCACCCCGCTTCCACCACGCATCGTCAGATGACCGAGGAAGAACAAGCTAAAGCCGGTGTGAAACCAGAAATGATCCGTCTGTCGGTTGGTATTGAAGCAATTGAAGACATTCTGGACGATCTGAATCAGGCCTTGCAGGCGTAATTCCAGCCAAAAACAAAAAGCGCCGCAAGGCGCTTTTTTTATCCCGTATAATCCGTTACTGCGCAGTCAGCCCGATCTCATAACTCATGATCGTGGCCTGTTCCTGCTGCGCGGCATGTAACCAGGCTTGCACATCGGCGTCATGCAATACCGTTTGCATATACTCAGCCGCAAGACCTTGGCAGTCGACACCATAGGTATTAAAACGGAACACTACGGGCGCAAACATCGCATCAGCAATGGTGAACTCACCAAATAACCATGGGCCAGACTCACCATAACGCAGACGACATTCCGTCCAGATCGCCTGAATACGTTCGATATCGCGTGCTAATGCTTCATCGCCAACGATTTCACGACCGGTTGCGCGGCAATTCATCGGCATCTGACTACGCAGGCTCATAAAACCAGAGTGCATTTCGGCACTGATCGAGCGGGCAAACGCACGCGCCGCCGGATCGCGCGGCCATGCCTGTGGGTACTGTTCGGCCAGATATTCTGCAATCGCCAGTGAATCCCATATTGCCAGATCGCCATCCAGCAACACCGGCACTTTGGCGACCGGGGAAAAACGCATGACTTGCTGTTTAAAGTCTTCCGTTTGCAGTAAGACCTGAGTTTCTTCGAAGCTAACGCTTAATTTACGCAACAATAACCACGGTCGTAGCGACCAGGATGAATAATTTTTATTGCCAATAATCAGTTGAAACGCAGGCATACCGCCTCCTCAAGGTCACGCCGATGGGGATAACAACGCTTTATGTACCTTAAACACGATCTTACGCAGCTCACCCGGTTCAGTCAGGGTGCATAACGGGGTATGTAATTCACCCGGCGCAATCACCACAAAATCGCCTGGCTGCAAACCAATATAGCTGGTCGATGGCTCATCCATAAAATAAAGATCAGGATGCGGATTATCACTGCGATCCAACGTAATCGCATGTGGTCCACAACCAATCCACTCTTCGCCAGACAATAACAACTGAATGTCGAGGTAAGTATCATGGAACTCAGCGCGACGTTCGATGACCAGCTGTGAGGTATCCATCGATACGATCATAAACAGCGGGTCTTGCGGCAATTCTGCGGGTACAAATTGCGCTGGCACCGTCAGATCTGTTTTGCCTTTCGGTAGTGCCAAGACATCGGCATTCGTGGCCACAAAATCACGTAACACGGTCGCAATCAGCGGATGCAGCAGACAGTCATCCAATTGCTGTAAATTACCAATAAACATAATAAGCTCGTCCTCAAATTCCGGCACGATGTGGCCGAATGGTTAGCGGTTACTGTCACCAGCATAAATAACTGCCGAGAGGATCACAAACCGGATTCCCATTTCTGCGGCTAATTTGCTGAGAACCACCTGAATCAGGCAATTCTGGATTTGCTTGCTTGCCTAAGCGGGGAAAAATCCGAACAATACTACAAAGTGAGTTTTCTCGGCCTGTTATGACTAAACGCCTTACTATTCTTGATATCGCCAAACTGAGCGGCGTGGGTAAATCCACCGTGTCACGGGTGCTGAACCAAGACCCGAACGTCAATCCACAAACCCGCGATCGGGTGGAAGCTGTGATCCGGGAACATGGTTTCGAACCCAGCAAATCGGCTCGCGCCATGCGCACCAACAGTGCTCGCTTAGTCGGCATTATCGTGTCACGCCTCGACTCAGCCTCTGAAAATCGTGCCGTGCGAGGCATGCTCGAAATCCTCTATGCGCGTGGTTATGACGCCATGCTGATGGAAAGTGAATTCGACCCACAGAAAGTCGATGAGCATCTGGCGCTCTTAGCCCGCCGCGGTGTCGATGGTGTGATCTTATTTGCCTTCAGTGCATTGGATCTGGAACAACTGCGCCCATGGCAAAACAAGCTGGTTCTCATGGCGCGCGATTGGCCACAGATGGCTTCCGTTTGTTATGACGATCAAGGTGCGATCGGACGGATCTTGCAGCAGCTGTATGCCGATGGCAGTCGTCACATCGACTTTATCGGTGTTGACCCCAGCGATGCGACCACCGGTGCCTTACGTTTGCAAGCCTACCAGCAATTTTGCGCTCAGCAACAACTGCCTTGCCGTTACTTAACTGGCAGCTTAGATGTACAAAGTGGCTACGACCTGACCGCCAAACTGCTAACCCCTATCACTGATGCGGTAGTTTGTGCCACTGACACACTGGCGCTGGGTGCCGCGAAGTATCTGCAAGAACAGCAACGTCACGATGTGAAACTCACCGGGGTGGGAAATAATCCGCTGCTGCATTTTCTGTTTCCACAGGTGCAATCCATCGATCCGGGCTATAAACAAGCTGGTCGCCTCGCCGCTGAACAGCTCTTATTGCAGTTGGAACAAGACGCCGAACCTTGTGCGCAAATAGCCCCTTCGCATAGCTAAACAGCGTCAAACGACAGCAAAACTAAATATCCCCTCACGCCACAGATCTGGATCCAACGCTGGATCTGTGAACAATCACGCAAATTGGGAACGTTCCCTTTTGTGTTTTAATTAATCCTCTGCATACTTATTGGGAACGTTACCAACTATACTTAAGCCATCTTCCATCATGGAACGACGGTTTTGTTCACCAGGGGACACACATGAGCAAATCATTCTCTCAGGACGTTACTCGTCTGATCAGTCTGGTCGGCGGCAAAGATAATATTGCCACCGTCAGCCACTGCCTGACCCGGCTGCGTTTTGTGCTGAAAAACACCGCACAGGCCGATATCAAAGCCATAGAAACGATTCCATCCGTCAAAGGTTGTTTTACCAATGCAGGCCAATTTCAGGTAGTCATTGGTACCGAAGTGGATGAATTTTACAAACAACTCATCGCAGAAACCGGTGTCGATGGTGCCAGTAAAGAAGCAGCAAAAGTAGCAGCGCGCCAGAATATGAGTGTGCTGGAACGCTCAATTTCCCACTTAGCTGAAATCTTTGTGCCATTGCTGCCGGCCATTATTACCGGTGGTTTGATCTTAGGTTTCCGTAATGTCATTGGCGACATCAAGATGTTCGATGGCAAGAGCCTGACCGAGATCAGCCAGTTCTGGGCGATGGCGCACTCCTTCCTGTGGCTGATTGGTGAAGCCATTTTCCACTTCCTGCCTGTCGGTGTGTGCTGGGCGACCGTGCGCAAACTCGGTGGCAGTGAGATCTTAGGGATCGTGCTGGGTATTACGTTGGTCAGTCCACAATTGATGAACGCCTATCTGATCGGCCAGCAAGCACCGGAAGCATGGGACTTTGGTCTGTTCGCGATCCAGAAAGTTGGCTATCAGGCACAGGTGATTCCTGCGATCCTGGCTGGTGCGCTGCTGGCGTATATCGAAACCCGCCTGAAACAGATCGTACCGGCTTACCTCTATCTGGTGGTCGTACCGTTTGTTTCGTTACTGCTGGCCGTCATTTTGGCACACAGTCTGATTGGCCCATTCGGTCGCTGGATCGGTGATGGTGTGGCATTTGCGGCTAAATCCGTGATGACCGGTAGCTTCGCACCGATTGGCGCTTCGCTGTTTGGTTTCCTGTATGCACCATTGGTGATTACCGGCGTGCATCACACGACCAATGCGGTCGATCTGCAGTTAGTACAAAGCATGGGTGGCACCCCAATATGGCCACTGATCGCGTTGTCTAACATCGCTCAGGCTTCGGCAGTAATGGGTATCATCCTGATCAGCCGTAAAACAAACGAACGTGAAATTTCCGTTCCCGCCGCGATTTCGGCTTATCTCGGTGTCACTGAACCGGCGATGTATGGCATCAACCTGCGTTACAAATTCCCGATGCTGTGCGCCATGGTCGGTTCTGCTCTGGCAGGTTTAGTGTGTGGTTACAGCGGTGTTCTGGCGAACGGTATCGGTGTCGGTGGCCTGCCGGGCATTCTGTCCATCCAGCCACAATTCTGGGGTATCTATGCTGTGGCCATGCTGATCGCGATCGCTGTACCTATGTTGCTAACTGTCGCAGTGTACAAACACAAATTCCGTAACCAATCACAAGCTGAAATCTCTGCTACGGAAGCGGTTTAACCCTAATAACAATAATTTCCCGCTGCGGTCACTGGCCGCAGCTTTTTCTTGGAATGGAGCGTTTTGATGTCTTATTCTCAACATGACTGGTGGCGTCAGGCGGTGGTGTATCAGATCTACCCGAAAAGCTTTCAGGATTCCGGTAATAAAGGCACCGGCGACTTGCAAGGCATTATTCAGCGCCTCGATTATCTGCAACAACTGGGCGTCGATGCCTTATGGATCACCCCGATCTACAGCTCTCCGCAGATCGATAATGGGTATGACATTGCCGATTATTATGCCATCGACCCGGCTTTCGGCGACATGGCCGATTTTGAACAACTGGTGAGCGCCTGCCAACAACGTGGCTTGCACATCATCATGGATATGGTGTTTAACCACACATCCACTGAACACGTCTGGTTTAAAACGGCACTGCGCGATCCCCAGAGCCGCTTTCGTGATTTCTACATCTGGCGTGATCCAGTTAATGGTAAAGAGCCGAATAACTGGCAATCCAAATTTGGGGGTAATGCCTGGGCTCTCGATCAAAACAGTGGTCAATATTATCTGCATCTGTTCAGTGAACAACAGGCCGATCTGAATTGGGAAAATCCGGAAGTTCGCGCTGAAATCAAAAAAGTGCTGCATTTCTGGGCCGATAAAGGGGTTGATGGTTTCCGCCTCGATGTCATTAATCTGATCTCCAAACAACAGGATTTTTGTGATGATTTCACCGGCGATGGCCGTCGCTTTTATACCGATGGACCGCGCGTGCATGACTATCTGCAAGAGTTATCCCGCGATGTATTCGTGCCACGCCACTGCATGACGGTTGGAGAAATGTCCTCCACCACACTGGCACATTGCCAGCAATATTCACAACAGGATGGTCGCGAGCTATCGATGGTGTTTAATTTCCATCACCTGAAAGTTGATTACCCAAACGGTGAGAAATGGCAATTAGCGGCGCCGGATTTTATTGAGTTGAAAAAAATCTTTGCCGAATGGCAAAACGGCTTGCATCAGCAAGGCTGGAGTGCTCTGTTCTGGTGTAACCATGATCAGCCGCGCATCGTGTCGCGTTTTGGGCATGAAGGGGAATATCGAGAAAAATCAGCCAAGATGCTGGCTACTGTCTTACATATGCTGCAAGGCACCCCCTATATTTATCAAGGCGAAGAGATCGGCATGACCAATCCGCATTTCACACAAATTGATGACTACCGTGATGTGGAAAGCCTGAATCTCTATCTGGCTCATCAGGCGCAAGGTGTGGCAACCGAGGAGACGTTGCAAACGCTGGCTGCACGTTCGCGCGATAACAGCCGCACCCCCATGCAATGGGATGCATCAACTGGTGCTGGTTTTAGCCAAGGCACACCGTGGATCCCACTGAGTGATAATCACGCACAGATCAATGTGAGCAATGCGCTGGCAGATAAAGCTTCTGTGTTTTATCACTATCAGCAACTGATCCAACTGCGGAAACAATATCCAATCATTGTCGAAGGCAACTATCAGGATCAGCTCCCCAATCACCCGACACTCTGGTGTTATCAACGGCAGCATGGCGAACAAAAACTGCTCGTGGTCGCCAATTTAAGCGCAACCGCAACGACGTTGGAATTACCAGACACTTGGCAACACACTGACAGCCAATGCCTGATCCATAATGAAACGTCTTTGCCTGAGCTATGTCACCGCGATCTACAACCGTATGAAGTGATGGTCTGGCTGCACAATTAAATCTGCTACCAGTTACAGTTTTTACGAGACGCCAGCTTGTTGCGAATAAGCTGGCGTGTTAATAATTCTGTACCATTTATTTATCTGAGGCGTCTTATGCCTGTGCTCACGCATGAACAACAAACCCAGCTCATGGCCGCAGCCAAAGCCAGTATCCGCCATGCCTACATGCCCTATTCCAACTATTCTGTCGGGGCGGCAGTCTTAACCAGCGATGATCATATTTTCAGCGGTATTAATATTGAAAATGCAGCCTATCCAGCTGGTACCTGTGCCGAACGCGTGGCGCTTGGTAATGCCATCAGCCAAGGCCATACCCAATTCAAAGCTATTGCCGTGTTTTCCCCTAAAGGTGAAATCAGCCCCTGTGGTATTTGCCGCCAATTTATCTCTGAATTTGGCCCTGATATTCAGATCTTGTTCCATTGGCAAGGCCAGTTACAACAGGTTGCTATCAAAGAATTACTACCCTTTTCATTTAGCAAAACCCAGCTGAATGCCCAGCCGACAGCATGATCTTTTCATCTGCACACTAGGCGATCGTGACAGTGTGCAGCACAACACTGATCTGAAGTCGCATTCTCCCGTACTATCTTTGACACGCTATAGTTTCAAATAAATAGTTGTCAGATAAGTCGGTATCGGGAGACGCCTTGTGAAAAACTCTTGCCATCATCCAGCAGCACATACCTCGCTTGATGACACTCAAACATCAGCACTGCCAGCCCCAACTCGAACACTGTGGTTACAAGGTGACAATGTCGCCACCAAGCGACAGGAACTGCTCGACTATTTTATCCATACCTACGATTTATATGATTCATTGTTTGATTGCCTCGCACACGAAGATGCCTGGTTTAAAAAAGCGATTCCGCTCCGCCATCCGCTAATTTTCTATTACGGACATACCGCGAGTTTCTTCATCAATAAACTGTTTGCCGCGCAACAAATCAACCAGCGAACCAATGCCAAGATTGAAGCCATGGTGGCAATCGGCGTTGATGAGATGAGCTGGGATGATCTCGATGAAACCCATTACAACTGGCCATCTATCGCCGAATTACGGGCATATCGTCAACAAGTCAAAACACAGGTGATCCAATTTATCCAAGAGATGCCATTGGAATTACCCATTAGCTGGGGCAGTCCGGCATGGACTATCCTGATGGGAATTGAACATGAACGTATTCACCTCGAAACCTCGTCCGTACTGATTCGCCAGCTGCCACTGTCCGTAGTCCAATCGCAACCGCGCTGGCAGCACTGTCCACACATACGCCATCAGCCAAATACAGTACCGACCAATCAATTATTGCCCGTTGCCGCCGCCACCATCCAAATGGGCAAACCAGACAGCGATGCCACCTATGGCTGGGATAACGAATACGGCCAACGCGAAATTAAATTAGATACCTTCCAAGCCAGTAAATATCTGGTCAGTAATGCGGAATTTCTCGAATTTGTTCTGGCTGGAGGTTACCAACACCCGCAATGGTGGAGCACAGAAGGCCAGGATTGGCTCAAATTCACCAAGGCCGATAAACCCACCTTCTGGCAGGGTGATATTCAGCAAACCGATACCCTGCGTTTGCGTCTGATGACAGAAGAGATCGTCATGCCGTGGGATTGGCCTGTGGAAACTAACCAGCTGGAAGCAGCGGCTTTTTGCCGTTGGAAAGCCGCACAAACCGGCTTACCGATTCAACTGCCGTGTGAAGCAGAATGGATGGCGCTACGTCAAACAATCGCTTGCGATCAACCCGACTGGCAACAAGCACCGGGAAATATCAATTTAGAGTATTGGTCATCGTCGAGCCCTATCGATCAATTCCCACAAGGTGATTTCTGTGATGTGATTGGTAATGTCTGGCAATGGACCAGCACCGCAATTGATGGCTTCGATGGCTTCCGCGTTCACCCGCTATACGATGACTTTTCGACCCCAACGTTCGATGGTAAACATAATCTAATCAAAGGTGGTTCATGGATCTCTACCGGTAATCTGGCACTGAAAAATTCCCGTTACGCCTTTCGACGTCACTTTTTCCAACATGCCGGTTTCCGTTATGTAGTCTCCCGTTATCAGGAACCACTCATTGTTAACCCTTACGAAACCGATCCATTGATCGCGCAATATCTTGACTCACACTATGGTACCAGCCATTTTAATGTACCGAATCACTGTCAACGGCTAGCTGAAATCGCAGCACAGATATGCCCGCAACCAATCCGGGCATTAGATATTGGCTGTTCTGTAGGCCGAACCAGTTTTGAATTAGCCAAATATTTTCAGCATGTCGATGCCGTCGATTATTCAGCCCGTTTCATCGACATTGCACAAACGCTAGCTCAGCAATACAGTTTCCGTTATGCCATTCCAACCGAAGGCGAATTAGTTGAATATCGTGAAGCGAAATTGACGGACTGCCAGCTCGATCCTGAATTAGCCAGCCGGATCCATTTTACCCAAGGCGATGCCTGTAACCTGAAAGGCAAATATCAGCACTATGATTTGATCTTGGCTGCCAACATCCTGGACCGACTGCGTGAACCCAAGCATTTCCTGGCTGATCTGGCACACCGTCTGCGCGATGGCGGTATTCTGATGCTTTGTTCACCATATACATGGCAAGTGGAATCGACATCAAAACATAACTGGCTGGGTGGGATCAGAGAGAATGGAGAAGCACGAACCACTTATCAGTATCTACAACGTGTACTGAGCACTGAATTTGAAGAGCTACAACCCGCACAGGATATTCCGTTTGTATTGCAAGAAACCGCGCGGAAATACCAATATCTGTTGTCACAGCTGACGATTTGGCGAAAGAAGTAACGGCGTATTTCTGCAAATACCACAAAACAAAAAAGCCCTGAACTTATGTTCAGGGCTTAATAGTTGAGAGCCTGGCAGTTTCCTACTCTCACATGGCGAATGCCACACTACCATCGGCGTAACAGCATTTCACTTCTGTGTTCGGCATGGGAACAGGTGGTTCTACTGTGCTCTGGCTACCAGGCAAATTCTGTTTAATAAAAAAGCCTTAGTTAGTGCTAAGGCTTTTCAAAATATTGGCGGAGTGGACGGGACTCGAACCCGCGACCCCCGGCGTGACAGGCCGGTAT
>CALMKU010000101.1 GCA_937866945.1 uncultured Tolumonas sp.
CCATCACGAAGGCTATAACCCGTAAGGAGCAACTCATGCGTCACTACGAAATCGTATTCATGGTTCATCCGGACCAGAGCGAACAGGTTCCAGGCATGATCGAACGTTACACCGGTGCTATCAAAGCTGCTGGTGGTACTATCCATCGTCTGGAAGATTGGGGTCGTCGTCAACTGGCTTACCCAATCGACAAACTGCACAAAGCTCATTATGTTCTGATGAACGTAGAATCTGAGCAGAGCGCTATCGACGAACTGGAAAACAACTTCCGTTTCAACGATGCGGTTATCCGCAACATGATCATGCGCACTAAGCACGCTGTGACTGAAGTATCTCCGATGCTGAAAGCACGTGAAGAGCGTCCACGTCGTGATGACGTGCGTGCCGAAGAAGCTGAAGAAGCTGCTGAATAATTCCAGTCATCATAGAGGATAATCGACATGTCACGTTTTTTCCGTCGTCGTAAGTTCTGCCGTTTCACTGCTGAACGTGTAATCGAAATCGATTACAAAGACACCGTTACTTTGAAAAACTACGTTACTGAATCTGGCAAGATCGTACCAAGCCGTATCACTGGTACTCGTGCTAAATATCAGCGTCAACTGGCACGTGCTATCAAACGTGCTCGTTACCTGGCTCTGCTGCCGTACACCGATCTGCATAACAAGTAATCGGCAACTGGCCTAACTCAACCAAATCGAGGAAAGGTAATGGAAGTTATTCTGTTAGACAAAATCGCTCATCTGGGCGGTCTGGGTGAAAAAGTTACAGTTAAAAGCGGCTTCGCTCGTAACTATTTGTTCCCACAAGGTAAAGCTGTAATGGCTACCAAAGACAATCTGGCTGCTTTCGAAGCTCGCCGCGCTGAACTGGAAGCCAAACTGGCTGACGTTAAAGCTGCTGCTGAAGCTCGTGCTGCTGCGTTGTCTGCACTGACCAACGTAACTATCGCTACCAAAGCTGGTGACGAAGGTAAACTGTTCGGTTCAGTTGGTACTCGTGATATCGCTGATGCGATCACAGCTGCTGGCGTTCCAGTTGCTAAGAGTGAAGTCCGTATGTCGGACGGCGTTCTGCGCAGCGTTGGTGAATACGACATCGTTGTTCACCTGCACACTGATGTAAACACCACTGTTAAAGTGGCTGTTGTTGCTGAATAATTTTATTCAGTAATAGACATCGTTGAATAGGCCAATCCTTTGGGGTTGGTCTTTTCATTTCTGGTAAAAAATGATGACTAACCATTATCCCATTAATGAAATATTCCAGAGTATCCAAGGGGAAGGCTTTTTCTCCGGGGTACCGGCTATTTTTGTTCGCCTGCAGGGCTGTAAAGTCGGCTGCTCGTGGTGTGATACAAAACATTCATGGGAGCTGGATGCAGAGAAACTAATACCTGTCCGGCAATTATTGACTGAAAAAAAACCAAAAGCAGCCTGGAGCTGGTTTAGCCCGGAAGAGATCCTCGCCTGTTTTGCCGAACAAGGTTATACCGCAAAACATGTGGTGATCACTGGAGGTGAACCCTGCGAATACGATCTGATGGCATTATCGCAAACGCTATTGGCACATGGCTATCAGGTACAGATAGAAACCAGCGGAATCCAACCGATCCGTGCAGATGACTCTTGTTGGGTGACAGTATCGCCAAAAATTAAAATGGCGGGTGCTTATGAGGTATTGGCTGAAACCTTGCGTCGGGCCAATGAAATTAAACATCCAGTCGCGACGGCTAAACATATCGCACAGCTCGATACTTTGTTAGCCAATATTGATCTCTCAGAAAAAGTGATTTGTTTACAACCGATCAGCCAGAAACCACGCGCGACCGCGTTAGCGATGGAAGTTTGTATTCAACGTAATTGGCGTTTATCTATCCAGCTGCATAAATATCTCAATATCGAATAGTTTCGGCTTTTTTGTCACAAAACATAAAGATAGCCTCACAGGTGTGTTGTAATAACTGTCTACTATTGCTAACCCATTTATTGCTAATTCATCGGAGGGGGGCATGCAGACCGTTAGTTTTCTATTCTTTAATATCATCCTACCTATTTTTATTCCTATTGGTGCTGGTTACCTGTTACAGCGAAAGTTTCCGTTAAATGTCGCGACCTTAACCAAAATTCAGTTTTATATTTTCATTCCGGCACTGTTGTTTACCACAATTTATAAGACGGAATTGAATAGCGCATTACTCCAGGATCTCATTCTGGCTAATCTGGTGTTGTTTGTATTGCTCTGGGTGGTTTGTCTGGGTTGTGCCCGCTTATTAAAGCTGGATGCCAGTAAACGTAGTGCATTTATCAATTCAGTCTGTTTTTATAACAGTGGTAATTACTGTATCCCGTTAGTACAGCTGATGTATCACACCGCGTTCGCATTTTCGGTGCAAATTGTCGTGATGTTGATCCAGCAATTGTTAACGAACACCGTTGGTGTGATGAACGCCAGCAGTAGTAACCGTTCGTGGAAAGAGGCGGTGTTGGATAA
>CALMKU010000102.1 GCA_937866945.1 uncultured Tolumonas sp.
TGAAATGACTGAGTCAGCCGAGAAGAATTTCCCCGCTTATTCGCACCTTCCTTAGCGATGTCGTCAATGTAATCGATAATCATAGGCATAATAAATTCCTTAGGGTAGATGTGTATTCGGAATGATCTCCGTAACCATTTACAAATTAGAATTGCCTGATTGGTTGTTGTGCCGAATCGATGATCAATGCAGCAGCGCGTAAAAGAATTACGACATAACATAGCCCGTTTCGCTGCGTATCGCTTTATACTCTTGGCATTCATGACGTTAGCCTAAGCTGCTGACGTTCTTTAGTAAAATGAGTAGAGCGAGTTATGAGCGAACAGATCAATCAAGACGATATCAACGGCATTATCTGGAAATCGTGCGATACCTTCCGTGGCACCGTCGCCGCCAGTGATTACAAAGACTACGTACTCACTATGCTGTTCTTGAAATACATCTCTGATGTTTGGCTCGATCACTACAAGACCTACGAACAAGAATATGGCGATGCGCCAGAGCTGATCCGTGAGTTGATGAAGAACGAACGCTTTGTGTTGCCGGAATCTGCCAGCTTCTACGCGCTGTATGACCGCCGTCATGAACCAGCAAATGGTGAACGCATCGATCAGGCGTTGCATGCCATCGAAGAAGCGAACGGCACTAAGTTACGTGACGTGTTCCGTGATATCAGCTTTAACTCTAACAAGTTAGGCGATGAGAAGAAGAAAAACGAGCTGTTACGCCATTTGTTGGAAGACTTCGGTCAGGCAGGTATGGATTTAAAGCCTAGCCGTGTCGGTACGCTCGATATCATCGGTAATGCGTATGAGTTTCTGATTTCTAAGTTTGCAGCTGATGCAGGGCAGGCTGCCGGTGAGTTCTACACCCCTGCGGCGGTGTCGAGTCTGATAGCCGAACTGCTCGACCCACAAGAGAACGATCAGATCTGCGATCCAGCCTGTGGTTCGGCGTCGTTGCTGATGAAATGTGGTCGTAAGATCTTAGAAAAAACTGGCAGCCGTAAATACGCGCTGTTTGGTCAGGAAGCCATAGGCTCTACATGGGCGTTGGCGAAAATGAACCTGTTCCTGCATGGTGAAGACAACCATCGGTTGGAATGGGGCGACACCCTCCGTAACCCGCTGCTGCTTGATGAAACCGGTGGCCTGCTGCACTTCGATATTGTGACGGCAAACCCACCATTTAGCTTAGATAAGTGGGGCTTTGATAATGCCGCGAACGACAAATATAGCCGTTACCGTCGCGGTGTCCCGCCGAAAACCAAAGGCGACTACGCCTTTTTGCTGCATATGATTGAAACCCTGAAGCCTAAAACGGGCCGTATGGGGGTGGTAGTGCCGCACGGCGTGCTGTTCCGTGGCGCTGCGGAAGGTAAGATCAGAGAAAAACTGATTGAAGAAAACCTACTCGATGCCGTGATTGGTTTACCTGAGAAGCTGTTCTTCGGCACTGGTATTCCAGCGGCGGTGTTGATTTTTAAGAAGCAGAAAGACGATGACTGCGTGTTGTTTATCGATGCCAGCCGTGAGTTCAAATCAGGTAAGAACCAGAACGAACTGACCGATGAACATATCGCCAAAATCGTTAAAACCTACCGTGCGAGTGAAAACGTCGATAAATATGCTTATCTGGCCTCGTTGCAAGAAATCCGCGATAACGACTACAACCTGAACATCCCCCGTTATGTGGATACCTTTGAGGAAGAAGCCGAGATCGACCTGATGGCAGTGCGCAAAGAAGGCGAACAACTCGAAGCAGAATTAGAAACGCTGAAAGTTGAAATGGCTAAGTATCTGAAGGAGTTGGGATATGGTGCCTAAGGGGTGGGGGTATAAAAAGCTTGGCTCTGTAGCAGAGCTCCAACGTGGATTTGATCTACCTTCATCAAAACGAATTGATGGCAATATACCGATTATTTCATCCGGTGGTTATTCAGGTTTTCATAATGAAGCAAAGGTTAAAGCTCCGGGAATTGTTACTGGTCGATACGGCTCTATTGGTGAAGTTTTTTTTATTGAAGAGGATTACTGGCCTCTAAATACGGCTTTATGGGTGAAGGATTTTCACGGTAATGATGCTAAATTTTTGTATTACTTACTCAGCTGCTTTGATTATAAAAAATTTAGCGATAAGACCGGTGTTCCGGGAGTAAATCGGAACGATCTTCATGCGGTAAAAGTAGGAGTTCCTCCACTTCCAGAACAACGCAAAATCGCTCAAATCCTTTCCACTTGGGATAAGGCTATCACTACCACCGAGTGCTTGCTCACCAACCGTCAACAGCAGAAAAAAGCCCTGATGCAGCGCCTGCTGACTGGCAAACAACGCTTTGCGGGGTTTGAGGGAGAGTGGAG
>CALMKU010000103.1 GCA_937866945.1 uncultured Tolumonas sp.
GTCTGTTATCTGTTTTTGCGCGGCATGAACGGCGAGGCGGGCAGTGGTGTGTATGTCACCAAACCTGACAAAACACATATCGACGCGTTAGATGCCTTATTTGCCGGTGAACCGGCTGTAACCAACGGGGAGCCCATGTAATGACCGTTCATTCTTCTGCATTAACCCCGGTGTGGCAAACGTTACTGGACGCACGATTATTGCGCGATCTGGATGTGCAGCTCGCCCAGCTATTGGCGCGCTGGGATGCGGATGACAGCATCCAGCTGGCGGTGGCGATCACCAGCCAAGAGCTGGGGCGTGGCCATGTCTGTTTTGATTTGATGACGTGGCCGGAACGGCTGGCGCAGTGGCAGACGTTGTTACCCGAGATCGCTTTACCGGCGGTCAGCATATCTGAGTTGACGACCCTGTTAGCGCACAGCCCGTTGGTGCGTCGGGTCAGCGATCCGTCGGTGGTTGAGGAGCAAGCGGGGCAACCCCTAACCGTATTTGCCGGACGACTTTACCTCAGCCGTTATTTTCGTTTTGAACAGCAGGTTGCCGGTTGGTTACAACAAGCCAGTTTGCCAATCGCAACGAGCGCTGATACTCCTGAACTGGCCCAGCAATTGCGCCAATTGTTTACGTCACAAATAGACGTTGATTGGCAAGCGGTGGCCGTAGCGACTGCCTGTGACGGGCGTTTTACGCTGATCTCCGGTGGCCCCGGCACGGGTAAGACGACGACTGTGACGAAACTGCTGGCACTGCTGGTGGCGCAAAGCGAACAACCGTTGTTGATCCGGCTGGCAGCACCGACCGGTAAAGCGGCGGCACGGCTGACGGAATCCATCGCCAAAGCGAAAACCGAGCTGACCGGGCAGGTGAATGCGGCGTGGCTGGCCGGTATTCCAACACAAGCCAGCACCTTGCACCGTTTGCTCGGGGTGATCCCCGGGTTACCGGAGTTTCGTCATAACGGGCAAAATCCGTTGCCGCTGGACGTGCTGGTGGTCGATGAAGCCTCGATGATCGATTTACCGATGATGGCGCGTTTGCTGGTCGCCTTACCGCCGCAGGCACGCCTGATTTTACTCGGCGATAAAGACCAGCTGGCGTCGGTAGAAGCCGGTGCCGTGCTGGGCGATATCTGCCAGTTTGTTGCGCAGGGGGTAAGCTCACAACAAGCACAGCAACTGCAACAGCGCACCGGTTACGAGCTGCAAAATTACGTGCAACCCGCGGGGCACCCGCTGCGCGACCGGCTCTGTTTATTGCGCAAAAGCTATCGATTTGCGGCCGATTCCGGCATCGGCAAACTGGCGGAAGCGGTGAACAACGGGGACGTGAAAGCGGCGCATGCGGTGTGGGCACAAGACTATCGCGATATCCGCCTGCACAGTGACGAACAACGTCTTGAGATGGCCATCAGCGTCGCTGCCAAAGGCTATCACGCCTATTTGGCAAAGCTTGCTGAACCGATCACATCTGAGAATGCGATTGATCTGTTGAAGGCGTTTAATCAAATTCGGCTGTTGTGCGCGTTACACGATGGCCCGTGGGGCATTAATGGCATGAATCAGGCCATCGGGCAGCGTCTGCAAGCGCAGGGTAAATTGCAGATGAGTGGCGAGTGGTTTGCTGGGCGCCCCGTAATGATCACCGAGAACGAATATGGGCTGGGCCTGTATAACGGCGATATTGGTATTGCCGCCAGCGATGGTGAACGGCTGCGGGTCTGGTTTGTGTTACCGGATGGTAAAGCGCACGGTTTTTTGCCTAGCCGTTTGCCAGCACACGACACGGCGTGGGCGATGACAGTGCACAAATCACAAGGCTCGGAGTTTACTCATACCTTGCTGTTGTTGCCGCCCGAGGTGAACCCATTGCTGACGCGCGAATTGCTCTACACCGGCATCACCCGCGCGCGTGAACAGTTGGATCTGTTTGCCACACCGGAGATGCTGGCCTTGATGGTGCGTAAACAGACTGAACGTTACAGTGGCTTAGGTGCCATGCTGGATACGATGCGTACATTGAATGCAGAATAACGCTATTAATCTGAAGTGTGCTTCCCGCTTTTGTCATCGTAGCGTTTGGCATTAGCTGTTAGTGTTGTCGGCTCAAAATGACTTGAGTTACAGTCTAAGCTTCACGACTCCTTGAACATAAAATAGCTAGGATGATCGTGACCTCTCTTTCCAACTAGGTCGATAATCTGTCACCAGAATGGCACATCTACGCCATCATCGACCCGCTTGCT
>CALMKU010000104.1 GCA_937866945.1 uncultured Tolumonas sp.
CTTCGATCTGTTTAACACCCAGAGAGATACGTTCACGCTCTGGATCTACCTGCAGAACAACCGCATCGATTTCGTCGCCTTTCTTGAATTCACGAACAGCGTCTTCGCCAGTTGCGTTCCAAGAAATGTCAGACAGGTGAACCAGACCATCAATACCACCGTCCAGACCAATGAAGATACCGAAATCAGTGATAGATTTGATCTTACCGCTTACACGGTCACCTTTCGCATGAGTTTCTGCGAATTGCTGCCATGGATTAGCTTTACATTGTTTCAGGCCCAGAGAGATACGGCGACGTTCTTCGTCGATATCCAGAACCATAACTTCAACATTGTCACCCACGTTAACAACTTTAGATGGGTGGATGTTTTTGTTAGTCCAATCCATTTCAGAAACGTGTACCAGACCTTCAACGCCTTCTTCGATTTCAACGAAGCAACCGTAGTCAGTCAGGTTAGTCACGCGGCCGCTCAGACGAGCGCCTTCTGGGTAACGTTTAGCGATAGCTACCCATGGATCTTCGCCCAGCTGTTTCAGACCCAGAGATACACGAGTGCGCTCACGGTCGAATTTCAGAACTTTAACGGTGATTTCATCACCTACGTTCACGATTTCAGATGGGTGTTTAACACGTTTCCATGCCATGTCAGTGATGTGCAGCAGACCGTCAACACCACCCAGATCTACGAATGCACCGTAGTCAGTCAGGTTCTTAACGATACCTTTAACTTCATGGCCTTCTTGCAGAGTAGACAGCAGGCTGTCGCGCTCAGAAGAATTTTCAGTTTCGATAACAGCACGACGAGAAACAACAACGTTGTTGCGTTTCTGATCCAGCTTGATCACTTTGAACTCAAGTTCTTTGCCTTCCAGGTGAGCAGTGTCACGAACTGGACGAACGTCAACCAGAGAACCTGGCAGGAATGCACGGATACCGTTCAGTTCTACGGTGAAACCGCCTTTCACTTTACCGTTGATCAAACCAACAACAGTGGCCTGTTCTTCGTATGCTTTTTCCAGCTGCAACCATGCTTCGTGACGTTTAGCTTTTTCACGAGACAGCAGAGTCTCACCGAAACCGTCTTCCACAGAGTCCAGAGCTACGTCAACAACGTCGCCCAGTGCAATTTCCAACTCGCCCAGTGCATTTTTGAACTGTTCAGCAGGGATAGCGGATTCTGATTTCAGACCAGCGTCAACCAGTACGATGCCGTTTTCGATGGCAACAACAGTACCTTTAACGATGGCACCAGGACGGGTTTCCAGATATTTCAGAGACTCTTCAAAAAGTTGAGCAAAAGATTCAGTCATGTTTAAAAACACTTAAAAGTTAATAACGTCCATCAGGCAATCCGGCCAAAATGGGGTTGTGGTTATTGGGTCATCCCATCCTTGGAATAACCAACCCGAGCCAATTACTCAGCCCGGATAAAACGCTGATTTACAAGTTGCAAGACCTGATTAAACACTGCGTCAATTGACATACTTGTCGAATCGATAAGTATAGCATCATCTGCTGGTTTTAACGGTGCGACAAGACGGTTTCGATCACGAAAATCACGTTCCTGAATTTCTTGTAAAAGGTTATCAAAATTAACATTTATTCCCTTTAGCTGCAACTGCAATTGTCTGCGCTTTGCTCGCTCTTCAGCGCTGGCATCAAGGAAAACTTTCAACTCTGCTGTAGGGAAAACTACGGTGCCCATATCGCGGCCATCTGCGATCAAGCCAGGGAATTGTGCAAAATTTTGTTGGCGCTGTAATAACGCGGCTCTGACTTCCGGATACGTAGCAACTTTGCTGGCTAGATTACCCGTGGCTTCGGTTCTAATTTCGGCGGTAACATCCTGGCTATCTAAAACAATCAATACTTGATCATTCTCTATAGGAAAACGCACATCAAGCTTGCTAGCCAGGTCAGCGAGAGAGTTAACATCATCCAAAGCAATTTCGCGTTTGTTCGCCGCAACGGCTAGGACGCGATAGATAGCGCCGGAATCGAGTAAATGCCAGCCTAGCTTGGTGGCTAACAGCATACAAAGCGTCCCCTTTCCCGCACCACCCGGACCATCAATAGTCACAACGGGAAAATCAATTTGATTGCTCATTACTAATATCCTGAATCACTAAAGTTGCAAATTAAGCCAATAAATCTCGATCAAAGCTTCCAAACCACGATATGTTCTTCCCATTCACCCCGATCACGTTCATGAATCACTTTGCCTTTGACCGTTTTGCCATACCGATTCATTTTCCGTTTATCGCCAGTAAGTAAAGGATGCCAAAACGGTAACGGTTTATTTTCCGCTATGCGTCGATAAGCACATGTAGGCGGTAACCAAGGTAAAGTCTTCGCCAGATGCACATCCAATTTAATGCAATCAGGTTCAAAGGCATGCCGATTTGTATAGTCTGAACAGCTACAGGTTTGCAGGTCTAACAAATTACATGCAACGTTGGTATATACCAATGCATCTGTATCTTCATCAATTAATTTCGTCAGACAACAGTAACCACAACCATCACAGAGTAGTTCCCATTCATCATCACTCATTTCTTCGAGCTTTTTATGCTCCCAGTAGCGACTCTGAATCAAATCACTTCTATTCACGTTCACCTTCCTGAGCAAGATATGCATGATGCTGTTTTAACAAGTTGTCTTCTTCTTGTTTGATCCATAACCAATAATGATTTCGTTCTAATTCCTGCAGTAATTTTTCTTTGGATATGAACTTTAACCCATCAAGTTTTGCTTCAGTGAGTAACATAAATAATTCTGGTCGTCCAAAGAGCTGCAGCAGTTCAGATGGAATGAGCGAAAAATCATCTTTTTTAGCCAAAAAAAGATAAGTATTAGGTCGTTTGCCACTTCGATAGACAGCACAGATCATGATTCTGATTAATTTCCCTAGGGTTTGTTGCTATGAATTGCATGGAAATATAACATGTGACGCAATTAATACTCATGTATTGTTGTGATGGAGTGGACTAATGTCCGAGCGCGGCTACGAGCTGAAAGGCAGTGTTTTTACGATGACGGTTTTGCATCTGGAGGATGCGCTACCTGAGCAGATTCAACAACTTCTAGAAAAAAAAGCCGGTCAGGCACCAAAGTTCTTTGATTCTGCACCATTAGTTATTAACGTTGAAATGCTTACTGACACCCCAGATTTTAATAAAATTAAATCAGCAATTTTAGCTGCTAATTTTATTCCAGTTGGTGTGGCAGGAGTTAGAAACAACGACATGCGAGAAGCCGCCAAAAGTGCCGGCCTCGCCATATTAACCGCGGGAAAAGAGGTCACTTCTGATTCTGTGACTCTCCATACACCTAAAGAATCAATATACAAAACCCCATCGGAATTAAGGGAAGAAGCCGAAGCACAGACGGTTCAAACTGAAACCTCACAATCCGATGCATTGATTTCAACCAAGGTAGTTCAAGGTAATGTACGCTCTGGTCAGCAGATATATTCTCCTGGTCCTGTTGTTATTTTAGGCTCAGTCAGTAATGGCGCTGAAATTATTTCCAACGATAGTATCCATGTATATGGTAACTTAAGAGGTAGAGCACTTGCAGGCGCAAGAGGCAACCAAGATGCCCGAATTTTTTGTGGACATCTCGAGGCTGAATTAGTATCAATTGCTGGGCATTATTTGTTAAGTGACAGCCTCCCAGAGCCCTTCGTTGGTCAAGAAGTCCAGATACGTCTGGATAATGAAAAAATTATTTTCGACAAATTAATAAGCTAACGGTTTACAAGGGTAATATTCATGGCACGAATTATTGTCGTTACATCCGGGAAGGGTGGTGTTGGTAAGACCACCAGTAGTGCTGCTATCAGTACCGGTCTGGCGCAGCAAGGGAAAAAAACCGTTGTCATTGATTTCGATATTGGACTTCGAAATCTTGACTTAATCATGGGTTGCGAACGTCGTGTAGTTTATGATTTTGTGAATGTCATAAATGGTGAGGCGACATTAAATCAAGCGTTGATTAAAGACAAACGCGTAGAAAATCTATTTATTCTGCCTGCATCGCAGACCCGCGATAAAGATGCGTTGACCAAAGATGGTGTCGAGAAAATCATCAATAAACTCCAAGAGATGGATTTCGACTATATTATCTGTGACTCGCCGGCTGGTATCGAGACTGGGGCTTTAATGGCGTTATATTTTGCTGATGAAGCAATTGTAACAACTAACCCTGAAGTTTCTTCCGTACGAGATTCAGACCGCATTCTCGGTATCCTTGCATCTAAATCACGTCGTGCAGAACAAGGCCTCGAACCAGTTAAAGAACATCTGTTATTAACTCGTTATGCACCGGGTCGAGTCAATCGCGGAGACATGCTGAGCGTAGAAGATGTACAAGAAATTTTAGCTATTCCACTTTTAGGCGTAATTCCTGAATCGCAAGCAGTATTGCGGGCCTCGAATTCCGGTGAGCCAGTTATTCTTGATCAGAATTCAGATGCTGGTCAGGCATACCTTGATACCGTAGCACGCTTATTGGGCGAGAAACGTGATTTCCGTTTCTTGCAGGAAGAGAAAAAAGGCTTCTTTAATCGCCTGTTTGGAGGATAACAGCAGATGTCATTGCTTGATTTTTTCCTGAAAACCAGGAAAGAAAGTACCGCAAAACTGGCAAAAGAACGACTACAGATCATTGTAGCTCATGAACGTACCAGTCGTAGTGGTCCCGATTATCTGCCTCAGCTGAAACAAGACATTCTGGATGTTATCAGAAAGTATGTTCAGATTGACCCTGAACAGGTTACTGTGCAGTTGGATAAAAAAGGCGAAGAACTATCCGTTCTTGAGCTCAATATTATGCTGGCGGATGATAAAAAGCCAAACACTGAAAATGGTGATGAAACCAAAAATTAAAAAAGGGCGCTTATTAGCGCCCTTCTTCATGACAACTTTAATAAACCATGTCGCCAGCCAGTGAGAAGTTTTGGTATTTCTGCATTACCATCTTTACCCTCATAAGACCAAAGCAAATACTGATTAATTAGTTTTCTTGATCCCAAGAGTTCAACGGGCAAATTGTGATTCGTAGCAGCAAGATCTACAACTTGTTTTATTTGCTTGAAATCATTTTTATATTGTGAAAAGTCGATCATTCTTTTAATTCTTTCTGGATGTTCTTCAACAGGACAGCTCATTCCTGTTTGAATACATTGTAAAATAGCTGCTGCATAGCGACTTTTCTGTTGTGGTGCGATATCTATTTGTGCCAACTCTCGTTCTGTTTGTGGCCTTTTCCGACTTAGTTCGGCCAGAAACTCTTCTCGCAGGACGAAGTTTTGTGGGCGGTCTTCTGATATCGCTGTCATATAACGCCATTTAGCCAGTTCGCGTAATACTGCCAGCTCTGATGGATATAACTGCCACGCGCCGCTGATCTCCTTATACAGCTCCTCCAATGCAACAGGTTGCTGTTTGGCTGTTATCAGAGAATCCATTTCTTCATTAAACCATGCTGTTTTTTCTGTAGAATCAAGTTGATGCACTAAATGTTCATACAGTGGTTGCAAATAGGAAACATCTTTGGCCGCATAATGCTTTTGCGCTTCTGTCAGTGGTCTGGCAAGCCAGTCTGTCAATGTCTGGTCTTTTGATACCGTGACCTGGCAAATTTTTTCAACCAGCCCTGCATAACCCAACGAGGGGCCATAACCAAGAAATGCAGCCGCTACCTGAGTATCAAATACTTTAGCAGGTAATTTTTGTGTACATGTTTGTAATACATCCAGATCTTCTTTGCAGGAATGGAAAATAAACAATTTATTATCTGCAAAGAGCGTATCCCATAAAGCCTGAATATTATGCAATGCGAGAGGATCTATAAGATAATCGACAGCATTAAGATGTAATTGTAACAACCCTAGCTTAGGGAAGTAGGTTGAAACCCGAATAAATTCGGTATCCAATAAAAGAGTTGGCGTTAGATTAATTTGAGCCAGTAATGGCTGTAATAAAGTATCTGTATCTATATAGCTGTATGACATAGTTGCTCGAATATCTGGTTATGCAGGATTATCAATATCGATAAATTGCACTTCCAGTTCATTGAATTGTTGTTGTAACCACTCGCCCAACGCTTTCACGCCATATCGCTCTGTCGCGTGATGACCAGCAGCATAGAAAACTACGTTATTTTCACGAGCTGTATGGATAGTGTGTTCTGACACTTCGCCACTGATATAAGCATCAACGCCATATTCTATTGCTTGTTGCAGATAGTTTTGTGCGCCACCAGAACACCATGCAACATGTTGTATTTTCTGTTCTGGTTGATGGCTGATCAGCGGTGTCCGCAATAAGGCGGTAGATATATGCTCGGCTAATTCAGACGCGAACATTGGTTCTGGTAAATAACCGTGAAAAATCAGACATTCTGGATTGTCGGATTCAATAGGCGCAACACCAGTCAAACCGAGTCGTTTACCTAGCTGAACATTATTTCCCAGATGAGTATGTGCATCGAGCGGCAGATGATATGCAAATAGATTAATATCATGTTTAATCAAAGACCGGATCCGATTCCCTTTGATTCCCTTTAGCGCAGAGGGCTCACCGGGCCAGAAATAACCATGGTGTACTAGCAGTGCATCAGCCCCAAGACGAATAGCTTCGTCAATCAAAGCCTGAGATGCTGTTACACCAGTCACTACTCTCCTGATTTCGCTTTTCCCTTCAACTTGCATCCCATTAGGTGCATAGTCCTTGAAAAGCGAGACCTTAAGTAGGTTATTAATGTAGGTTTCCAGGTCCGTATTTTTCATGGGTCTACTCAGTTGCCAACAGCAGAATAAGTAATAACCCGGGCTGAAGTACCGCCGACCCGATTGATATTACTTAGCATAGATTGTAGTTTCTCTTTTGAAACATCAGGGCCAACCATAACGCGAGTCAACTGGCCTGAACGCTGGGCTGAAGCACCATAACCTGCACTGCGTAATTTAGACGCCAAAGCTTGGGCATTTTCAGCATTTGAAAATACACCCACCTGAATAATCCAAGAACCGCTATGCGCGGCAGTTGAAACAGCTTTGGGAGCTGAATTGCCAGTATTAGATACAGTCGATGGCGATTTCAACGCCGCTCTTTCTGCTTCTACCTGTGCAGGCGTTTTAATTGTAAGCCCACTTTCATCGCGTCTTACTGTGGTTTCAGGTTCAATTTTCGCAGTTTGTGTCATACGAACTTCAGATTCTGAAACAACCGGCTGAATTTCAACAGGTGCTTTTTGACTTTCCAACGCAGCTTCTTTGGCTTTGGCAATTTCTTTAGCTTTAGCTGCCGCCAGAACTTCTTTTTTCTTCAATTCCAATTCGCGACTTTTAGCCTTTGCCAGTTCAGCAGCTTGCTGCTTTTCATTGACAGCAGTGGCAATATTTTCAGTTACAACACCCGTTTCCGTAATAGTAACGGGAGCAGCAACCTCTTCCACCTGCCAATTTTCATTGTTACTGACCACCGAGGGAGATGCTGAGACTGTTGTTGTAGCCGCAGATGCATTTCCCGCGACAACAATACTGGTATCGCTAGCTGAAGATGGATTAGCAGCAGGTACGACAGAAGTATCCTGTTGTGCTAACGATTGTTCAGGTCGTAGAGGGATACTGCCAGCAGGTGCGGCAATATCATTTTTTTTCCCCATTAATAAATCAGGAAGAAATATAACGCCCAATGAAACAAGAATTACTGTGCCGATTAAGCGGTTTTGAAATTGTGTAGCCAAGATAGTTAACCTCTGAATTATCTCTGCTCGTTAATGCTGTTCAATGATAGCTAGTACACCTGCCACAGTGAAAAAAGAGCCAAAAATAACAACTAAATCATCATCTAGAGCTTGAGCCAAAGCAGCATGATAGGCTTCTTCAATGCTTTGATGACATATATAGGAACTTGTTTCAGGCAAAAATTTAGCCAAATGCTCAGCTGATGCAGCTCTGGGCCCAGACAGATCAGCTAAGTGCCATGAACTAATCTGCGGTGCAATATGCTGAAGTGTATGCTCAATATCTTTATCTTTCAGCATTCCAACTACAGCAATAACTTTATTTGCTGTCTGCTTTTTTAACTTTTCAGCCAAATAACGTGCTGCATGCGGATTGTGTGCAACGTCAATAATAACCGTTGGTTTTTCTTGCAGCGTCTGAAAACGACCGGTCAACTGAGCGTTAATTAACCCGCTACGAATTGCAGCCTCAGACACAGCTAATGGTATATGTTCTAATGTCGCTAATGCAGTAGCTGCATTTTGTAAGGGTAACATAGGCACGGGCATGTTTGTAAATTGCCAACAATGCCCCTGATAAGCCCATGAATTATCAGTTATCTGATAATTGAACTGCTTTCCGACGGAATAGAGACAAGTGCCAATTTCATTTGCTGTTTCATATAAAGTTGTTGGAGTATTTGGTTCACCATTAATTGCCGGGCGACCTGAACGATAGATGCCCGCTTTTTCTACTGCAATCGCATCTCTGGTGTTACCGAGCCAGTCGCAGTGATCCAAGTCAATACTAGTGATAACTGAAACGTCTGCATCAATAATATTCGTCGCATCTAAGCGACCACCCAACCCAACTTCCAGAATAATCACATCTGGTTGATATTTCTTGAATATTGCAAATGCGGCAAGAGTACCAAACTCAAAAAAAGTCAGACTAACCCCTGCCCGCTTTTGTTCTATATCTGCAAAAGCGGAGCATAAATCTTGATCGCTGACTTCAACACCATTCAATTTCACGCGTTCGTTATATCGCAACAAATGTGGTGAAGCATAAACACCTGTTGTATATCCCGCTGCTTGTAAAATACTGGCCAGCATCGCACAAGTAGAGCCCTTACCATTGGTGCCACCAACGGTAATGACAATGCCGGGTAAATGAGATAAATCGGCATTGTTAGCAACAGTTCGAACCCTCTGTAAACCCAACTCGATTTGTTGAGGATGGATCTGCTCTAAATAAGAAAGCCAGTCGGATAAAGACTGGCTTTGAGTCATGACCGGTAACGTCATGCGTGAGCATCCTCGATAACACTCAAATTCATGAATTTACCCAGAAGTGAGGCCATTTTATCGCGCATATCACGACGATCGACAATCATGTCGATAGCGCCCTTTTCCAGCAAAAATTCTGAGCGCTGGAAACCTTCAGGTAATTTTTCACGTACTGTCTGCTCGATAACACGGGGGCCGGCAAAACCAATCAAAGCTTTAGGCTCACCGACATTGATGTCACCCAACATAGCAAAGCTTGCAGAGACACCACCCATAGTTGGATCAGTCAATACAGAGATATAAGGCAAGCCTTCTTCGCTTAATCGCTCTAACGCAGCACTGGTTTTCGCCATTTGCATTAACGAAAACAGCGCTTCTTGCATACGAGCGCCACCAGAAGCCGAGAAGCAGATCAATCCACGACGTTCTTTAATGCATTCATCGACAGCACGAACAAAACGAGCACCAACGACAGAGCCCATTGAACCGCCCATAAAAGAAAACTCAAATGCACAGGCAACAACAGGAACACCTTTAACCGTACCTTTAATTACGATCAGGGCATCTTTTTCGTTGGTTTCTTTCTGTGCAGCCTGCAAGCGATCCTTATATTTTTTGGAGTCTTTAAATTTCAGGATATCTTGCGGCTCAAGTTCAGCACCTAATTCACTACGGTTATTTACATCAAGAAAACGCTCTAACCGTGCGCGAGCGCCGATGCGCATGTGGTGACCACATTTGGGACAAACAGATACACTACGCTCGACTTCGGCTTTATATAATACCTGCTCACACCCACCGCATTTCGTCCACACACCTTCGGGGATGTTGTGACGACGAGAGTTATCGCTTTTTGGAAGAATCTTTTCAAGCCAGCTCATGGGATTCCTTACTTAAGTCTTAACTCGATTAAAATATACGTATGAGTCTTATTTTAATCGATAGTATTTCAACCGCGCATTAAAGCACAAAAGACACAATTTGTTTACTTATCGTTATAATTTATGCATTAAACCATAACGGGCCGAATGGTGGTTTAGGTAACTGATAATCCAGCGGGTATGTTACATCCACTAAATATAAACCTTCCGCTTTTGCGGTCGGACCAGCCACAGTTCGATCTTTAGCCTCTAATACCTCGCGGATCCATTCTTGTGGTTTTTCACCGGTGCCAACGAGTAATAAAGAGCCAGTAATGTTTCTTACCATATGATGCAAAAATGCATTGGCCTGAACATCAAGGATAATATAACTTCCGGCGCGATGAACGGATAATGACATCACATTTCGGAATGGTGTTTTTGACTGACATTGCATGGCTCTGAATGAAGTGAAATCACATTCACCCAATAAAAGCTGCCCTGCCTCATTCATTTTCTCAGCATCAAGTGGATGATAATAGTGACTCACACCTTTTGCCAGAATAGCCGGACGTAGCGGTTCGTTATAAATAATATACCGATAGCGTCGAGCTGTAGCGGAGAAACGGGCATGAAAATTATCATCAACAACATGAGCCCAGCGCACAGCAATATCATCTGGTAATTGTGCGTTTACGCCTAGTGTCCATGCTGACATTTGCCGATGAGCAGTAGTATCAAAATGAACAACCTGTCCGGTGGCATTAACGCCGGCATCAGTGCGCCCAGCACATTGGATCTCTATCGGATGATTAGCAACGCGTGATAATGCTGTTTCCAGTTCTTTCTGAACACTGTTGACTTCTCGTTGTCGCTGCCAACCAAAATAGTTAGCACCAAAATACTCTATACCCAACGCAATACGCATGTTCATCTCCGAATCGAATCGCGCGGAATTATACGTTAGCAGGAGATAAAAAAAAGTGGTGACTGAAATCACCACTTTTTTCATCGAATTAGGAAATCCGGGAGAGTAATTTTTCAGCTTCTTTTATTTGCTCACTACTCCCTGCTTCATGAACTTCAAGCAACAGTTCTTTGGCACTGGCTTTGTCATCAATTTCCAGATAAGCGCGAGCCAGATCTAATTTTGCCCCGACACCACCATCGTCATCAATGTCTATCCCATCATGCTCTGGTAACATATCAGGGAATTCATCCAGACCGATATCCAGATTGGGCTGCATTGAATCAGGAGTGTTTACAACGTTTGAATCTTGTTTATCCGCCTGAGCGAGTAACTCGTCGATGGATAAATAATCATCCGGTACATCTGCCGCTGTGTCAGTTTCTAATTGCTCATTTTCAAACTGCTGTAGCCAGGGCTTATTAGAGTCATCATTAACCTCTTGCAGATTTACACCTGATTGGAACGTTGAAACGAGCTCGGTAGAGTCGTTATCCTCTTCTGATAATTCCCAGCCTTCAGGTTCTGAAACCAGTTGATCTGACATTTTCACGCCAGGATCTGCCATGACCTTATCTAGATTCAGACGAGCCACCAACTCAGCATCCTCTTCATCGGGCTCCATAGTCAAATCGAAAGGTTGAGCTTGATTTGTTTCTGGTTGCTCGGTAGCAGAAAATGAAAAATCATCTTCCAATGCACTAGCCAAATCAGCATCTGATAAAATGGCCGCAAAATCATGTGAGGTTGCATTTTTCGGTGGCGCAGTCTGTATCTCATCCACAGCGTTCAAATCAATTGGCTGGCTAACTAATGGCGGCAACTCTTCGATAATTGCCGGTTCCACATCAGAAGACGAGAAAGGAGTGTCTTGCAGCTCTGCTTCCGTTTCTTTTTTATCGTACTCATGCGACAACGATGTTGGAATCAATGACTCATCTTGCAGATTCAGATCAGGAAAAGATACGTTGTCATCCGCTAAATCAACGGCTAATAGCTCGCCAAAATCACTATTGGCTTCGTCCATCATCAACGTCGTTGTTTCAGCCATCTCCTGTTCACGAGCCGCCATTTCGCGTTTCGCCCGTGAGCGCAGCCAGAAGCTAAGCACAACCAGAACTGCTAATACTGGCAAGGAAATTAACAACAACAGATTAAGCGGTGTCGCCAGAATATCGCTCCAGAAACCACCTTCTGTCACTTTAGGCTCATCTTTAACAACAGGCTCAGATTCTTTTGTCTGAGTCGCTAATTTTGTCTGTTCCAACTCTTTTAACTGAGCCTGCAGAGCTGCTAATTCTTGCTTTAATTGCTCTTGATTTTGCATATCAGCCTGCAAATGACCAATCTGCTCATTCAGTTGCTGAACTCTGCTTTTTAATTCTTTGTTTTCAGTTTGATAAACCAGTAATGCATCATTATCTGCTTGTGGCGCTGTCGCTACTGCCGCGGAAACGCTCGGTTGCACTTCTGTTTTACCCACTAACTCCGAGACTTTGCTGTCGATGAGAGATGGTTCTGTCGAAGCAATAACAGATGAACTGGCTGTCGTCGTAACAGGAACTGATACCGTCGGTGCTGCAGCTGAAATAGTAGTCGGAACATCCGCTACTTGAGGCGTTTCAGTCGGAATACTTTCTTTCTTTTTAGCCTGCACAACATCAACAGTTGCTTTGGCTGTTGTACGTGTATTAGTTGTAGCTTTGATTTCATTGAGTGAAGGGATAGCTAAACGAGAACCCGCTAATAAGTTATCTAGTTGTCCGTTTACAAATGCACGTGGATTCTTCCGATATAAAGCCTGCATGACTTTTCTCGTACTAATCCCCTGTGCGGGATACAGTTTTCTAATGTTGTTGGCAATTGACCAGGCTGTATCAGTCTTTTTCACTGGCCCATAGACGGAACTTTTGGCAGAAAGAACCGATTTATCTTTGCTTTCCGGAATGTAAGGCTGAGGAATCCGAGTTCCAATCTGATTCTTTATTGTCGAAGGTGCTGTCGGCTGAACAGGTTGCGGTGATTGTTGGACACTGCTTTCCGGCCCCTTTATCTCAATATAAAAGTCATCTGCTTTCTCAGCGGCAAGACTCGCTGTCGAACAAAAAGCTACAGCCATTATTGCTTGAGCCAACCGAGATAGTTTGAATCCCATATTTTGATATCCTTTTTTATCTATTATCCGGGCTTTCAGGTCCAACAACTGGCATTCTGGATAGCACGCCGTAAAAAACTTTACCATAATAGCAGCAACTTCTTGCTGCTATTATCACATTAGTCAGTTATTGCAGAACAGGGATAACTAATTGTTCTGCCAGCAATACTGCATTAGTCACCCGGCCAGTACGCAGTAAGTCTGTCACCATTACTAAACGGAATTCTTGTATTTCTGCCGTTTCTGCTGCAGTGAGTTGCAAGAAAACTTGGTTTTGGTTGGAACCATGAGTCACTGGTGTCAATACTTCATCTGACAGCTCAACATTATTTAGCGATGATAACATTTTAGTAATCATCTCCCGTGGTAATGGATCTTCCAGCATGACGTCAATGACGACTGTCGCACCATAAAAAACAGGCGCTTGTAATAGGGTTACGGCCATACTGAGTTTTTCTTTAGGGAACAGTTGCTGTAACTCATCAGCCAGCAGGTTGTCTTGTGTAACAGGCAAAATATTGAATGCCTGCTGTGCAGCAAACAATGTATTTTCCAGCGGTCGACCGTTCATCAGCTGCGCGGTTTCTTTAGCTAAAATCTCTGTGCCTTTTTTGCCATGAATTGACACCGGCGCCAGCGCAGTAATATTGAGATGAGTGATCGCAGTTTCTTCAAAAAAAGGCTGAATGATCTGGCCGACTAACACAGTGATATCATCGGGACAAATATGAATTGGCGACTCTATATTTTCATGTGAAGTAACCAAACTCAGACCATGCGCGTTATCTTTGAATGCAGGCGCTCGCAAATCGATAATTTTACAATTTGCCTGCTCTGCAGCAAAAAATGCCGCCGCATATTCATCTGCATTGCCGGTAAAAAAGACTAGCTCAACTTGCGACCAGTCAAAACCATCTAATGTTTGCACATAAATGTTCTGATTATTGAAACGAACGGCGTCCTGCTCTTCGGCATCTTGCGCTGTTAAAAGATACAACTGACCAATCGGAAATGATTTTTCCTGCAACAACTCAAGCAGATTTTCACTGATTAATTCTTCACTGCCTGCAACAGCAACATTGATTGGCATTTTGCCTTTCTCCTGAAATATGTTTAATTACCTGAAACGCAAAAACCTAACTGAATAAATATGTCATTATTCTTCTCAGTAGAGATCTTTAATGAACTCCACTCCCGACGTTCAGGATATTTTTTGCGCATTTCATCAAAACTTCCGGGCTTAGTGATTTTGTGCCGAAATGTGGCATCATCACGTCGCACGTCATACACCAGATGAATTAATTTCTTCAAAATACATTCATCAACATCAGCACTGAGTGACAATGTATTGATGTCAGCCACTGGTAACATTGGTTGTAGCTGTTTCGTTATCTCATAACCAAAATACTGACAGAATGCCTCATAGAGCATATACGTGCCGCGATATTTTCCTTCCAGACTATAACCGGCAATATGCGGTGTCGCTATCTCTGTGTAAGGCACTAAGGTTTGTAAAATATCAGGCTCATTTTCCCAAACATCCATAATCAATCGTAAGGGTGAAGATGATTGCTGACGAGCCAGCATAGCCTGATTATCCCAAACTTCGCCCCGACAGGCATTTAATAGGATTTGCTCTGGTCGGAAGGACTGAATACGCTGTTCATCCAGCAAATGGAAAGTGGCATGCTCGCCTTGCCGCGACAATGGCACATGAAAACTCACCAAATCGCATTGTAATGCTTCATCGTACGCAACAAATGTCCGCGGATCGCCCGCTTGCTGTTTAGGGGGATCACAGAGTTTCACCGCAATACCTAATGCGGCCGCCCGTTCAGCGACCGCAGTTCCGGTATTTCCAGCGCCAATAATGCCTAATGACAACCCAGACAGCGAAAATTGATATTTTTCAGCCATTACCAGCAAAGCACTGATGACATATTCACCGACAGATACTTTATTACAGCCGGGAGCACTGAAAAAAGGGATCGCCTTTTCTGCCAGATATGCCTTATCAACATGATCAGTACCGATAGTCGCGGTGCCAACTAATTTCAATTTACTAGCTTGCGATAACAGTGATGCATTCACTTTCGTGATCGAGCGAACCAAAAGAACATCTGCATCTGTTAACTGAGCAGCCGTTAGTGTTCTTCCCTGTACCCGAACAACCTCACCGAACTCAGCAAATAGCGCTTCGGCCAGTGGCATGTTTTCATCAACCACAATCTTCATATCTGTCGCCTGAAAAAAGAAAAAGGGGCTATACGCCCCTTATTATGCCATTTAGCTTAATGAAATCATTAGCCTTTATATTTACTGAACACCAAAGTTGCGTTGGTGCCGCCGAAACCGAAGCTGTTTGACATCACAGTGTTCAGTTCTGCTTCTTCATATTCAGTAACGATTGGCAGACCTTGCGCTTTTTCATCCAAGGTTTCAATGTTGATGCTTGGTGCAATAAAGCCATTTTCCATCATCAGCAAGCTGTAGATCGCTTCATGAACACCTGCCGCGCCCAAAGCATGACCACTCATGGCTTTAGTTGCAGAAATCTTCGGTGCTTTGTCGCCGAATACGTTATGAATCGCTTCCAGCTCTTTCACATCACCAACTGGTGTAGAAGTGCCATGCGTGTTCAGATAATCGATTGGTGCAGAAACTGTCGACATAGCTTGTTGCATACAACGAACTGCGCCTTCACCTGATGGAGCAACCATGTCATAACCATCTGAAGTGGCACCGTAGCCAGTGATTTCAGCATAGATATGTGCGCCACGAGCCAGTGCATGTTCCAGCTCTTCAACAACAACGATACCGCCGCCGCCAGAGATAACAAAACCATCACGGCCAGCATCATAAGTACGAGATGCTTTTTCTGGTGTATCGTTATATTTGCTAGACAGTGCACCCATGGCATCAAACTGCATAGCCAGAGTCCAATCCACCTCTTCACCACCACCGGCGAAAACGATGTCTTGTTTACCTAGCTGGATCTGTTCCAGTGCGTTACCGATACAATGAGATGACGTCGCACAGGCTGAACTAATCGAATAGTTGATGCCTTTGATTTTGAACGGCGTAGCCAGACATGCAGAGGTAGTAGAAGACATAGTCCGTGGCACCATGTATGGGCCCACACGACGTACACCTTTCTCACGTAAAGTGTCACAAGCTTCGATCTGGTTTTTAGAAGACGCGCCACCTGAGCCAGCGACCAAACCAGTGCGAGGATTTGAAACCATTTCTTCAGTCAATTTGGCATCAGCAATTGCTTGCTGCATAGACAAATAAGCATATGCTGCAGCATCACCCATGAAACGCATTACTTTGCGATCGATCAGGTCCGCCACATCCAGCTTGATATTGCCCCAAACACGACTACGCAGGTTTTGTTGTTCAAATTGCTCTGAATAAGTAATACCTGATTTACCAGCTTTCAATGATGCCAGTACTTCTGCCGCATTGTTGCCCAGACTAGAAACAATACCGATACCGGTGATAACAGCTCTTCTCATTAACTTAAGTTCCAATATGACTTATTAAGACCTATGTATAGTTTACCTGTTTTATCTCAACAACTGGTCTGCTTTCCCTTAAAATCCCTGTAACTTTTGTGAAATAGTCGAGATTTTTCCATGCTGGCCACGCTGCAAAACGCCAAATTAAGCTGGAATAACGCAGGAATGCCGATTTCAGACTCCTTTGAGGATATTTATTTTTCTAACAATAATGGTCTGCATGAGACCCAATATATCTTCCTGAAACAGAATAATTTACCTGAACGATGGTTAATTCATGACCGGGATTTTTTCGTCATAGCCGAAACCGGTTTTGGCACGGGTCTTAATTTTTTGGCGACTTGGCAGGCATTTCGTCACTTTCGGGATACCCATCCGGAAGGTAAAGTGACTCGCCTGCATTTTATCAGTTTTGAGAAATTTCCTCTTACCAAGTTCGATCTAAAACAAGCGCTAGCAGCTTGGCCGGAATTATCGCTGTTAAGCGAACAACTTATTTCGGCATACCCATATGCTGTTCCCGGATGTCAGCGATTACGTTTCGATGATGGCTCCGTTGTCTTAGATCTTTGGCTGGGCGATGCCAATGAACTACTCCCACAACTCTATGCACCAGCAGATGGGTTAGCCGATGTCTGGTATTTAGATGGATTTGCTCCAAGTAAAAATCCGGATATGTGGACAGCGAGCTTATTCGCGCACTTATATCGTTTGAGTCGGCCACTCGCGACGCTATCCACTTTCACCGCAGCCGGTTTTGTCCGTCGTGGGCTAACGGATGCTGGTTTTGCCATGAGAAAAGTGGCAGGTCACGGCCAAAAGCGCAGCATATTAGTTGGCTATAGTCAGAAACCTGAAACAAATATCGACACGCCATCGGTCACATCTATTGCCATCGTCGGTGGTGGTATCGCATCTGCCTGTTTGACTTATTTACTCACTCAGCGTGGTTATCAGGTCGAACTGTTTTGTGCCGATACGGATGTGGCAGAAGGAGCATCGGGCAATCCGCAGGGTGCTATCTATCCGTTATTACATCAGCCCGATGATTTGTTATCACAATTTTTTATCGCTGCTTTTCAATTTTGTCGGCAATTACTGTGCGACATCAATAGTCATACAAGGTTCCAACATGACTGGTGCGGGGTGTTGTTAAAAACAATTGATGAGAAATCAGCACAAAAACACAAAGCAATACTCGACGCCGGATTTCCTTCGGAATTAATAGAAGAAAACGCCGAAGGCGTATTATTTCCACAAGGTGGCTGGGTTGTACCCGCAGAGTTAGTAAAAACCTTATTCCAACTGTCGTCGCAAAAGGGATTATTAAAACAACATAAAAACTGCGAAATTGTTTCCCTACACAAAAATGATGGGCAATGGGTATTAAAAAATAAAGAAGGCAATGTATGGTCGGCCACGCAGGTGGTATTAGCCAACGGCGTGAATGTGACCATGTTTGAGCAGACGACTTCATTGCCGATTACCCCCATGCGCGGCCAAATATCGACTCTTCAAGCATCAGAATATGACGCGATTAGCGCTCATGTTGTTTGCGGTGATGGTTACATCGTACCAGCACTTGATGGTCAACAAGTCATTGGCGCTACCTATGTTCGAAATGATATGGCTCGCGATATTCGCGAATATGAACATGAAGAAAATAAAGCCAAAATGCAGCGATCAGTACCACAGGATGTTTCAACATACACGGTAACCAGTGGACGAGCGTCTATACGTGGTGTAACTCGCGATCATTTCCCCCTGATTGGCGGGCTGCGTTCTGCTGAATCATTACAAACCGCCAGTGCGCAAATGCCCAAATCCGGGTGGTTACCGGAAACCGGATCGGGTCTGTATATTTTGGCAGGCATGGGATCGCGCGGTCTGTGTTCAGCACCGTTGTCGGCAGAAATAGCCGCCGCATTATTGCTACAAGAACCGCTACCCTGTTCGTTATCTACACTAAGAAATATCGATCCGCATCGTCGTGAGTTAAGGCGCGCGTGGAAGATAAATCTAGGCAATCGACGAGATTAAAAAACATTCAGCGACTTGCTGTTATTCCCTGAAAAGACGGGAAGATTTTCCGTAATCAAGGCTAAATGACCTGACTTTGTAATAAAGGGAAGGTATAGTGCGTCGCAGAAAAGCCTACCCCAAATTAGCCTTTTAAGGGGGATCTCATGATTACCGCCTACATGCTGCGTAATAAGATTCTGGAAGTTGTGCAATTATCAACTCAGGATGTATTACCAGCTAGCACCATCTGGCTGGATGCCTATAAGCCTGACGATGAAGAACGTGAATGGCTGAGTAGTCTCTTTCTGGAAGAAGTTCCGGAAGAAGAAGAACTCGATGAAATTGAAGCCTCTGCGCGTTTCTATTGGGACACAGATGGTTTGCATATTTTATCTCTGTTCCCGCAACGGATCGGCGGTGAAACTCGCGGTGTAAACATGTCGTTCACACTGCGTAATAATTTATTGATCAGTTTCCGTGAAGAAGATATCGGTATCGTTCGTCTGCTGCGTCATTACATGCGTCATGACCGTGTGGAGATCGAAAATGCGATGGATATCCTGCTGGAACTGATGGATCTGAAAGTCGAGTATCTGTCTGATCTGATCGAAGATGGTTATACCACTTTGGAAGAGACATCAGAGCTGGTACTCAGTGATGAACAGATCCACGAAATGTTAAAAGAGTTGATGGAACAGGAAGAGACAAACAGCCAGATCCGTCTGGCCTTGCACGATACGCGTCGTGCGCTACGCTTCCTACGCCGCACTGTGCGCCAGCAGCTGTTATCGGAACAAAAGAAAACTATTGATGAAGTGTTACACGATATCGAATCGCTGTTACCACATACTCAATTCTTGTTTGATAAGATCAACTTCCAGCTGGAAGTGGCGATGGGCTTTACGAACCTGCAACAAAATAAGGTGATCAAGATCTTCTCGGTTGCAGCGGTTGTGTTCCTGCCTCCAACGCTAATCGCCAGCATGTACGGGATGAACTTTGACTTCATGCCTGAATTGCATTGGAAATTTGGCTATTTAGTCTCTATTGGAATGATGCTTGCGTCAGCGTTTGGCACTTATTTCTTCTTCCGCAAGAAAGGTTGGCTGTAAAGCTCATCAGTGAACAAAGTGACACCGATTTAAAGTCGGTGTCACTACTCTTCCCCACATAAATTACGTCTACTTCGCGGATGCTGCTAATAATGTAGCGAGTGTATCTGCCGCTTCCGCCCACTCTGCATCATCTGTAAATGCCTGTTGCAGTAATTCAACTTGTGATGAATTCCAGAACGGTGCCTCCAGCAATGAACTCCCGTCTGCAAGTTGATGAGACTCAATAAATTGCCGGATACTCGGCTCATCATTCGCTAGCCCCAGCTGACCAAATAACGCCGCCAGGTCGTGTAATCCTATATCCATTTCAGGCAGTCCTCGTTGATCGGAGCTAATATGAGTATAGATTAATTATCATCCTGCAGAGACTTGAATAGGCGCATCATTATGAGCAGACAACGTTATGAGACTGATTCCATGGGATGTATTGCTGTTCCGGCAGATAAATATTGGGGCGCTCAAACACAACGTTCAATAGAGCATTTTCCGATCGGTGTTGATCGTTTTCGCTGGCAACGCCCCATGATCAGGGCGTTGGGCATTCTCAAATTGGCAGCAGCAAAGGCCAATACTGAGTTAGGTATATTACCAGCCACCATTTCTGATCCCATTCAACAAGCGGCTACCGAAGTCATGAACGGAAAACTGGACGAGCATTTTCCGCTGGTGGTTTTTCAAACTGGCTCAGGCACACAATCGAACATGAATGCGAATGAGGTCATCGCCAATCGCGCGATTGAAATCTGTGGCTGTGAGGTGGGCAGCAAAAAACCCATCCACCCGAATGATCATGTCAATTGTGGGCAATCGTCTAATGACACCTTTCCAACAGCAATGCATATTGCCGTTATTGAAGAGTTGGAACAGCAGTTAATTCCGGTGATCGAGCATCTGAAAAAAACGCTGCATGATAATGCAATCGCTTATGCGCATATTGTGAAAACCGGACGCACTCACTTGCAAGATGCGACCCCTATTACCTTGGGGCAGGAAATAAGTGCGTGGGTGGCACAACTCGAATTTGCCTTAATCGGCATTCATGCCAGTAAAGCCGGATTACTCGAATTAGCGATCGGCGGCACAGCTGTGGGAACCGGGCTCAATGCGCATCCACAATTTGGTGAGCGAGCAGCAGCACATATGGCCGCGATAACCGGTTACCCTTTCCGTTCGGCAGAGAATAAGTTTTTTGCTTTATCAGCCCATGATGCACTGGTTCAGGCATCCGCTGCATTGCGTACTTTAGCAGGTGCGTTGATGAAAATTGCCAATGATGTGCGCTGGCTAGCCAGTGGTCCACGGTGTGGGATTGGCGAATTAGTGATCCCAGAAAATGAGCCAGGCTCATCAATCATGCCCGGGAAAGTCAACCCGACGCAATGCGAAGCCTTGACGATGGTGTGCGTGCAGGTTTTTGGTAATGATGCGGCAGTCGCTTTTGCCGGCAGTCAGGGTAATTTTCAACTCAACGTTTATAAACCCGTTATGGTGCATAACGTGTTGGAAAGCATTCATTTATTAACCGATGCCTGTGCTGCTTTTGATCGTCATTGTGCTTGCGGTATTGAACCCAACTTACCACGTATTGAAGAACATCTGGCAGACAATTTAATGCTGGTTACGGCACTCAATAAACACATCGGTTATGACAAAGCTGCCGCCATTGCTAAAACAGCAAATCATGATGGCTTACGTTTGCGGGATGCGGCGATTGCATCTGGCTTTCTGACAGCGGAAGAGTTTGATCTTTGGATTTCGCCATTAGAAATGGCTGAACCACATAAACAGGTATAAATAATCCGGGGGTAGCCCCGGATTATTATTCAAAAGCAGACTGTTATTTTAGTGAACCAGACAAGAACTGTTGTAAGCGTTCACTTTTTGGATTTCCCAATACCTCATTAGGATGGCCTTCTTCCTCAATTTTACCTTGATGAAGGAAGATCACGTGGTTAGAAACGTTACGGGCAAACCCCATCTCATGGGTAACGACCACCATGGTTTTGCCTTCTTCCGCCAGCTTTTGCATTATTTTCAGCACTTCACCAACCAGTTCCGGATCGAGTGCCGATGTCGGCTCATCAAACAACAGCACTTCCGGTTCCATCGCCAGTGCTCGGGCAATCGAAACTCGTTGCTGCTGACCACCCGATAAATGCGCCGGATATTTCGCGCGGGCACGTTCGTCAATGCCTACTTTTTCCAGATAACGAATGGCACGTTCTTGTGCTTCGTCTTTGCTGATGCCCAATACTTTCATTGGTGCAGCCATGACGTTTTCTAAAACCGTCATGTGACTCCACAAATTGAAATGCTGGAAAACCATCGTTAGTTTGGTGCGCAGTAATTGCAGCTCTTTCTGATCGACAACATTCAATTGCCCGTCAGTATCTAACGTCATATGGATTTCTTTACCATTGACGAAAATAGAACCGGCGCTTGGTTTCTCCAAGAAATTCAGACAACGCAAAAAGGTACTTTTACCTGAACCGGATGAGCCGATGATACTGATCACATCGCCCGCTTTTGCGCATAAAGAGACACCTTTAATAACTTCATGCTGGCCATATTTTTTATGCAGATCTGTTACAGCCAATTTGTAATTTTGCATGTCATAACCTTTCTAAATTAAATCTTTACCCTTCTTACTTGAAGTGGGGTATTAATGCGCAGATTGCGGTTTTAAATGTTTTAACCAGCGTTTTTCAGCCAATCGGAACACAGCAACCAGCAAAAAAGAAATCGTCAGATAAATTGCTGCCGCCAGACCAAATGCATGGAATGATTTATAGGTCGCGGCATTCACATCGCGCGCTATCTTTAATATATCCGGCACAGTGGCAGTGAACGCCAATGATGTAGCATGTAACATCAAAATGACTTCATTGCTGTAAGCAGGTAAAGCCCGGCGTAATGCAGACGGAATGATAATGCTGCGATAAAGCGTAAAACCGGAAAAACCATATGCCCGGGCCGCTTCAATTTCACCATGCGGAATGGCTCGGATCGCACCAGCCAGCATCTCTGTAGTGTAAGCACAGGTATTCAGGGCCAATGCCAGAACAGTACAGTTAAAACCACTACGGAAAAACAGGTTGAGAAAATCGACTTCTCTCACCACGCTTAATGTATAAACCCCGGAGTAGAAAACCAGCAGTTGCACATAAAGCGGCGTGCCACGGAAAATATAGGTATAAAGCCACACAGGCATCCAGAGTGCTTTTTTCTGCGATACGCGAGCAATCGACATCGGTAAAGCCAACATAAAACCAACAACCAGCGATATCACCAGTAACCACATAGTCACAGCAACACCCGTGAAGCGATAACCATCGCTCCATAAAAAGGCTTTGCCGTATTGTTCTAAGATCTCAATCATAGTTCAGCACTCCGAACACCCATTGAATAACGGCGCTCCAGCCAGAGCAAAACCAGATTCGATACTGTGGTGAAAATCAGATAAACGACTGCTGCAACAATCGTAAAATAGAAGAAATGGTAAGTTCCCTTCCCCGCATTTTGGGTTGCTTTAACAACATCGGACAAACCGATAATAGAAACTAACGCAGTGGCTTTTAAAGTGACTTGCCAGTTATTGGCAATGCCTGGCAAAGCAAAGCGCATTAGTTGAGGAAACAGAATATAGCGGAAAGTCTGCCACGGTGAAAAACCATACGCGACACCGGCTTCTAATTGACCTTTAGGCACCATCAAATAGGCACCACGAAACGTTTCTGTAAAATAGGCGCCATAAATAAAGCCTATTGTAATGACACCCGCGACAAACGGATCAATGTTTATCTGCGAGAAACCAACGGTTTCCGTCACACTGTTTAGCGCTATCTGCAAACCATAGAAAATCAGCAGCATCAACACCAGATCGGGCACGCCACGGATCAATGTAGTGTAAATACCTGACAATAATTTCGCCGATTTGCTCTGTGAAGATTTGGCTGCAGCACCCACTAACCCTAACAGGAAAGAAAGCGCAACCGAAAGCAGAGCCTGCTCTATCGTCACTAGTGCTCCGTCTAAAATAATGGAGCCATACCCATACAGCATAACGATTTACCTGATTTATTTTGAAACTGAAAAACAACGAGGCTCCTCATTCGAAGAGCCTCGTCATCTGACAACTATTAACGTGAAGCGTTATTCACCGTATATGTTGAATTTGAAATATTTTTTAGCCAAGGTGTCGTAGGTACCATCTTTACGCATTTCAGCCAGTGTTTTATTCAGCGCATCTTTCAGTGCGCCATCTTCTTTACGCACACCAATACCGGCACCAACACCAAAATATTTTTCATCGCTTACTTCAGGACCAGCATATTCAAACTGTTCACCCTGTGGCTTGTTCAGAAAGCTTTCACCTGCTGTCACAGCATCTTGGAATGCAGTATCAACACGACCAGAAACCAGATCGGCATACACCAGATCCTGATTCTGATAGGCAACTAATTCTACACCTTTGCTCTGCCAGTTATCTTTTGCGTAAGTTTCAGCTGTGGTGCCTTGCATTACTCCAACTCGCTTACCCTGCAATGACTCCGCCGTTGGCAGAATGCCAGAGCCTTTCGCTGACACTAAACGAGCCGGTGTGCCATACAGTTTATTAGTAAAATCGATTTCCTGTTTACGCTGTTCAGTAATAGACATAGAAGACAGGATCGCATCAATTTTCTTTGCTTTCAGTGATGGGATCAGACCATCAAAATCGCTTTCAATCCATTCACATTTGGCTTTCAGACGTTTGCACATCTCGTTGCCCAGATCGATATCAAAACCAGCCAGTGAACCATCTGCTGCTTTGACTTCAAATGGTGCATAACCAGGTTCCACCCCAAAGCGGATTTCTTTGATCTCGGCAGCACTAACATTAGATACAGCTAAAGCAATAGCGGCAAACTGCATGATTCTGCGAAAGTTCTTCATCTTTATTCCTATGCTTGATAATCAATTCTGGAATGCACGCATCATCAGCCTGAACGTGCCATATAAAAATCTTATCAAAAGAATGACAGAAACAAAATATTCTGCATCCCATTTATTTCACAGAATTAAATATATTTATTCAGAATCACTGTTTTAATATGGCGTTAGTCTGTAAATCTGCTGCTATCTATGCAAAAACAGCAGCCGATTCGACTGTTTTAGGGAGTCACAGATTGTAGCGTGAGCGATCAGCTGCAATATAAAGTAGCGCCATGATCGTCAGTGCATCAGTGATATAACCACTTCGGATCATCGCCAATAAATCATCGAAAGTATGCAATTCAACCTGAATATCTTCTGTTTCTTCCAACTCTTGTTCACCGGCTTTCAGCTGGCGGGCAATAAACAAGGCACCGCATTCATTAGTAACTGAATTAGAAAGGTAAAAATTGGTTAGTAATGGTTCAATCTCACCTGCGGTATAGCCCGTTTCTTCCTGCAATTCACGGGCTGCGGTTTGTTGCCAATCTTCACCTTGTGGCGCCCCACCTTCCGGCAATTCGAGCGAACTTTGGTTTCCTATCGCATAGCGGGTCTGACGCACCATCACGATCCGGCCATCATCCAATACAGGCACCACCCCTACCGCACGGTTTTTAAATTCAACGACCCCATATTGCCCCGGATTTCCCGCTGGAGTAATGACATCATCGTGTCGCACCTTGATCCACGGTGTTTCAAATACTACTTTGGAGACTAATGTTTTCCAGACGCTCATTTATTTTCTATCCCTATACTTGCCCATCAGGATGTGGACGTTCATAATTTGCTCGATTTTAACAGGAGGACAAGATGAAATCGAAAACATCTCATGCCAGCTATCAACACCAGCGAGGCACTATTACCGATAACCATCTACAGGCGTTAGTTACTGATAAACTCTTTCGCAGTCGGGTTGAACAGAATATAAAAGGTAAAGGAAGTTATCGCCGGAACGCTAAACATCGTCGTCAGGACGAATTCAGTCTAAAAATTGCTGCCTAGTTGTTTTTACACTGAATTTGTCTTTGCTCACTAAAAGAACAAACGAAACATTTCTTGCTTTTTTGCGCTTGCCTGAATCAAATCATATCGTTATTATGCCGGCACATCGAAACGATGTTTGTGCGCGTCCTTAGCTCAGCTGGTTAGAGCACCACCTTGACATGGTGGGGGTCGATGGTTCGAGTCCATTAGGACGCACCATTCTTTCGAT
>CALMKU010000105.1 GCA_937866945.1 uncultured Tolumonas sp.
CGAAGTAGTTCCAAAAAGTCGCTGGAGTCCATCATGCGAATTCCTGTTTAGAATACCCAACTTAATTATAGATCATGCACCAACACGTAACTGGAACAGCGCCCCTTTCGGGGCTTTTTTTATTCTGCGGTAGGGCTGCTAACTGGATGAACATCTTCACTTGGGTAGCACCCCAAAATTTTAACATAGCGGGTTGATGCCCGTAGATCCTGAATCGCCGCCTGCATCTCGTCACTTTCCAGATTGGCGGCCACATCAACGTAAAACATTTCTTCCCATGGATTACCCGGAATCGGACGTGATTCTAGTTTAGTCATATTAATATTGTGATTACGCAATACCAATAATGCTTCTACCAAAGAACCCGTTTTTTGTGTTGTTGACATAATAAAAGTGGTTTTCGCCGGAACCAGAGGTGAAACCCGGATAGGCTCACGAGCAACGACTAAGAAGCGAGTGCAATTATCGGTTTGGTTAGCTAACCCACTGGCAATCTTAATTAAACCGTAGATCTCGCCACCTTCAGCACTGCCAATCGCAGCTGCATTAGGGGAGGCTAGTTCTTTCACTTTCAGCATGGCGGCAGAAGATGAATCACAGAATATTTTTCTAATCTGAGGATTTCGTTCGAGATAATGCGAAGATTGCATAATTGGCTGTGGGTGACCATAAATAACTTCGATATTAGCAATATCGGTATCAACGGCAGTGAGTAAGCAATGATCAATCGGATATGTCAGTTCCGCCACAATGGATAAACTGGTTTGCTGCATCAGATCATAAACTTCGTTAATAGAGCCTGAAGTCATATTTTCAATTGGTAAAACACCATAGCGGCAAGCACCACTTTCGACTTCATGAAAAACCTGATTAAAACTACTGCAGCTTATTTCTCGTATATCCGATAATTCGCGGCCCAAAAATTTGCGTGCAGCCAGACTTGAATAAGAACCTAATGGCCCCAGATAAGCAACGCTGTTTCCGGTTTCTTCATGCTCAGGGTTCTGTTGCTGCTGCACAAAATCTTGCTGAATTAATACGGAATCTTCAATGATCAATTGGAATACACGCTGAATAAAATATTCAGATAGCCCCATTGGGTTTCCGACCTGAGTCAGATAAGCCAGTAATTCCTGTTCACGTCGTTGGTCTCGAATAGGACGTTGACTGAATAATTTATTTTTAGCAACTTCAATACTGATTGCACGACGTTTGGCAAAAAGAGCGAGCAACTGGGTGTCAATCTCATTAATGGAATTGCGGATCTCATCCAGTGTAGCCATGGCTTACTCTCCTTGTATAAATATCAATAAACATTACGCAGATGAAAACTAAAGAAAACATGATCGGATGTAAATAATCCAGATATACAGCAAATGGTAACACTTCCTGCACACCTATATATAGAATAGTAGCTAAGAAATCATTCCTTTAATCATAGGCGACAACAGAATGGGTCCTTTGATGTTAGACGTTCAGGGTTTTGAGCTGGACGCTGAAGAACGCGAAATACTGGCACACCCTACTGTGGGCGGTGTGATCTTATTTACTCGAAATTATCATGACCGGACACAATTATCCGCATTAGTGGCCGCAATTCGACAAGCCGCTGCCAAACCATTACTGATTGCGGTTGACCATGAAGGTGGCCGAGTTCAGCGTTTTCGTGATGGCTTTTCCCGGATCCCGCCAATGGGTCTCTTAAACAAGGCAGGCAATCAAGCGGCGAGTTTGGCCACAGATTGTGGCTGGTTAATGGCGGCCGAGTTACTGGCGCATGATATCGATTTAAGTTTTGCTCCGGTGTTGGATTTGGAGCGGGGCAGTAATGTAATTGGCAATCGCAGTTTCAGCAGCGAACCACAACAAGTGATTGAACTGGCATCTGCCTTTATTGACGGCATGCATCAGGCCGGCATGAAAGCAATCGGCAAACATTTCCCAGGCCACGGCAGTGTCAGAGCTGATTCTCATGTTGAAAGCCCGCGAGATAATCGCTCATGGGAGGAAATAGAGAACACGGATCTGGTGCCATTTAAGCAGTTAATTCCGACAGGGAAATTAGATGCGTTAATGCCGGCGCATGTGATTTACACGCAAATTGATGAACATCCTGCTGGTTTTTCCCGTTTTTGGTTACAAGAAATATTACGCAAAAAACTTGCTTTCAACGGTGTCATTTTTAGTGATGATTTAACAATGGAAGGTGCCGCTGTTGCAGGCGGATACCCGGAACGAGCTCAAGCGGCACTCGATGCTGGCTGTGATATGCTTTTAGCTTGTAATAATCGTCTCGGCGCGGTCGCTATTCTTGATGGATTAAAAAATCCACCTTCCAGCAAAGCTGAATCACTACTGAGTAAAAATCAGGGCGACTGGGCTCGACTAATATCGACATCTCGCTGGCAAACAACGCAAAACAGAGTTCGTCGTTTTGTCGAAGAGTATGTGAGTTAATATATTTTTGATCTTAAGCAGCCTTTCAAGGCTTCACACTGACCCATAGAGTAAGACCTGCTATGGTGAATTCCTGATAAGGTTGTTGATTGAGAGGGATCTAACATGATTATTTATCTGCACGGCTTTGATGCTACCAGCCCAGGCAATTATGAAAAAGTATTGCAATTACAATTCGTTGACCCGGATGTGCGGATGGTTAGTTACAGCACAATTTATCCTCGTCAGGATATGAGCCATCTGTTAAAAGAAGTTCATCGCCAGCTCGCAACAACAGATGATCCGGCGCCGTTGATTTGTGGTGTTGGGTTAGGTGGTTACTGGAGTGAACGCATTGGTTTTCTGTGCGGTATTCGTCAAGTCATGTTTAACCCGAACCTTTTTCCTGAAGAAACAATGCAGGGAAAGATTGCCCGACCTGAAGAATACAATGATATTGCCTCTAAATGTGTAACTGAATTTCGTAAAAAAAATGCGAGAAAGTGCATTTGTATCCTTTCTGTTAACGATGAAGTCATGGATAATAGCCGCACAGCAAGCGAGCTGAAAGAATATTACGACATTATATGGGATGAGCAACAATCCCATAAGTTCAAGGATCTGTCGTCACATCTGCAGCGCATAAAAGCATTCAAAAACGCCGGATGATGTCAGATGATTTTTGAGGAAGCGTAACTATTCCTTAACATATGTAATAAAAAAGGTGCTTCTGGTATGACCAAAATTGTCATTGTTGGTGGTGGCGCAGGTGGTCTTGAATTGGCCACGCGTCTGGGACGTAAATTGGGTAAGAAAGGTAAGGCTCAGATCACGCTGGTCGATCGTAACCGTACCCATTTATGGAAACCGTTACTGCATGAAGTAGCAGCTGGTTCACTGGACGCGGGTGTTGATGCATTAAGCTATCAGTCTCAGGCTCGCCACAATGCGTTTGAATTCCAGTTAGGCACGCTGACCGATATTAAACGTCAGGATAAACGTATCGTGCTGGCGCCAATTTACGGCGAAAAAGGTGAAGAAGTCTTAGGCGAACGTGAAATTGAGTATGACTATTTAGTGATTGCTCTGGGTTCAGTTTCTAACGATTTTAATACACCGGGTGTTCGTGATAACTGTATTTTCCTGGATAGCGCAGATCAGGCATTCCGTTTCCACAATATTCTGATGGATAAGTTCCTGCGTTTTGCAGGTTCTCGCACCACCAGCAACGCGGATATTCCACAAGATGGCAATATTAAGATTGCTATCGTGGGTGCTGGTGCCACTGGTATTGAACTTTCAGCTGAGTTGTATAATGCGGTTGAAGAGCTGACCGCTTATGGTTATAAAAACCTGTCTCGTCGCAGCCTGAAAGTGACTGTTGTTGAAGCTGGCCCACGTATTTTACCTGCGTTGCCGGAACGTATTTCTGGTGCTGCACATCATGAGTTGACTGAACTGGGTGTCGATATTCGCACTGCGACGTTTGTTAGTGAAGCAACAGATAAAGGTTTAATGACCAAAGATGGCGAGCTGATTGAAGCAGATCTGATGGTTTGGGCTGCAGGCGTTAAAGCACCTGATTTCTTAAAAGAGATCGGTGGTCTGGAAACCAACCGTGCAAACCAGCTGGTTGTTAAAGGAACGCTGCAAACTACTATTGACGATCATGTTTACGCAATTGGTGATTGTGCTGCCTGTGCCATGGAAGATGGCAAACTGGTGCCGCCACGAGCGCAGTCTGCTCACCAAATGGCAACTCAGGCCATGAAAAATATTCTGGCACAGATCAATGGTGGTGAATTAAAAGCGTATCAGTATGTTGATTATGGCTCACTGGTGTCGCTGAGTAACTTCTCTACCGTTGGAAGCCTGATGGGTAACCTGATGCGCGGCTCGATGATGATCGAAGGTCGTATCGCTCGTATGATGTATATCTCTTTATATCGTATGCATCAGGTCGCACTGTATGGCTATGTGAAAACAGGTTTGATCATGCTTGTTGGTCAGCTGAACCGTATTCTGCGCCCACGCCTGAAATTGCATTGATTCATTGATGCTAATGAAAAGCCGACTGAAAATGTCGGCTTTTTTGTGTCTGCAATTTATAGCTGATAGTAAATCGCAGGTATAAAAAACGCCGCATGAGCGGCGTTCGTTAAAGCATTGATGAAAGCTTAGTGCGCTTCACCAATTGGTAATACGCTGCGACCGAATTTTTCATTCAGCACTTCAGCCATTGCCAGATAGATTGCAGAGGCGCCACAGAAGATACCTTCAAAACCAGCGAAAGTACCTAATGCTGCATTGCCAGTAAAATCTTTAGCAGCCAGCAGGAAGAACAACACCACCAGAGAACCGAACACGACTTGCAGTGCTTTCGGGCCTTTCAGGGTGCCGAAGAACATAAACAGGGTGAAGATGCCCCACATCAGTAGGTAGCAGCCCATTGCAAATTCGTCAGCCGCATCAGCCCAACCCCATTTTGGCATCAGGATCAAGAATACCAGGCTGATCCAGAAGAAGCCATATGAAGTGAAAGCTGTGACACCGAATGTATTGCCTTTTTTGAATTCCAGAATACCAGCGATCACTTGCGCCATACCGCCATATGCCAGACCCATTGCCAGAATCATGGCGCTGATAGGGAAGAAGCCTGCATTATGGATGTTCAGCAGCACAGTGGTCATACCAAAACCCATCAGGCCCAATGGTGCTGGATTAGCCAATTTTTCGCTCACGAGAAGTTCTCCAGTAATAACTCATAAAGGGTTCATCATCCTGATGAACGTTAGGTTTATGTAAAAATCCGCGCGATTCTAGAGGGCTGATCAACAGTGTGCAAGCTAATTTGCGAGTCAGATCAAAGAAGTTTTTATGGGGGAAATGTTCGTATTTATTTCAGATCTAAAAAGAGAGGCTACGCCTCCCTTAAAAATGTTAAAATGTTGTAAAATTACTCCACCTCATTGCCGCTTTTCTCATTTGCAGCAAAAATTTTCGTGTTATTGAGAGTCGTTCCGGCAATAGACAGTAGGGCTTCACGTGTCAGAAATGCCTGATGGCCGGTAAACAGTACGTTATGGCAAGCAGATAAACGACGGAAGGTATCATCGGTGATCACTTCATTTGATTTATCTTCAAAGAACAATTCACTTTCTTCTTCGTACACATCCAAACCTAGCGCACCGATCTTGCCTTGTTTCAATGCTTCGATAGCATCTTGAGAATTCAGTAACGCACCACGACTGGTATTAATGATCATTACACCTTTTTTCATTTTGGCGAATGACTGTGAATTCAGCAGGTGGTAATTTTCCTGAAACAGAGGGCAATGCAAACTGATCACATCTGACTCACGGAATAGCGTGTCGAGATCGACATATTCAGCGCCTAATTCGATAGCTGCCTGATTTTGAAATGGATCATTAACCAGCAAACGCATACCAAAACCTTTTAAAATTCTTAAGGTTGCGATACCAATTTTACCCGTGCCGATAATGCCTGCGGTTTTACCAAACATATTAAAACCAACTAAGCCATCTAATGCGAAGTTGGCATCACGCGTGCGTTGATACGCTTTATGAATGCGTCGGTTCAGAGTCATCATTAAACCAACGCTGTGTTCTGCAACGGCTTCCGGAGAATAAGCTGGCACCCGGACAACAGTCAGACCTAATTCTTTGGCTGCGACTAAATCAACATTGTTATAACCAGCGCAGCGCATTGCTAACAGGCGGGTACCGTTGTTGACCAGATCAGTTAATACTGAGCGAGAAAGATCATCATTAACGAATGCACAAACAACCGGATAACCATGAGCTAAGCGCGAGGTTTTTGCATCCAAACGGACGTCAAAATAATCGATAGAATAATCAAATTGCTGGTTAGCTTGTTCAAAATAATCACGGTCGTAAGCTTTAGCACTGAATAATGCGATTTTCATAGGTACAGTCTCCACCTGAAAAGATGTAGTAAAATTACATCATTTTTAAATCCATCGTCAACATAATATGACATATATCAAAAAATACGGTTCTAAAGGGAGTTTTGATCTAAAAAACAAAAAAGAAAGGAGCGCTAGGCTCCTTAAATACATCGAACAACGAGGATTCAAAATACAAACAACACAACAAGGGGTTCAATCAATGACGGTTACATTATTTAGTGTAGCTGATGTTTGAGAAGTCAAAAGAATATCTGCTGCATCATCACTTTCATCTTTTAATGCAACCCCACTTAATTGGCGGCGGAACGTTTCCGCTAATAACCAGCTGAGCTTATGAGCAGCTTCAGGATAGTTAAGCCCTTCTGGGCGAATATTAGAGATGCAGTTACGCTCGGAGTCGAGTAATCCAACTTTCGGTGCCCATGTCAGATAAACGCCTAAGCTGTCTGGGGAAGATAAACCGGGGCGCTCGCCGATCAACACAGCAACCGCTTTTGCTTGTAGTGTTTCCGCTATGTCGTCACCGATAGCGACGCGCGCCTGTTTAGTTAAGACTACAGGCCCAATGGTAATACCCAATGCTTCAAGGCGCGGGCGTAATTCTAGTAAAAATGGCACCGTATTACGATGTATTGCGGTGGACGATAATCCGTCGCCAACGACGATCACCAACTCTATTGGCTGGGCATGCTGTTTCAACCATTCGCGCGATTCTGTAGCAAGCTGGCGACCTAAGTCGGGCCTGCGGAGGTATGTTTCACGATCGGGAGCAGCACTGTGCGCCTGTAACGTGGTAAAACCTTGCGCATACAACTCGGCGGCAAGTGAATCAGCAGCAAAAGGCAAATGGACGGCATCACGCGCTTGCGCATGAGCGAGGCCAAATTTTAGTAGTTCTTGGGTTGGCAGGCTGTTACCTGTGCGCCCGAGTGCAATTCGGGCTGCAGTAAACTGACGCAATTCATCCCAAGGGTTTTGATGGATTACATTATTGCTCATGCGGCACTCCCGAGAGAGGGTAACTGCGTCAATAGTGGATGCTGTTTAGATGGATCAAGCAAATGGCCTTTGGTATCAATCAGGCGCATTTTTTCCAGCCAGCTATCGAATTCTGGTGCACGTTTCAAACCAAGTAATTCGCGAATATAGAGCGCATCATGGAACGAAGTGCTTTGGTAATTCAGCATAATATCGTCAGCACCCGGTACACCAATCAGGAAGGTTAAGCCAGCGGCAGCTAAGAGTGTGAGCAATGTATCCATGTCATCTTGGTCGGCTTCCGCATGGTTGGTATAACAAACATCACAACCTAATGGCACACCCAACAATTTACCGCAAAAATGGTCTTCTAAACCGGCGCGGATGATTTGTTTACCGTCATAGAGATATTCCGGGCCGATAAAACCAACCACGGTATTAGTCAGCAGAGGTTTGAATTTTCTGGCCACTGCATAAGCACGCACTTCGCAGGTTTGCTGGTCGATACCGAAATGAGCATTCGCCGATAGGCAACTGCCTTGTCCGGTTTCAAAATACATTACGTTTTGACCGATAGAGCCACGATTAAGGCTTTGTGCCGCCGCTTCCGCTTCCGCCAAAATAGACAAGTTAACACCAAATCCGGAATTGGCTTTTTCAGTACCCGCAATGGACTGAAACACCAGATCGACGGGGACACCACGATTGATCAACTCAATAGTATTTGTGACATGCGTCAGTACACATGATTGTGTTGGGATCTCAAAGCGTTGGATCACATCATCCAACATGTAGTTGAGTTTGGCCAAACCGGGCAAGCTATCGGTAGCCGGATTGATACCTACCACGGCATCGCCGCTGCCATAGAGCAAGCCATCTAACATGGCAGCCGCAATACCTGATAATGCATCAGTTGGGTGATTAGGTTGCAAACGTACGCTCAAACGACCAGGTAGCCCAATCGTATTACGGAATTTAGTGATCACCCGACATTTCTTGGCGACAAGGATCAAGTCTTGGTTACGCATTAATTTACTGACGGCAGCGACCATCTCTGGGATCAACCCCGGCGCTAAACGTGCCAATGTCAGGCTGTCAGCCTGCTCGCTCAATAACCAGTCACGAAAATCTCCGACGGTGAGATGACTCACCAAGGAAAAAGCTTCCAGGTTATGTTCATCGAAAATAAGGCGAGTTACTTCATCATCTTCATAGGGAATTAAGGCAGTATGCAAAAACGCTTTTAGTGGCAGATCCGCCAGACAGATTTTCGCAGCCATACGCTCTTCAGCGGTAGCGGCAGCAACACCAGCCAGATAATCACCAGAACGGGCTGGGCTGGCTTTTGCCATTAGAATTTTCAGATCAGGAAACTGATAAGTACGTTGGCCAACGGTCGTCCGATACATACTGATTCCTTTTTATATGCTTTAAAAAGGCCACCGCAAGCGGTGGCAAAATCTGTAGAGTGAAGAAATTATGACTGTGCCTGCAGCAGTTCGTTGCCTTCCTGCATAGCGTCAGTGCTGTGTGTCGCTTTGAAATAGATGAATCCAGCGATAAACAGGCCTGCGAAAATCATCGCCAGCAGAGTGTTGTAGTAAGTCATCGCCACCAGACACACAACGGCTAAGACTAACGCCAGTGCTGGCGCAAAAGGATAGAGTGGCGCAGTGAACGGACGTTCCAGATTTGGTTCAGTGACATGTAGTTTGAACAGTGCAGCCATAGAGATGATGTACATCACGATAGCGCCAAATACCGACATAGTTACGATGTTCGCTGTTAATGGCAGGCCACCAATGACAATCAGATTGTCAGAGAAAATGGCAGCGATACCAACCACGCCACCAGCCAGAATGGCCCAATGCGGAGTTTGAAAACGACTGTTAACAGCAGCCAATGGCTTTGGCAGGAAACCTGCGCGTGCCAGTGCAAATATCTGGCGGGAATAACCCATGATAATACCGTGGAAAGAGGCGATCAGGCCGAACAGACCCAACCACACCAGCATATGTAACCAGCCACTGGAATCACCCACAATCATTTTCATGGCTTGTGGCAGTGGATCATTGATATTCGCCAATTTGCTCCAGTCACCAGCACCGCCAGCGAAAACCATGACACCAATTGCCAGCACAACCAGCGTCAGAATGCCGCTAATAAAGGCGATAGGGATGGTTTTCTTTGGCTCTTTTGCTTCTTCGGCCGCCATCGCAGCACCTTCAATGGCCAGAAAGAACCAGATGGCAAAAGGAATGGCGGCGAAAATACCAGAAATAGCAGAACCAGAAAATTCGTTGCTTCCAGCCCAGCCATTAGCAACAAAATTAGCCACAGAGAAGCCTGGTGATACCACACCCATGAAGACCAGCAATTCAATAATGGCCAAAATGGTGACGCATAATTCGAATGTTGCAGCGATGCTCACACCCACGACGTTAAGCGCCATGAATATCAGATAGGCACTCACCGCGATCAACTTCGGATCAATCGCTGGGAACTGCACGTTCAGATAAGCACCAATTGCCATGGCAATAGCAGGCGGTGCAAATACAAACTCAACTAACGTTGCAAAGCCGGCGATATAACCACCAACTGGGCCAAACGCGCGGTATGCATAAGCGAAGGGGCCGCCAGCATGTGGGATCGAGGTAGTTAACTCAGTAAAACTAAAGATGAACGCGGTATACATAGCGGCAATTAGCAGGGCCGTGACCATGAAGCCTAATGTGCCAGCTTGTGCCCAGCCATAACTCCAGCCGAAGTATTCCCCGGAGATGACTAAGCCGACGGCAATTCCCCAAAGGTGAAATTTGCCCAGTGTCCGTTTTAAGCCCGGAGCAGCAATGTCCTTTTGCATAGATGTGTACCTCTGTTTAATTGATCCATCTGTCTTTCTTCGACAGAGCTGGGTGTCGTAATCACTTAAGCAAAAGGTATACCCCTTTGCGTAGTGTGATCTTGCTCCCAGCAAAATCAGAAAACTTGACGTGAGGATGGTTATTTTTGTTCTCTAAAGTCAACTTTATGCATTTCAGAGGCAAATTGAGGCTGATCATTTTGGCTGATAAATTCTGGTTTATAGCGTTGAAACAAATATGGGCATGGTGCACCAAATTGTTTCACTGAGGCATTTGTATTTTTGTAACCAACTGATTTTAATTGCTAAATTATTGGTTCGGTTTTTGCTTGTCTCACGCGTAAGTATTTAGCTCATGCGTTGAAAGAGGCAATAATGAACATATCTGCACGTCAATCTGCGCTGACAGGCATGATCTCAGACGCGTATGACAGTAACCGAGGCGTATTAGCTGCAGCAGCAACCGGGCTGAGCGATTTTATCAGCTCGAATGGTGGCGATGTTGATCGTATCTTTGGTGTAAGCGGTATTAACCCTGAATTGCTTGCCAACCCTACGTTGAGCCTTGATTTGGTCAATTACTGCCGAGTAATGGAAGAGGCTGCTCGTCATTCGGGCGTTGATAACTTTGGTCTCTATTACGGTAAACAATTTAAACCACAGTCTCTTGGATTAATCGGTTATATCGGTCTTAGTTCGCCGACATTAACTGATGCTCTACATAATATGGCTACAGACTTCCAATGGCATCAGCATCATACATTGACTCAAATGGTCGATATCGGTGACTGTTGGCGTCTCGATTATCAGGTGCGGCATGGAGCAATATTATGTCGCCGACAAGATGCCGAATTAACGTTGGGTATGTTCTTAAACGTTATTCGTTATGCATTAGGAAAAAATTGGGCACCGCGTGCTGTGCATTTTGAGCATCCACGTCCTGAACAATGGCACGAACACAGTAAAGTCTTTGATGCTCCTGTTTGGTTTGAACAGCCTTACAACTCATTGATTATTCCTAAAGCCGATTTGGTTCGCTGTTCAATGCCAGAAGGTGACACTGCATTGTTGATGGTGTTGCGACAGACCATTCGGCAGTTAAATCGGACGACAGACAATCAAGACCTCATTGATCAAACGCGTACCCAAGTGCGTTTGCAAATGATGCATGGTGAACCCAATTTAGATGATGTCGCGGCAAAAATGGGGTTATCTACATGGTCTCTTCAGCGCAATTTGCGTAAAGAAGGCATTAGTTTTTCAACGTTAGTCGATAAACTCCGATGCGAAATGGCTACTCGTTATATGCAGCAAAATCAGCTATCAATATCCGATATGGCATTACTGCTGGGTTATTCTGAGGTGAGTGCATTTTCTCGTGCATTCCGCCGCTGGTTTAACATCAGCCCACGCCAATGGCGAAAAAGCCCAATTTAGTTCAATTCCCCGATCTAAAAGCCATATATATAGCTGTGTGGCGTCATGTTAGTCCTCATATTCTGAATATCTAAATCGCGTTGTCCACGATGCCAGTGTGACTACGCGCTTGATTTTATCATGTGCAAAAAAAATCGAAATTTACTCAGGAACAACAGGTCAAAAAATAATCTTGCACTACTGTATAAAAATACAGTAAATTATCTCTGTCGGCAGGGATGCTTATTTAAGCATCAACTTTATCAACAGACATTGGTCAGCAGGAGCGCATTATGAGTGTTTTTGTTAATGGTTTTTATGTAGGACATGAAGTGTACCCAGGCGTGTTTGCAGAAGAGCGTGTAGGGCAACAATGGATGATCCGCATTCAGGATGCGAAAGGCTGGCCATGTCGTGTAGGCGAAGTGAAAATTGAGTCTAACGGTGGTGAGTTTCTCGCGAGTGATTGCTTAGGCAGTGTTAAAGGGCGCGCATCGAATATGCGCACCGCTGTTCGTTACTTGCTGAATTAATTTTTCATGCAGCCGGCTTTAGGCGCGAGAGTTAGTTAATATTTACTCTTCCGCGTCTGAGGCCAAATACCAGTAGCCTTGGTTGAACCAGTGACAAATCCAATCAACCAGAACTGGGTTATCCAGATAAGGTTGCAGGTTATCTAAGGTCAATACGGTGCTATTACACATCAAATGTGCTAATTCTTGTCCACCTTCCGGGATCTGCATTTTTTCGCCATTGACGAAACAAACATCCGGCAGTGCTCGGAAATAAAGACAACGTAACCCACCTAAGCGATACAACTCATCTTCCGCTTCGAGCGCAGGGATCAGCTCGTCAGGGATCAAATCCCATTCATCGGATGTCAGAATATTAAGTTCGTGTTTGGCTTGGCTTAATTGTGTTCCCAGCCATGCGGAAAACAATTGCTCATCTTGTAACAGCGATTGCATCAACGTGCGAATATCATTCACATCTTTGGCTGGCACTAAGCCCGGTTCGGTCGTCAGTTCACGATCTGGATCGGCATAACGCAATTGACCGGCATCTTCTTGTAACAAGAAATCTGCAAAGGATGAAAACAGATCTTGTTGATTCGGTGCACGGTAACCAATGGAATAGCTCATGGCTTCGGTAATGGCATAACCATCATGTGGAAATCCTGGCGGAATATATAAAATATCGCCAGATTGTAATTCAACATCAATGATTGGTTCGAAAGGGTTTACATGTAGCAAACCCGGTGTTGCGACGAATTGTTCAGTTGGTGTATTGCTTCCAACTCGCCAGCGGCGGCTGCCACTGCCCTGAATGATAAATACATCATATTGATCGACGTGAGGGCCAACACCACCACCAGGGGCGGAATAGGAAATCATGACATCATCAATACGCCAATTGGGTAAACCACGAAACGGGGTGATTAAATCGGCAACGGGTTTGATCCAGTGATCAGTTGCCTGAACGAGCAGGGCCCAATGACTTTCACCCAGCTGGCTATAATCTTCAAATGGACCATGTTGAGCCTGCCATTTACCATCAACAAAAGTAACCAAACGGCTTTCTACTTGCTCTTCGGTCGCTAATCCTGCCAGTTCATCTGGCGTGATAGGATCAGTAAATGGCGCGTAAGCACCTCGTAATACGGTTGGCTTTTTTTGCCAGTAATCACGCATAAATGCGGCTAAATCGATAGTCAGCTTATTCAAATTACACCTGTGGAGTATAAAAAAGAGCGGGGATAAATCCCCGCGCTGTAGAAATTGTTATTTGCTGCGGGCTTGTTTTATGCTTTCTTCGAGCATTTCCAGCGACTGCGGTGCACCACGTAATAACTGGTCGCCGATGATAAAAGCAGGTGTGCCAGTAATGTTCAGCGTTTGAGCAATGGCATGATTAGTGGCAATTTTTTTATCAATAGCTGGATCATTGATCTTGGCGACAATCTTACTCCAATCTAAACCCTGTTTTTTAGCAACGTTCATGACATCATCATTGCTTTTGAGTGCTCCGGGATGCGCCATCAACGCATTATGGAATGCTTCGTATTTTGCTGGTTCCAGTGCATTAACGGCTAGCGCAGCTTTAGAGGCATAGACGGACGTATCACTCAGGATTGGAAATTCTTTATAGATATAACGAATTTCTTTGTCTTTTTTCAGTAACTCCTGAATCAATAGCGCTGAACGTTTACAGTAACCGCAGTTATAGTCCACGAATTCAACAACAGTCAGAGTACCCTGAGGATTACCAGTAACTGGATCATCCGCTTGTTTAAAGATCTGATTCGCATGTTGCTGCAACAGATTTTTATCTGTGTCCGCTTGTTGGGTTTCTTGTTTTGCCCGCAGAGCATTCGACATCTCAATCAGAATTTCAGGATGAGAAACCAGATATTGATGCACAATTTTTTCAATGTTGGCTTGTTCTGTTTTGCTCATTTCTGCCGCAACAGAATTGAAAGTTAACATACTGCCCAACAGGGCAGTAGCCAGCACGTTTAATTTCATGTGATGTTCCTTAATTATTTAACTCGCATGCCTGGCTGCGCGCCTTCATGTGGTTCGAGCACAAACAGATCTTTGCCACCAGGGCCTGCCGCCAGCACCATGCCTTCGGACATACCAAAGCGCATTTTACGAGGAGCCAGATTTGCGACCATCACTGTCAGTTTGCCTTCCAATTGTTCAGGAGAATACGCTGATTTAATGCCGGCGAATACCTGGCGAGTTTCACCGCCCAGATCCAGCTGTAAACGCAGCAATTTATCTGCTTCTGGTACAGCTTCAGCTTTTTTAATTAACGCAACACGTAGATCAAGTTTAGCAAAATCATCGTAAGAAATTTCTGGTGCAATCGGTTCATCAGCTAATGGGCCGGTTGCTTTCGGTGCTGCAGTTTGTTGCTCTTCTTTAGAGGCTTCCACCATTGCGGCAACCTTAACCGGATCGATGCGGTTAAACAGCGCTTTGAATGGTGCAACTGTGTGGGCCAGCAGCGGTTGTTCAATATCGCCCCAGTTTAACGTCACATTCAGGAATGCTTCAGCACGAGCAGCCAGTTCAGGCATGACTGGTTTCAGGTAAGTCATCAGCACACGGAATAAGTTCAGTGTCGTCGAGCAAACTGCTGACAGTTCAGATTCCTGACCTTCCTGTTTAGCAATCACCCATGGCGCTTTTTCATCAACATAGCGGTTAGCTTCATCAGCTAATGCCATGATTTCACGAATGGCACGGCTGAACTCACGATTTTCGTACGCTTCGGCAATGCGTTCACTGGCAGAAGTAAAGGTGGCATACAGTGCAGGTTCGGACAGTGTATCAGCCAGTTTGCCATCTAAACGTTTAGTAACAAAACCAGCGGTACGAGATGCCAGATTAACCAGTTTATTAACCACATCGCTGTTGACACGTGCTACGAAATCATCAAGGTTCAGGTCCAGATCATCGATGCGATTATTCAGTTTTGCCGCGTAGTAGTAACGCAGACATTCTGGATCCAGATGTTGTAAATAGGTGGATGCTTTGATGAAGGTGCCGCGAGATTTAGACATTTTCGCGCCATTCACCGTTACATAACCATGTACGAAGACGTTACTTGGTTTACGGAAGCCGGCGCCGTCCAGCATTGCTGGCCAGAATAAACTGTGGAAATAAACGATGTCTTTACCGATGAAGTGATACAGCTCTGCATCGCTGTTTTGACCCCAGAATGCGTCAAAATTAATATCACCACATTTATCACACAGGTTTTTAAAAGACCCCATGTAACCGATTGGCGCATCAAGCCAAACATAGAAGAATTTGTTTGGTGCACCGGGAATTTCGAAACCGAAATATGGGGCATCACGGGTGATATCCCATTGATGCAAGCCCGAAGTGAACCATTCATTCAGTTTGTTAGAGATCTCTTCCTGCAAAGCACCTGACGTTGTCCATGCCTGTAACATGTCAGCGAACTGTGGTAAATCGAAGAAGAAATGCTCAGTATCTTTCATGACTGGTGTTGCACCAGACACCGCTGATTTCGGGTTGATCAGCTCGGTCGGGCTGTAGGTTGCACCGCAAACTTCACAGTTATCACCGTATTGATCAGCGGCTTTACATTTAGGGCAAGTGCCTTTCACAAAACGATCCGGCAGGAACATATTTTTTTCCGGATCATACAGTTGAGAAATAGTCTTGCTCTTAATGAACCCATTCTCTTTCAGCTTCGTATAGATCAATTCAGAGAAGTGACGGTTTTCTTCGCTGTGAGTAGAGTGATAGTTATCAAAGCTGATTTTGAAACCCGCGAAATCGGTTTGGTGCTCTTCGGAAACAGCCGCAATCATTTCTTCGGGAGTAATACCCAGTTGTTGCGCTTTAAGCATGATAGGTGTGCCGTGGGCATCATCGGCACAGATAAAGTGAATGTTATGCCCGCGCATGCGTTGAAAACGAACCCAGATATCTGCCTGGACATGTTCCAGCATATGTCCGAGATGAATAGAACCGTTGGCGTAAGGTAAGGCACAGGTAACCAGAATATTTCTTGATGCGCTCGACATAGTGTTCTGACTTTGTTTTGAATGAAAATAATGGCAATGTTACCTGAATTACGCTCTGACTGCCTAGGCTCAATGGCTGTTATCTCGCGCATTAATCTATGATTTGCTCCATCAAGGGGGTCTTTGTGATTGAAACTGTACGTCAGCTGCTTAGTGAATTTAAACCTGCAGCTTGGGATAAAGATTTAGTGTCGGCCGGTTTTGTAAAAAAAATCGAATTAGTTGATCGCAAACTGCATATTCATATTCAGTTACCGTTTGCTGGATCATCTTGGGAAGAAGAGATCAAATCATTACTGGATGAGCGGATACGTCAGGTAGCCGATATCAGCCAAATCTGGTGGCAGATTGATATTCTGGTTGAAAGTATTGCCCGTCAGAATACGGTGCCACCTATTCCTGGGGTGCGTAATTTGATTGCCATTAGTTCAGGTAAGGGTGGTGTGGGTAAATCAACGACTGCGGTTAATCTGGCATTGGCATTACATCAGGAAGGCGCTCGGGTTGGTTTATTAGACGCAGACATCTATGGCCCGTCTATTCCTTTATTGTTGGGTAAACCCAACGCGCACCCTGAAATTATTGATGAAAAGTATATGCGTCCGGTGAAGGCGCATTCGGTTGTGTGTAACAGTATCGGCTTTTTAGTGCCGGAAAATGAAGCGGCAGTCTGGCGTGGCCCCATGGCGAGTAAAGCATTATCTCAGATTTTGTATGATACCCGCTGGGGCGAGCTGGATTATCTGATTGCCGATCTACCACCAGGAACCGGCGATATTCAGCTCACGATTGCGCAACAGGTGCCAACAACCGCTGCGGTAGTGATCACCACACCGCAGGATCTGGCATTAATTGATGCCCGCAAAGGTATATCCATGTTTGAAAAAGTGAATATCCCGGTGCTGGGTGTGATTGAAAATATGAGTTACCACGTCTGCAGCAAGTGTGGACACAAAGAAATGATTTTCGGCGAAGGTGGCGGCACTAAAATGGCGCAGCAACAAGGTGTTCAATTGCTTGGACAAGTGCCATTACACATCCATATTCGTGAACAAAGCGATGATGGTGTGCCGATTGTCGTTGCTGAACCGCACAGTAAACTGGCTGTTAATTATCAGAAGATCGCTCGAAAAATCGCGGCTTCGCTTTATTTTTCAGGAAAAACCGAGCCAAGCACGATTTTTGCTGTTAATCGCTAGGTAATGGCATGTTATTTCAAGCGGCAATTTATATATAATGCGCCGCTTAAAATAGTGAAAAGAGAACGATCCATGTCTGATAAGCAACCCGAGTGCGTAATTATAGGTATTGCTGGTGCATCCGCGTCAGGTAAGAGTTTGATCGCCAGAACTATCTACAATGAACTGACGGCTGAGCTGGGTGAAGATCAGATTGGTGTTATCACGGAAGATTGCTATTACAAGGATCAAAGCCATCTGCCGATGTCTGAGCGGGTGAAGACAAATTATGATCACCCGAATGCCTTTGATCATGCATTGCTGGCGGACCATCTGAAACAACTGATAGCAGGGAAGGCGGTTGATATTCCAACCTACTCCTATTCTGAACATACTCGCACAGAACAAACGCTACACTTTACCCCGAAACGGATCATTATCGTGGAAGGGATTTTACTGCTTAACGATTCCACACTGCGTAAATTGCTGAATGTCAGTATTTTTATGGATACACCATTGGATATTTGTCTGGTTCGCCGTCTGGCAAGAGACGTTCAGGAACGTGGCAGAACCATGGATTCCGTGCTGGAACAGTATCAAAAGACTGTGCGACCGATGTTTTTGCAATTTATCGAGCCATCGAAGCAATACGCCGATATTATTATTCCCCGCGGCGGTCGTAACCGTATCGCGATTGAAATGTTGAAATCGCGTATCCGTCATTTACTGCTGAGCTGATTATTTATTCTGGAGAAAACATGCGTCTTTGTGATCGCGACATAGAACAGCACCTTGAAGAAGGTAAAATCGTGATTGAGCCGCGTCCTGACAGTTCACGTATTAGTGGCGTCAGTGTTGATGTGTTGCTCGGTAATGAGTTCCGGGTTTTTCAGGCTCATACCGCACCCTATATCGATTTGAGTGGCCCGAAAGAAGAAGTTTCTGCCGCCATTGATCGTGTAATGAGTGATGAAATTTATATTAACGATAGTGATGTCTTTATTCTTCACCCAGGTGAATTAGCTCTGGCGGTGACGCATGAATCAGTCACGTTGCCAGACAACATCGTGGGTTGGTTAGATGGTCGTTCATCTCTGGCCCGACTGGGGTTGATGGTGCATGTGACGGCACATCGTATCGATCCGGGTTGGTCTGGCCGCATTGTGCTCGAGTTTTATAACGGTGGTCGTTTGCCGTTAGCGTTACGCCCTGGCATGGTGATTGGGGCTCTGAACTTCGAGACGATGTCAGGTTCAGCCGCACGCCCTTACAACAAACGTACGAATGCGAAATATAAAACGCAGCAAGGTGCGGTTGCCAGCCGTATTGACCAAGATTAAAGCCCCTTACGGGGCTTTTTTTTTGCTCTCAATTCATTTAAATCAGGTGCACTTGCACACCTTGCTGAGTCAGCCATTTCAATGAGCTATCCGGTGCATTTTTATCTGTGATCACATGCTTGATCATGGAAGTAGGCCCAATGGCTGCCGGATGTATACGGCCAAATTTGCTGGAATCAGTTAGAACAAATACTTCCTGCCGCTTATTCAGAATGGCATTGGCAATATCAGCCCGCATCATATTCCGGTTAGTAAACCCAGTTTGAATGTCAAAACCATCGACACCAATAAACGCTTTGCTGAAATGCACATGATCAATGCATAAACGGGTGAGCGGGCCAACCAGACTTTCACTGCTGGTCTGATATTGGCCACCCAACAGAATGATTTCTGCTTTGCTGGCACGTAGCTGGTGGGCGATATAAGAGCTGGAAGTGATAATCGTGATATCGGCGCGTTCAGCCAACAACTTGGCCAGCATGACGTTGACGCTGCCACCTTCAATTAATACACAGTCATCACGTTTGATGAGTGAATAGGCATAACTGGCAATGTCTTGTTTTACTTTGCTGTTGGCCCACAAACGATGTTCCGGATCTTCACTGTCGAGCACAGTTGCTGCGCCATGAACCCGTTTCAAAAAACCCTGATTTTCCAGTTGTGTCAGATCCTGCCGGATCGTCACTTCAGAAACGCCTAATTGTGTGGATAAATCAACCACACTGACCCGGCCTGAGCTATTAACCAGCTCTAAAATCACAGAATGTCTTGGATGCATAAATACTACTCGCCACTAATGTGCTCATGATACGAATGTCAGTACACTTATCTTTTTGATTATGCTGACACCCACTGCTTGTATCTGGAGTTTTTAACTTCATCAACACAAGCTCATATAACCACTTATTGCTTTTTTAAAGGTAGATGTTGGTCAAATAAATCCGCCAACTCCTGTGATCCACTTTGCAGAAGCTTACGAAACCGTCAAAAATCGACATTAAATGTTTCATCCGCAAGTGACGACAAGAAGTGATGCAGCAGGTTAATTCGCTGTTCAGCCAGTAATTGTGCGGCAGGTAACAGCAGAGAAGCGGGTAGATCCAGTGCCTTTTCCAGCACGTTTACGGCAGAACCGTGAGTGGCATAACGAGTATCACGCCCGATTTTACACAGTGTGCGCATGATACCTACGGCACCTAACTGTTCCAGCAAATCGGCGTCATGCAACAGAATGGCTTCGGGTGTGGCAGGCTGGCAATGAGCGGCATGTTGTTCAATGGCATTAATCACCGCGGGAATTTTTTCAGCAGGAAAGTTCCACTGTTGCAATAACTCCGGAATGACGCGGCAGGCATAAGCTACATTATCCCAGTTTGCCAATAGCGCAGGGTTAACGGGCCGGTGACCTTCAAATACACCTAAATCATGCAACCAGACAGCAGCATGTAAAATATCATCATCAAACGAAAGCTGTGCAGCTTGTGCCAGATTTAAAGTTAATGCATAAAGCCGAGGCTGATGACTGTATTTATCGACAGGAAGAGCATGTTGAGAAATGTAGGCTTCAATAGCAGAACGGAAAGCGGGTTTTTCAGTGGTGGTCATAAAAAATGCCGAGGAAAGAATGACTTCCCTCAGCATAACACTAATTAATGTGCGGCAATAAATGCCTGAATAGCATTAGTCGCATCAGTCAGGCCACGTTCCTGAGCTTCCGGGCCCATCGCCAATGCTTCTGCATAGGCAACAGTGATGTCTTTCAGACCAACGAAGCTCAATACGGTTTGTGCGTGAGCCAGCGCCAGATCGGTCGCGGTATTACGATGAGCACCGCCGGTGGTGGTTACGATCAGCACTTTCTTGCCAGTTAACAGACCTTGTGGGCCGGTTTCAGTGTAAGAGAAGGTAATGCCAGCACGACAAATCAGGTCGATCCAAGTTTTCAATTGAACTGGAATACCAAAGTTATACATTGGTACTGCAATCGCAACATAATCTGCAGTTTTTACTTCTTCAATCAGTGCTAAAGAAAGTTCTGCTGCCGCCTTTTGACGTTCATTCAGCTCGCCATTGCCACCCAGTGCAGCAATGATTTCGCCATCCAGCACTGGCAATGGTTCACCAGCTAAATCGCGAACAACGATGTTGTCAGCAGGGTGTTTTTGTTTCCATTCAACAGCAAAAATATCCAGCAATTTGGTTGATTGAGAGTAAGGGCCAAGAATACTTGATTGAATTACTAAAACATTGCTCATTCTTTATACCTCGGTGTGGGCATTATGTGTTGAGAGCCACTATAACTTCTATTTGTAATAGTTAAATGGCAAAAAATAGGCACTATCTTTCGATTTTTTAGAAAGATAAGTGGGTGACTATTTATTAGCTGGCAGTGTATAAGCTAGGGGGGAAATGAGGTTATCCACATTTTCTGGGGATAAAAGTGGAATAAGATTGTAACAACTTGCTCAAACGGGTGATTTAGTCTGCCGGAATACAGAGTTATACACTGTACCCCGACAGTTTATTACATATTAGTCTTGTAATACGGCAGCCATGGAGTTGGCTACATACTCAACATTGCTGGAATTCAGACCCGCAACACACATGCGGCCAGTTCTGACCAGATAGACTGCAAACTCTTCGCGCAGGCGATCAACTTGCTCTGGCGTTAAACCGGTATAGCTGAACATGCCACGTTGCGTGATCATGTAACTGAAATCTTTACCCGGCACCTTGGCGGTTAAGGTTTCATAAAGTTGGTGACGCATGGCTTTGATACGATCCCGCATTTCAGCAACTTCTTGTTCCCATGCCGCACGCAGCTCAGGATTGGTCAGCACGGATGAAACCACCTGAGCGCCATGACTTGGCGGGCTGGAATAAATCTTACGCACGGTCAGTTTTAATTGGCCCAATACGCGATCAGCTTCTTCGGCGTTCGGACAAACAACCGACAAACCGCCACAACGTTCGCTATATAGCGACAGGTTTTTAGAGAACGAGTTGCTGACGAAGAAACTGATGTTTGCTTCAGTCAACATACGTACCGCAAAGGTATCTTCAATAATGCTGTCGCCAAAGCCTTGATAAGCAATGTCCAGGAACGGGATCAACTCACGTTCTTTAATGACTGGCAGCAGAGCTTCCCATTGTTGTGGCGAAAGATCGACACCAGTCGGGTTGTGACAGCAAGGATGCAGTAACACAAGGCTTTTCAGTGGCAATGTGCGGAACAGGTCCAGCATATCGGTAAAACGAACACCACCCGTGGTTTCATCATAGTAAGGGTAGGTGTGTGTATGAATGCCTGCGCCTTGAAAAATTGCATGGTGGTTATCCCACGTAGGGTCACTCACCCACACTTCACTTTGTGGAAAATAGCGATGCAGGAAATCAGCACCTACTTTTAATGCACCTGAGCCACCTAGCGTTTGAATGGTCACGACACGGCCTGATTTTACAGCTTCATGATCGGCGCCCCAAAGCAGCTCTTGCACCGCTTTCCGGTAAACAGGTGCACCTTCCATCGGCAAATAAGGGCGTGGAGTAATGGTCTTGGCAATCGCCGATTCTGCTGCTTGTACTGATCCCAAAACGGGGATGATGCCGGCTCCATCGTAATAAATACCAATGCCAAGATTAACTTTGTGGGAGCGGGGATCTTTTTTGAATGTGTCTACCAGCGAAAGGATAGGGTCGCCTGGGTAGATGTCTACGTGTTGAAACATGCTGGGAAACTCCGGCCGAATTATGGGAATTATCGTTTTGGAAATAATTTATAACTGCAAAAACATCATAACATTTTCTTTCTGGCAGAGCCGAACCGGATATCAGGGTTTCTCATAGTATTTTTACGGATTATGCGGATAACATAATTTATCAGTAGTGCAGCAGTTCATTGATATATAATAAGAAATATAAGTTTTTATCTGAGTTAGTCATGCAAAGCCTACCCCCTGTAATTCCATTGTTTGATTCCATTCAATATCTTGATGAAGGTAACCCAAGCGTTAATCAGCATTTGGCTGCAATGACGATCAATCGGGTAAATGATGCGGCATTGGTCTATGAACATGCAGTTGATTGGCTTTCAGAACAACGTTTCAGTGAAAACAATTACAAGACATATCGCAGTGAATTAACGACTTTTCTGCATTGGTGTTTTGATGTGGAAGGGATTTCGCTGTCAGAGATCAACCGGCGCATGATGAATCGTTATGTGGATTACTGCCTTGATCCGCCGACTGAATTGATCGCTTATCGTAACGTTGCGCAATTTGTTACCGTGAAAGAGTGGGGGGAGCGCGCGCCAAACCCACTATGGCGACCATTTCTGGGTAAAAAAGAGAACGATCACATTTTGCCATATCGTCTGAGCGACAAAGCGTTAAAAACCAAAATAGCCATATTGTCGGCTTTTTACGGTTATCTGATTAATGAAGAATATACCGAGCGGAACCCCGCAATGATGTGGATGCGCTACAGTCGTTTTGCTTCGCAGCCTATGCGAACGCAGAGTCTGTACGACGATGAAAACATCAAGTCTTTTAGCGAGTTGCAGTGGTCTTATATCATGACTGCAGCTGAAAAAATGGCGAATGAGCAACCGGAACAGCATGAGCGGACGCTATTTTTAGTTAGCCTGATGTATAGCTGTTATCTGCGGATTTCAGAGGTTGCCGCCAGACCGGGATTTTCACCAGTGATGGGGCAATTCCGACGCGATACGCACAGTGGTGTGTGGGGCTTCTTTATTCCGGTAAGTAAAGGCGGTAAACGCAGAACTGTCGCAGTGTCGAACCAGCTATTAAAAGCGCTTGAACGTTATCGTAACTATCTGGGTTTGCCTTCGTTGCCAACGCCAAACGAAAATACCCCTTTATTTCTGCGTCACAAAGCTGCTGGTCGGGGCCGTGATGCGGGCTTACGGAATGCGAATTTGGGCATTCGGCAACTGCGTGATGAGATTAATTATCTGATCAATATCGCAGCTGATCTGGCGCAGGATGATGGTTTTGAACAAGATGCGCAGGAAATGCGGCAAATGACACCGCACAGTATTCGGCACACGGGTATTACACACGATATTAATTTAAACGGGCGGCCATTATCGCATGTGCAAGCCGATGCCGGACACGACAGCATTGATACGACCTCACAATACCTGCACACCTCGAAAACTGAACGTCACGAAACGGCAGTTGGAAAATTGATCAATCGATTACGGGGTATTGAATAGCACATGGGAAATTATTGTCCTCAAGGTGCTAATTTAAGAGCTGTTAGTGTCTGCTTTCTAACGCTGGCTAATAATTGAGCATCAGTAATAAGTGAATGACCGTATGAAGGGATCATCGCTTTAATCTTATCTTGCCATTCAGTCGATTGCATCTTGTGAGAGAAGCAACGCTCAAGCACTTCTAACATGGTTTTGACACTGACAGATGCTCCTGGTGATGCACCGAGTAGAGCAGCCAAGCTACCATCTTCGGCAGCAACAATCTCAGTGCCAAACTCAAGTTTGCCCCATTTCTGATGGCAACGTTTGATGATTTGTACCCGTTTACCAGCGTGAGCCAGTGTCCAATCTTCTGCCCGCACATTCGGTATAAAGGCTTGCAGTGACTCCATGCGCTGACTTTGATTTTGAAAAACTTCCTTCACCAGATATTTAGTTAAATCAAAATTGTTCGCACCGGCGCCAATCAAACTTTTCAGATTGTTCGGTTTTACTGATTTCACTAAATCTAAATGCGATCCGTGTTTCAGAAATTTAGTTGTAAAGCCGGCATAAGGGCCAAATAATAAACTTTGTTTACCATTAATAATTCGGGTATCTAGATGTGGCACCGACATCGGCGGCGCCCCAACAGCGGCTAAGCTATACACTTTGGCATGATGTTGCTGAATAATCTCGGGATTTTGACAAATGAGCCATTGCCCACTGACAGGGAAACCACCATAGCCGCTGGCTTCAGGAATGCCTGATTGTTGCAACAAATGCAATGCAATACCGCCAGCGCCCAGAAATACAAAGGGACTTTCGATGGTCTGTTTTTCGGAATGTTGTTGGTTTTTTACCTTAATTTTCCAAGGTTTTTTGACACCATGGCCCCGATGTAAATCAACCACTTTGGTATTGGTTAATAACTCAAAATTAGCGTTTTTCTGCAGATAGCCGACTAATATCCGCGTTAGTGCACCGAAATTAACATCAGCGCCATGTTCCACTCGCGTTGCAGCTAATCTAGGTTCAGCCTGACGACCATTCATCATCAGCGGCATCCAATCAAGCAGTGTTTTGTTGTCTTCAGACCATTGCATCTCTGCAAATAAATGATGTGATTTAAGCAGTGAATATCTCGTTTTGAGAAAATCGATATCTTTTTGCCCCCAAACTGCACTGAGATGAGGAACTTGATTGATGAAAGAGGAGGGCGCTATTTCGTTATCTGCATTCACCAAATGCGACCAGAATTGCAATGAAACTTCAAACGCAGCATTAATTTCTAATGCCCGTTGAATCAACACATTGCCATTTTTATCGTGTGGCGTGTAATTAAGTTCGCAATAACCCGCATGCCCAGTGCCTGCATTGTTCAGCGCACCTGAACTTTCAAGCGCAATTTCGGGTAATTGTTCAATCATACAGATATGTAATGTTGGATCGAGACGGTGGATCAACATTGCCAGAGTGGCACTCATGATCCCGCCGCCAACTAAAGTAACATCTGCATGAATTGAAGCCATCAAACAATCCTTTGTGTTTCTCTAATGATAAGAAGCATTATAAATGCATTTTTACTTATATGATACGCGTTGCATTATGGAAGGTGCGAACAAGTTCCTGATATGAGATCATGTTTGTCATCTGGAGCCA
>CALMKU010000106.1 GCA_937866945.1 uncultured Tolumonas sp.
ACCTTGGGTTTCGAGTGTCCCGTCGAATCCAGAATCAGCCCCAATGTGTTATTGTCACTATACCTCAGAAACCAATGCTATCCAAGGTTATCTGCCTTTGTTTTTCATCATGCGTTCTTTATCACGCTGCCATTCACGTTCTTTCAGGTCTTCACGTTTATCGTGTTCTTTCTTACCTTTAGCGAGACCAATCTCCACTTTGACCCATGCGTGAGACCAGTACATTGCCAGCGGGATCAAGGTGTAACTTTGTCGCTCAACCAGACCAATCAAACGTTCTAATTCATTTTTTTTCAGTAATAATTTACGAATGCGGGTCGGGTCACAAACCACATGGGTGGACGCGACATTCAAAGGGGTAATAGTTGAACCAAACAGGAATGCCTCACCGTTTTGGAGTAATACATAGCTGTCAGCTATATTGGCTTTGCCTGCGCGCAGTGATTTGACTTCCCAGCCTTGTAGCGCCAGACCAGCCTCATATTTATCTTCAATGAAGTATTCATGGCGGGCTTTTTTGTTCAGCGCGATGGTACTGTCACCGCCTTTTTTCGTTTTATCTTTACTCATGTCGCTGAAACCTTTTATAAACTTAAGCGTTCTATTATACGTGTGGAATGAAAGCTGTAAAACCAAACGCCACTCAGGTTTAGCGATTAGTCACAGCCCCATGCTAGAATTGGGTCAGCAAGAGGAGTGATTATGGCGCGTGTTAACCGTAGTGCATTGGTGATGTATAGCGCAGAGCAAATGTTTAAGCTGGTCAATGATGTGGAAGCTTATCCGAATTTTTTACCGGGCTGTGTTGAAGGTAAAGTTCTGGAGCATTCGGCGCAACAGATGGTAGCCGTTGTCGGTGTATCAAAAGCCGGCATTCATAAAACATTTACTACCCGCAATACTTTGACACCTTACAATACTATCGATATGGAATTAGTGAAGGGCCCGTTTAAGATGTTGCGTGGCATCTGGCGATTTGTGTCACTGGATGAACAAGCCTGCAAAATAGAATTGGATCTGGAGTTTGAATTTATTTCTCCGTTGATTGAATTGGCTTTTGGCAAGATTTTTAGAGATCTGACCGGCGCTATGGTGCAAGCGTTTACGCAACGGGCGAAGGAGGTTTATGGTGTCTGAGCAGATCCAGATAGAAGTCGTCTATGCATTACCGATGAACCAGACTGCGCTTACATTAAAAGTAAGTATTGGCACTAGTGTTGAAGAGGCTATTCGAGAGTCAGGCATTCTGGCCCGGCATCCGGAAATTAATCTGGAAACGAATAAAGTCGGGTTATTTGGCCACACAGTGGCATTAAACACCCGGCTGGAACGTGCTACCCGGATTGAGATATATCGTCCGCTGATTGCTGATCCGAAAGAGATCCGTCGGCAACGAGCTGAAAAGGCTAAATTACAGTCGGTGAAATAATTTAGCCGTCGAAAGACGACGGCTAATATTGGGCTTTAGCTGAAACTAAAGCGGTCTGTAGAAATCAGATGGGGTGTGAAAATCACCAGAGATAGCAGCAAGACGATCATTCTTGAACATGACATGCAAATCTTTGCGCTCTGCTTTATCCCAACCTGGCTTCAGATAATAAATGTAATACCAGACATTTGGATCGTTCTGATCGGTAACCATCGGGCTACCCATCACATATTCAACTTGGGCGCGGGTCATGCCAATGCGCAGCTGATTTACTTGTTTTTGTTCGACATAATTACCCTGTGGAACATCAATACGATAGACGCAACCAGTAGTTGCAGACATCATCACGCCGGCTAACAGTGCCGCTATCCATTTGCGATTTTGCATGTCGATTCTTCTTGTCTGACAGTCAATTGAGCTGGCCTGATAATAACGGGTAAATATGCTCAGGGAAAGCATCAGCCACTAATCAGCAGTTCACGGGCATTAGCCAATGTGTTAGATGTGATCTGATCACCGCCTAATAAGCGCGCTAACTCATTCAGTCGCATTGATTCATCCAGTAATTGCATGGATGTTTCTGTCTGTTGACCATCATTATGTTTAGCTACTAAATATTGTTGATGACCATGACCTGCTACTTGCGGCAAATGCGTCACGACAAGCACTTGGGTTGATTGTCCTAACTGACGTAACATTTTTCCGACAATCGATGCGGTGCCACCACTGATCCCGACATCAACCTCATCGAAAATCAATGTTGGCGTCGCAATACGCTGTGCAGTAATAACCTGGATCGCGAGGCTGATGCGTGACAATTCACCGCCAGAAGCCACTTTGGCTAAACTCTGCAGCGGCTGCCCCGGATTGGTTGACACCTGAAATTCAGGTACATCTAAGCCTGATGCGGTCGGTGTTGGTGTCTCTTGTGGGTGGAATACAATTTCCAGACGACCATCCGGCATATTTAACTGACGGATCTGTTCGCTGATTTGCTGGCTGAGTTCTTCGGCATAACGCTGCCGACTTGCCGATAATTTCTGCGCTGAACTGAGGTATTCATCGCGAGCCTGTTGTAAACCGACCGTGAGTTCCTGCAAACGTTCATCAGCGGCGCTCAATTCTTGCAGTTCGTTACGTAATTGCTGATGTTTTTCAACTAACTCTTCGGGTTTGACATGATGCTTACGCGCCAGTTCCATCGCTTTTGATAAACGAATTTCAACTTCACTAAAGCGAGCTGGATCGATCTCTAAATGATCGAGATAGCTACGTAATTCATAATGACTTTCTTCTATCTGAATGCGGGCATCTTGCAGCATCTGCGCGATGTTTTTTAATGCCGGATCTAATTCTCCGAGTGGTTCCAGCTTATCCAGCACCTTTTTCATTAGCTGGTTGATGGTGACATCGTCGCCATCGTCCAGTAATTGCAAACAAAACTGGCTGTCGTTAAGCAGGGATTCGCTATTCGCCAAGCGAGTGTGCTCTGCCACAATAGCTGTAAATTCATCAGGCTGTAACGCGAACTCATCGAGTTCCTGCACCTGATATTCAAGTAATTGTAGACGCGCCTGACGTTGTTCCTGCGCTTGACGTAACCGCTGACGTTCTGCATGCAGACTGCGCCATTGCTGATAATACTGCCGGGTCGAATCCAGCAGACCACGGTGATTGGCATACGCATCCAGCACCGTCAGCTGATATTCCTGTTTTAATAATAACTGATGAGCATGTTGCCCATGAATGTTGATAAGGGTATTACCGACTTGTTTTAGCTGAGCCAGCGGGACAGGGGTGCCATTGATATATGCACGGGAGCGCCCTTCGCTGGTAATGACGCGACGCAGAATGCATTCATCCTGCATATCAAGCTCATTTGCTTGCAGCCATTGTTGGGCATTCGGGTTGTTTTCGATATTAAAGCGGGCGATCACTTCAGCTTTGTCTGAACCGTGACGTAGCATTCCGGCATCAGCACGTTCACCCAGACAGAGACCTAAAGCATCAATGGCTATTGATTTACCTGCACCCGTTTCACCGGTGACACAAGACATGCCATTCCGTAGGTCGAGTTCCAAAAATCGAACAATAGCAAAATTATGGATAGTGAGTTGTGTCAGCATACCGGGCAGGCTCCACTGCGGATAACTGACTTAAGTTTACACTGTATAAGTGTACAGTAAAGAGGTG
>CALMKU010000107.1 GCA_937866945.1 uncultured Tolumonas sp.
GGATTACAGATCCGCGATTACTTTAACAAACGTTGGCTCGATCATGCGTTCGTTCAACAACAATACAACCTGTTGCCATCTCAGCTTGTTGATTTTTGGTCACTCACCGGTATCAGCGGTATGAATATTAAAGGTGTGCCGGGGATCGGGGAGAAAACCGCACAACAGTTGTTAACGGAATATGGTTCTTTAGCCAACTTGCTGAGTGCTGATGCCAGTGAGAACAAAAAAGCCCTGCTAGCACAGCAATATCGGGAAGCCTGTTTATTGGCGCAAGAACTGGTGCGCTTAAAAGACGATATTCCACTCGGGTTTAATCTGAAAGACCTGCGCTATACACCAGCAACGTAATCGACAAAATCAAAAAAGGGCGCATTGATGCGCCCTTAATTCTTCGACTTGACCCGATGCTTTTAGTTAAAAGCACCTGACCGACGACGCGCTAATTTGCGTTCATCGTAAACATGCACGGTGATCTCTTCGCGATCGTGGTACAGCTGTTTGGCTTGAATGACATAATCACCTTCCAGCTCAGCCAGCCACTCTTTCAGCACCGCTAAATTATGCTCAACTTCGGCATAGCGTTTTTTCATCGGCAATTTCAGATTAAAAATCGCTTCCTGACAGCAACCTTCACGGAACCACTGCGCCACCAAATGGGTAATGCGCGCTGGTTTTTCCACCATATCACACACCAGCCAATACGGATTTTTCTTGGTTGGACGATAAGTAAAACCATCGGCCATGATGTGTTTCACCTGACCAGTTTCCATCAGTGCTTCATCCATCGGGCCGTTATCGATAGCTGACACCATCATGCCACGACGAACCAGCTGGTAAGTCCAGCCACCCGGGCTTGCGCCAAGATCGACCGCAGTCAGACCTGAACACAGACGGTACTCTTCATCTTCCTGCGGAATAAACATATAAAATGCTTCTTCCAGTTTCAACGTCGAGCGACTTGGCGCATCGGAAGGAGAACGCAGACGTGGGATCCCCATATGGAATGGTGAATTATTATTCGGGTAGGAATAACCGATCCACACAGAATCATTTTTCAGGAAAAACAGATGCAACACCGGGCGACGTGGATCTTCATCCTGCGTTAGCTTACCCGCCGCACGCAGTGCCTGACGCAAAGGCACACTGAATTTACGGCAGAAGGTAGAAAGCTCTTTCGCTTCATTAGTATCCGCCGTTTCCACCCGCAGCTCACCAAATTGCGGCATTTTTTTCACTGCCTCAACGATAGGCGTGATGCGGTCTTTCAGATCCAGACCATTTAATTGCTTGAACACGACCAACATCTGACGGGCAAAAATCAGTTCTCGAAATGGCAGACGACGAGCCAGTCGTTCCGCATCCTGCTCACCATAACATTCGAACAATACAAAACCACAATTGTCAGCGACACGGGAAAAGCCGAAACACTCCAGTGCCACTGCCTTATCCTGGATCTCCGCGGCCATATCTTTTTCAAATCCCGGACGACAATAGAACATCAGGTGGTTCATTTACGCTTCTCCCCTCACTCACCTTGAAAAGTGCGACACCATACACTGAAGCAGACAAAGATGCTGCTTTTTTAACGAGCAATCATAGCGCAGAATCAAACTCAGCTTCTTCCTGCTGCACTAACGCCACGATCCAATCGCGAAATGCGGCAACTTTACCCAACGTATCATGTCCTGGTGCCATCACCAGATAATAGGCGTTATCATTGATAAGCGTTTGCGGTAACGGGCACACCAGACGTCCGGCCTGAATTTCCGGCCGCGATAACAAACTATGCCCTAGTGCAACGCCTTGCCCTAACACCGCCGCTTGCAGCACCATGGTTGAGTGACTAAAGATAGGGCCTTGTCCGGCATTCGGTAATGTCACACCAACCTGACGCAACCAGCGCGACCAGTCGCGGCGTGATGCATCATGTAATAAAGAAAACTGCGCCAGATCTTCCGGCTCAGTCAGCTTCTTGCCTTGTAATAATGATGGCGAACACACAGGAATACGATATTCCGAATGCAATTTATACATCTGCAGATCAGACCAATGCCCATCGCCGTAATAAATAGCAATATCAACATCATCGATCAAGGTATCCGCATCTTGATCAACCGCTTTGATCCGCACATCAATTTCAGGATGTATCTGACTGAACAGGCTTAACCGCGGCACCAACCATTGAATGGCAAAACTTGGCTGCATGGTAACCGTCAGTGTACCTTTGGCACTGCGCGCCATCAGACGTTCGGTGGCTTCACACACTGAGCTGAAAATAGAGCGGATATCCTGATAATATCCCTGCCCTTCTTCCGTGAGCAGCAAACTGCGATTCCGGCGCCGGAATAGTTTTAACCCCAGAAAATCTTCCAGCGTTTTGATCTGATGACTAATAGCGGCTTGGGTAACAAACAATTCTTCTGCTGCTTTGGTAAAACTTAAGTGACGGGCAGCCGCTTCAAACGCTTTTAAGGCATTCAGTGGGGGAAGACGTCGTGACATGCGAGAGCAACATCCTTTTTCTTTCGGAAGCGGCGTCTATTATAGAAGTAGCCGCGCAGATGCAGAAGTAAATAACATTATATACTGAATGGGCATTACGCTGGTGCACATCGTGTAATTCATAAATTTCATGCCTAATTTTGTTACAAGTTAATTACATCATTAGATTAGCGCAAAACAGGTGAATATTTATGCATTTTCCAATCAGGCAGCGGCAAACTCCAAACTAAATCACATATAAAGCACATTCATCCATGATAAGGGCTAAATCCACCTATACTCACAATGGAACACCAGCTGTTCGTACGATATAAAAATCTTTCGCACCATTTTGGTGATAATATGTATGCAAATGATTTATATGTATTTTTTGCCACAAAAGACCAACTTGAGACCTATAGCTATTGCCTTGAATTGGGGCGAAAATCACAGTATATTTTTTGGTTACGAGCCCTCAGAGTTAAAACGATAAAGCTGGCACCTCAAGCCAGCTTTTTTTAACGACTGCGGATGGACGCGTATCTACAGAGAGGATTATAACGTGATGGAACCGGCGGTACCCCAACGACAAGGGATGTATGACCCCGTAAACGAACATGATGCGTGCGGTGTCGGATTTGTGGCCCACATGAAGGGTCAAAAAAGTCATAGCATTGTCGAACAGGGTTTGTTGATCCTGAAAAACCTCGATCACCGTGGTGCGGTCGGCGCAGATCCTCTAGCAGGTGATGGCGCGGGCATTCTGATCCAGATCCCTGATCAGTTGTATCGCGAAGAATTAGCCAAGCAAGGTATCGTATTGCCTGTTGCTGGTGAGTTCGGGGTTGGTATGGTGTTCCTGCCGCAGGAAGCGGCGTCTCGTCTGGCTTGCCAGGAAGAGATTGAACGTGCGGTACGTGGTGAAGGTCAGATCGTACTGGGCTGGCGTGATGTGCCAGTAAGCGCTGATATGCCGATGTCTCCCGCTGTTAAAGCGAAAGAACCGGTTATCCGCCAGATCTTCGTTGGCCGCGGCCCGGACGTACTGGTCACCGATGCACTGGAACGCAAACTGTATATCATTCGCAAGCGTGCATCTCATGCCATTCGAGCTCTGAAGCTGAAACACTGTAACGAATTCTACGTGCCGTCATTCTCTGCACGTACCGTGAACTATAAAGGTCTGCTGTTGGCAGATCAGGTTGGTATTTATTATAACGACCTGGCTGATCCACGCTGCGTATCTGCACTGGCACTGGTGCATCAGCGTTTCTCTACCAACACCTTCCCAACATGGGACTTGGCTCATCCATTCCGCATGATCGCGCACAACGGTGAAATCAATACCGTGCGTGGCAACGTGAACTGGATGCGTGCCCGTGAACGTTCCGTCACCTCACCGGTATTGGGTGCGGATCTGGACAAAGTATGGCCATTGATCTATCCAGGTCAGTCTGATTCTGCGTCGTTCGATAACGCGCTGGAACTGCTGGTGATGGGTGGCTACTCACTGGCGCATGCCGTAATGATGATGATCCCGGAAGCGTGGGAAAAACACTCGCTGATGGACGAAAACCGTCGCGCATTCTACGAATATCATGCTGCCATGATGGAACCGTGGGATGGCCCGGCTGCGGTTGCCTTCACTGACGGTTGCCAAATCGGTGCTACGCTCGACCGTAATGGTCTGCGCCCTGCCCGTTATCTGGTCACTAAAGATGACCTGGTGATCATGGCATCTGAATCTGGCGTACTGCCGATTGAAGATTCCCGTATTGCCCAGAAATGGCGTCTGCAACCAGGTAAGATGTTCCTGATCGACCTGGAACAAGGCCGCATCATCGATGATAAAGAACTGAAAAACTCACTGGCTAACTCCAAGCCATACCGTGAGTGGTTGAGTAAAGTTCGTATCAACATCGACGAGATCCCAGGTGAAGCCCAGCCTTTCGAGAAGAAAGCAAGCATGCTGGATTACCAGCAAGCGTTTGGCTACACCATGGAAGACACTAAAATGCTGCTCACACCAATGGCAAACAATGGTGAAGAAGCCATTGGTTCCATGGGTAACGATGCCGCATTAACCGTGCTGTCCAGCAAAAATAAAACGCTGTACAACTACTTCCGTCAACTGTTTGCTCAGGTAACCAACCCACCGATCGACCCGATCCGTGAAGAGATGGTTATGTCACTGGTTTCCTTCATTGGTCCACGTCCAAACCTGCTCAATAACGCTGACATCAATCCACCGATCCGTCTGGAAGTGGCGCAGCCAATCCTGAATGCGGCGAAGATCGAGAAGATCCGTAACATTCAGCAATACACCAATGGCAAATTCCATTCTCATGAACTGAATATCTGCTACCCATTAGCTTGGGGTAAAGAAGGTGTGGAAGCGCGTCTGGCTTCGTTAGCAGCAGAAGCGGAAGATGCCGTACGCGGTGGAGCCAACATTCTGTTGATCTCCGACCGTAACATCGACCGTGACCATATCGCGATCCCAGCGCTGCTGGCCACATCCACCGTGCATCTGCATCTGGTGAAGAAAGGTCTGCGTACTAGCACGGGTCTGGTAGTAGAAACCGGCTCTGCTCGTGAAACACACCAGTTTGCTCTGCTGGCTGGTTACGGCGCGGAAGCGATCCACCCTTGGCTGGCAATGGAAACATTGCGCGAAATGGCTGATGGCGATGCAGCGAAAGAAGAGAAATATATCTCTAATTTCGTGAAAGCGGTGGGTAAAGGTCTGTGTAAAGTCATGTCGAAGATGGGTATCTCTACCTACATGTCTTACACCGGCGCACAAATTTTCGAAGCGATCGGCCTGAAAAAAGCATTCGTGGATAAATACTTCTCTGGCACACCATCCAAAGTGGAAGGTATCGGTCTGTTTGAAGTAGCGGAAGAGACCATTCTTCTGCACGAAGCCGCTTTCTCTGCAGATCCAGTGCTTGCTGATGCGTTAGATGCTGGTGGCGAATACGCATTCCGTACCCGTGGTGAAGACCACATGTGGACACCGGATGCGATTGCTAAACTGCAGCACTCAACTCGTAGCGGCAAATACGAAAGTTACAAAGAGTATGCGAAGATCATCAACGACCAGACTAAACGTCATCTGACACTGCGCGGTCTGTTTGAACTCAAGAAAGCAGCTGAACCAGTTCCACTGGAAGAGGTTGAATCAGCGAAAGAGATCGTTAAACGCTTTGCAACTGGTGCGATGTCGCTGGGTTCTATCTCGACTGAAGCACACACCACTCTGGCGTTAGCTATGAACCGCATTGGCGGTAAATCTAACACCGGTGAAGGTGGTGAAGATGCTAACCGCTTCATTCCGGTTAACCAGCCAACACTGCTGTCTGAAATTATCGGTAAATCACGTATTGCGCGCGATTTAGAGCTGCAAGCGGGCGACAGTCTGCGCTCTGCTATCAAGCAGGTTGCTTCTGGCCGTTTCGGTGTAACCACTGAATATCTGGTTAATGCCGATCAGATCCAGATCAAAATGGCTCAGGGCGCTAAACCAGGCGAAGGTGGTCAGTTGCCAGGCGATAAAGTGTCTGAGTACATCGGTAAACTGCGTCACTCAGTACCGGGTGTAGGTCTGATCTCGCCACCACCACACCATGACATTTACTCAATCGAAGATTTGGCTCAGCTGATCCACGATCTGAAAAATGCCAACCCTTCAGCCTCTATCTCTGTGAAGCTGGTGTCTGAAGTGGGTGTGGGTACTGTTGCTGCCGGCGTATCGAAAGCCAAAGCCGACCACGTTGTAATCGCGGGTCACGATGGCGGTACTGGTGCATCTCCACTGTCGTCTATCAAGTACGCAGGTTCACCATGGGAACTGGGTCTGGCTGAAACACAACAGACGTTGGTGCTGAACCGTCTGCGTGGCCGTATCCGCGTTCAGGTCGATGGTCAGATCAAAACCGGTCGTGACGTGATCATCGGCGCCCTGCTGGGTGCTGACGAATTCGGTTTCGCAACCGCACCGCTGGTGGTTGAAGGTTGTATCATGATGCGTAAATGCCATCTGAACACCTGCCCGGTTGGTGTTGCCACCCAAGATCCGGAACTGCGCAAACGCTTCTCTGGTCAACCAGAACATGTAGTGAACTACTTCTTCTTCGTTGCTGAAGAAGTGCGTGAACTGATGGCTGAGATGGGTATCCGTAAGTTTGAAGATCTGATCGGTCGTTCTGATCTGTTGGACAAACGCGAAGGCGTTGAACACTGGAAAGCTCAGGGTCTGGACTTCAGTAATGTGTTCTATCAACCAGCGGTTGGTGCTGACGAACCTCGTCTGCATGCTGGCACACAAGATCACGCGCTGGAAAAAGCGCTGGATCAAGAACTGATCAAACAAGCTCAACCTGCGCTGGAAAACCGTCAGCCAGTACGTATCGAAGTACCGGTTAAGAATATCAACCGTACTGTCGGCACCATGCTGTCTGGTGAAGTGGCCAAACGTTTTGGTGGCGCTGGCTTACCAGATGACACTATCCACGTCACCCTGAACGGTACTGCTGGTCAAAGTTTTGCGGCTTTCCTCGCAAAAGGTATAACACTGGATCTGGTTGGTGAAGGCAACGATTACGTCGGTAAAGGTTTGTCTGGTGGTCGTATCATCGTACGTCCAAACGCAAACTTCACACCTAACCCTGGTGACAACACCATCATCGGTAACACCGTGATGTACGGCGCGACCTCAGGTCATGCTTACTTAAATGGTGTGGCTGGCGAGCGTTTTGCGGTACGCAACTCTGGTGCGTCAGCAGTTGTTGAAGGCGTCGGTGATCACGGTTGTGAATACATGACTGGTGGTACCGTGGTTGTTCTGGGTCAGACTGGCCGTAACTTCGCAGCCGGTATGTCAGGCGGTCTCGCTTATGTACTGGACGAAGACAACAGCTTCGCAACTCGTTGCAACCTGTCGATGGTAACGCTGGAAAAAGTGCTGCCAACCGCAGAACAATCTAGCGTCGATCCATGGCATAGCGACCAGAGCGATGAAGATCATCTGAAAGCGCTGATCACACAACACGCTCAATACACTGGCAGCCCACGTGCGAAAGCAATTCTGGCTGACTGGGACGCTTACCTTGGTAAGTTTGTAAAAGTTTATCCGAATGAGTATCGCCGTGCTCTGCAGGAAATGACTGCTGCACCGCAGGAAAAGGAGATTGCGTAATGGGTAAGCCAACCGGTTTTCTCGAATTTGACCGCGTAAAGGAACACTACGCACCTGTTGAAGAACGTGTACACCATTACCAGGAATTTGTACCGACATTGACAGTGCAAGAAGCCTCTACCCAGGGCGCGCGCTGCATGGATTGCGGTATTCCTTTCTGTAACAACGGTTGTCCGGTAAATAACATCATTCCTGACTGGAATGATCTGGTGTACCGCGGTAAAGCTGAAATGGCGATCCGTGTGTTGCATTCCACCAACAACTTCCCAGAATTCACAGGCCGGATCTGTCCGGCCCCTTGTGAATCAGCCTGTACACTGGGGATCAACGCTGATCCGGTTGGCATCAAGTCAATCGAGCGTTACACCATTGACACAGCATGGGATAACAACTGGGTTAAACCACAACCTTCTGCGGTTAAAACCGGCAAGAAAGTGGCAGTAGTTGGTTCCGGTCCTGCTGGTCTGGCCGCTGCTCAACAGCTGGCTCGTGTTGGTCATGACGTGACTGTGTTTGAAAAGAACAGTCGTGTGGGTGGCCTGCTGCGTTACGGCATCCCTGATTTCAAACTGGATAAAGGTTTGATCGATCGCCGTATGGCGCAAATGGAAGCTGAAGGCGTAGTATTCAAAACCAACACCTTAGTCGCATTGGATAACTCACTGCCTGCTGGCGTCACCAACGATGCCAAAACCGTTCTGACACCTGCGCAACTGGATGCTGATTTTGATGCCGTGATCCTGGCTGGTGGTTCTGAAACGCCTCGTGATCTGCCAGTTAAAGGCCGTGAACTGAGTGGTATTCATTTCGCACTGGAATTCCTGATCCCGCAGAATAAAGAAGTGGCTGGTGACGGCGCCAATCCAATCAACGTGAAAGGTAAACACGTTGTGGTGATCGGTGGTGGTGATACCGGTTCTGACTGTGTGGGTACCTCTAACCGTCATGGTGCGGTATCAATTACTCAGCTGGAAGTAATGCCACAACCGCCAGTACAGGAAAACAAAGAACTGACCTGGCCATACTGGCCACTCAAACTACGCACCTCTTCTTCACATGAAGAAGGTTGTGTCCGTGAGTTTGCGGTTTCGACCAAAGAATTCATTGGTGAAAACGGTAAATTGACTGGTCTGAAGCTGGTTAAAGTTGAATTTAAAGACGGAAAACTGACTGAAGTTGCTGGCTCTGAATTCGAACTGAAAGCCGATGCAGTGTTCCTGGCTATGGGCTTTACTAACCCACTGGCAAAAGTGCTGGATGCGTTTGGCGTAGAAAAAGATGCGCGCGGCAACGCGAAAGCAACGACGGAAGATGCAGGCTGCTATGCCACGTCTGTACCGAAAGTTTACGCGGCTGGTGACATCCGTCGTGGTCAGTCACTGGTAGTATGGGCGATCCGTGAAGGTCGTCAATGCGCCCGTGAAGTGGATCAATTCCTGATGGGCAAAAGCCTGTTACCACGTTAAGTTGCTTTTTGCATAAACCGTAAATGAGTAGCAAAAAAGCCCCGTCATGCTGATGGGGCTTTTTATTTGGTGGTAAACTGATTTTTATTTATGTCTGGATCATCAACATGCGTTTAACTGTGCACCATTCTCACGATGTATTGCCGTTATGGCAGGAAAGCCTTAGCAAACTATTACAAGCCAATAAGCTAACCATTGAAGAAGCACATACGCTGGGCGAATGGCATGTGGCCACCTTCAATGACCGGGTGGTTGGTCTCGCGATCAGTAACGGTAGCGAATTGCGTTATTTTGCCGTGCGGGATCTGACCCGCCGACGTGGTATCGGTCGATATTTGCTGGCAGACACCATTCGCTGGCTGATAGCGGAAGGGCAGCAGCAAGTGAATATGAATATCAGTTCAGTCACAGAAGCTGAACAGGCAGGCTTACAGGCGTTTTTACGACAGGCAGGGTTTCATGCTGCTAATGATAATACGTGGACATTGAGTCTTTGATGTTCTAACTGAGCACCATCATAATCAGGTGCTCAGTTAATTTTAAGCAGTTAAATTTGCTTACTGACAGCGCTCAATTAGAAAATGATTTTCTGAATTTGTGCATCCTTGCGTTGCAGATAATGCGTCGAGTGAATACGACGAATCGTGCGTGAACGACCACGGATCAACAGTGTCTCTGTCGTTGCCAGTAAACCATCGCTGGTAATACCTTCCAGCAAATCGCCTTTGGTAATGCCGGTCACCGAGATGATAACGTTATCTGTTTTTGCCATATCGCGCAGGGTCAGCACAGTTTCAACATCAATGCCCATTTGCTGACAACGCGCGATCTCTTGTTCACCCAATTCACGATTTTCTGGCGTATCGCCTTTTACTTTATGACGCGGTAACAAACGGCCTTGCATGTCGCCATCCAACGCACGTACGGTTGCAGCAGAAATTACACCTTCTGGTGCACCGCCGATGCAATACAGCATGTCGATTTCATTATCTGGCAAACAGGTCAGCATTGATGCTGCAACATCACCATCCGGGATCGCAAATACACGCACGCCCATTTCCTGCATCTCTTTGATCGCAGCGTCATGACGTGGTTTCGCCAGTGTGATGACACTCAAGCGATGGATTGGTTTGTCCAACGCACGCGCCACCGCCTGGATATTTTCAGCCAATGGACGATTGAGATCAATAACCCCTTTCGCACGCGGGCCAACGATCATTTTTTCCATATACATATCAGGCGCTTTCAGGAACGAGCCTTTATCGCCAGCCGCCAGTACAGCCACTGCATTGTTCTGTCCCATTGCCGTCATGCGGGTTCCATCAATCGGGTCGACCGCAATGTCTACACCATCACCGCCACAACCGACTTTTTCGCCGATATACAGCATTGGTGCTTCATCGATTTCACCTTCCCCGATCACGATCTCACCATCGATCTCGATCTGATTCAGGACATAGCGCATGGCTTCCACAGCGGCACCATCAGCCAGATTTTTATCACCACGGCCTAACCATTTGTAGCCGGCCAGTGCGGCAGCTTCAGTTACACGGGAAAATTCAATTGCCAGTTCACGTTTCATTGGGAATACCTGCAGATGCTCTCAGAATTGCTGCCTTACAGCAGAATGGGCGCGAGTTTACCACAATTGATTATGACTGCCGAGCAGACAACCACGATTGAATGAACTGTGAGCATGATCAATAAAAGCTTCATTTTTCGGTAACAGAAACGTCATCGACACCCCCTAACCTTCAACTCGGAATTAATCGGGAGCAACCCGACCCTCAAAATAGAATTAAGGATCGATGATGAAAAAAATTACTGCTGTAGCCATCGCTGTATTGGTTGCAACCCAAGCTAACGCGACTGAAGTATTCAAAAACGAAAAAGTAACACTGGATCTGAATGCGCGTGCTTACGCTGGTCAGTTTATCGGCACTAAAGACAACAGCGTTGCTGCTGTTGCAGCTTCAGGATCAACACCAGCAATTGCTGCCGTAGCTGGTGAAAAAAGTGAAAAAACTGGTGCAAACAACTATATCCGAATCGGGGCTAAAGGCGAAACCGTAATCACCGGCACTCGCAAAGCTATCGCAGCTTATGAAGCTCAATTCAAGTCACAAACAAACGAAAAAGATGTTACTGAAAGCGCAGATAATATCACTACTCGTTTAGCTTTCGCTGGCGTGAAAGATGACAACTTCGGTGCAGTAACATTCGGTCGCCAAATTGGCGCTGTTGGTACCTTAGCTGGCTGGACTGACGTAGCACTGACAGATAGTTATGGTAATGATGGTTTAGGCGTCAAAGCTGACCAATATGGCACTTACCGCGCTGGTGAAATGCTGAAATACTCTGGTGTATTCTCTAATTTGCAAGTTGATGCCGACTATAAATTTAGCGGGGCAACTAAAGATGCGAGCGTAGCGACTAACGCTTCCAGTGAAAATGCCGCCAATATGGCAGCTTTCGGTGCGGCAGTAAGCTACAACCTGCCAGTCGGCTTATCCGCTGGTTTGGGTTATAACGTATCTCAGCGCACAGCAAGCGGTTTGAATGATGCCAAATTGTGGATTGCTGGCATTAAGTTTGATGACAAATCTTGGTACGCCGCTCTGAACTATGACAAAGGCACCGACTTCTTCTACTCTGGTACTAAAGGTGTTGATATCACCGGTACTGAAGCAGCATTTGGTTATAATTTTGCGAACGGTTTCGGCCTGATGAGCACTTATAACAAAATGAAACAGGAAATCAGCGGTGGTGAAGATGTGAGTGCTGTTGACTACTACACCTTAGGTGCTCAGTACAAATTCAATAAAAATCTGCGTGTAATGGCTGAATACCGTCTGAACAACAAAGATAATGGCGTGAACGCTTCTGCAACTAAATATGCAGCAACCACCACTAACGGTATCGATTACAAAAACGACATGCAACTGGCTGTTCGCTACGATTTCTAATCTTTCCAGACTGCCGGGATAAACATACTAAAGCCGTCTGAATTCAGGCGGCTTTCTTGTTTTCAACATGATTATTTTTTACAGCATATAGTTTTCTGGCAACGCAATCCGAGCAACACCCGATTCCACTGCAGCAATCGCTACCGCACGCGCAACGCGAGGTAACAGACGTGGATCCATTGGTTTCGGTAACACGTAATCAGCCCCAAAACTCAGCGCTGATTCATCGGCGGCCTGCAACACTTCTGGCGGGACAGGCTCTTTCGCGATACCACGAATAGCTTCTACTGCAGCGCGCTTCATCACACTATTAATGCGACTGGCGCGCACATCTAATGCACCACGGAAAATAAATGGAAAACACAGTACATTATTCACCTGATTTGGATAATCCGAACGACCAGTACCCATGATCAGATCATCGCGAACCGCATTAGCCAGTGCCGGTTCGATCTCCGGATCAGGATTGGAACAAGCGAAAATAACCGGTCTTGGCGCCATGGTTTTTACATGTTCTGCGGTAATAACATTCGGGCCAGAAACACCAACAAACACATCAGCACCATCCATCACCTGCGCTAAGGTGGTAAAGCCCGAATCATTCACAAAACGACGTTTATGCTCATTGATATCGGTACGACCAGAGTGGATCACCCCTTTACGATCAAGCATGTAAATGTTTTCCGGTTTCGCACCACAAACAATCAGCAGATCCATACACGCGACAGCCGCAGCACCCGCGCCCATACAAACGATACGCACTTCAGATAGCTGTTTACCCTGAATTTCCAGTGCATTCAGCATCCCGGCAGCAGTGACAATCGCAGTACCATGCTGGTCATCGTGGAATACCGGAATATCGCACAACTCAATCAATGCTTTTTCAATTTCAAAGCATTCCGGCGCTTTAATATCTTCCAGATTAATACCACCAAACGTATCGGCAATATTCGCAACAGTACGGATAAAATCGGCATTATCTGTGTGTTTAACTTCGATATCGATCGCATCGATACCAGCAAAGCGTTTGAATAACAGCGCTTTTCCTTCCATGACCGGTTTTGATGCTAATGGACCCAGATTACCTAACCCCAGAATGGCGGTACCATTGGTGATCACGGCTACCAGGTTGGCTTTGGACGTATAACGATAAGCATCAGCAGGGTTTGCGGCAATTTCACGCACCGGCTCAGCAACACCAGGGCTATAGGCTAAAGCCAGGTCATAGGCAGTTTCTGCCGGCTTAGTCAGAGCAATAGCAATTTTGCCAGGAACAGGATTCGCATGATAATCAAGCGCAGCTTGACGAAGATCAGCAGACATAGAAACTCCCAGTGCAGAATATAAATAACCAACAGCAGCTTGTTTCTCAGATCATAGATCAGCGGGATGCAACCACAAGGGCTGATTGAGTCTTTGCTTTCTTTTTTTATTTTTTAAATAGCACAAAGCCAACCCGAGGGTTGGCTTTGCTTTAAAACGTATCGTTTTGGAGGGAAGATTAGTTCTTGCCGCCCAGTACTGCGAAACGTTTTTTGAAGCGGTCGATACGACCACCAGTGTCCAGAACTTTCTGTTTACCGGTATAGAAAGGATGACACTCTGAACATACGTCCAGGTTCAGATCTTTACCAGTAGAACGGGTAACAAAAGTGTGACCGCAAGAACACTTAGCAGTGATCTCGTGATAATCTGGGTGAATACCTTCTTTCATGGAAACCTCTGATTCAGGCCGTGTCGCCATCTGACCCGAAGCCAGACACCACACGAAACATTAAACGGATATTTTCAAGGGTCAGAATGATATAGGATAGACCCCACCCCCGCAAGCATATGCGCAGAAAAAACAACTATCCGTGTCTGAATTATTAACGCTCATTCAGGTCGCACTGCCGGTGCCGCTGTATCGCCGCTTCGACTACCTCGCATCACAACCACTACCGCCTGTGGGGTGTCGGGTATTGGTGCCGTTTGGTCGCCAGCAATTAGTTGGCATTATTACCGCGCACCCGACGACCAGTGAACTTGCAGTAACCAAACTTAAACCCTTTTCCCGTCAGTTAGATGCAGCGAGTTTGTTTCCACCAACGTTGTGGAAACTACTGCTATGGGCTGCCGATTATTATCATCATCCGGTGGGTGAAGTGCTACATCACGCGTTGCCGGTATTATTGCGCCAAGGTGAACTTGCTGAACGCAAAACGATTCCTTGTTGGCAGTTGAATACAAGTAACGAGATCGATGCTACTTCACTGAAACGAGCACCACGCCAGCAACAAGCGCTTCGTTTGTTACAAGATGGCCCCTTGCCTGCGGCCGAGTTACGCGAACAAGGCATTGACACACCAGTTTTAAAACAACTCGCTGACAAGGGTTTGATTACACACTTTGATCTGCATATGCAAGCTCGTGAATGGCTGGACCATCTGTTACTGCATGAAAACGATGCGCCTTATCTCAACAGTGAACAAGCCATCGTTTTAGCTGCTATCACGCAATCTGACCATAAACGCCCCTTTTTGCTGGAAGGTGTTACCGGTTCAGGTAAAACTGAAGTTTACCTGCAGCTGATCCGCGACGTGCTGGCGCAAGGTAAACAAGTGTTAGTGTTAGTGCCGGAGATCGGACTGACCCCGCAATTACTGCGCCGTTTTCGTCGTCGTTTTCATGCGCCGATTTTGACATTACATTCCGGCATGAATGACCGAGAACGGCTGGATACCTGGCTGGCCTGTCGGGCCGGTGAAGCGGCTATTTTAATTGGCACCCGCTCGGCTATTTTCACGCCATTTAAAGATCTTGGTTTGATTGTCGTAGACGAAGAACACGACAGCTCGTTTAAACAACAAGAAGGCTTTCGTTATCATGGCCGCGATCTGGCCATCATGCGGGCACAGCGCGAACAGATCCCGATAGTGCTGGGTTCTGCCACCCCGTCGTTAGAAAGTCTGCACAACGCACTACAGGGGCGTTACCATCACCTGCAGATGACACAACGCGCCGGTGGTGCACAAGCGGCACAACACCATCTGCTGGATGTCAAACATTTGCCACTGCAAGCCGGTATTGCCCCCCAGTTATTGCAATTGATGGATGAACAACTGGCCGCTGGTAATCAGGTCATGTTGTTTTTAAACCGCCGTGGTTATGCGCCAGCACTTCTTTGTCACGATTGTGGTTGGGTGGCGGCATGTCCGCACTGTGATGCCTTCTACACCTGGCATCAGCAGGATAAAAAACTGCATTGTCATCACTGTGATCATATTCGCCCGGTGCCACATCAATGCCCGGAATGCCATAGCCAGAATCTGGTCAGCTCTGGGGTTGGAACTGAGCAGCTGGCGCAATTTCTGGAACAACGTTTTCCGGCATATAAAACCATTCGAATTGATCGGGATAACACGCGACGCAAAGGTGAGTTGGAAGCGCACCTCAACGCTATCCGTCGGCAGGAATATCAGATCCTGCTCGGCACACAGATGCTGGCGAAGGGCCACCATTTCCCCGATGTCACCTTAGTTGGGATCTTAGATGTCGATGGTGCGTTATTTGCCGCAGATTTCCGTGCGACCGAACGACTGGCACAACTCTGCGTTCAGGTTGCCGGACGTGCCGGGCGCGCCAGTAAACCCGGCATGGTGGTGCTACAAAGTCATCATCCGGAACATGCCCTGTTGCAAGATTTACTGAATAATGGCTACCACCATTTCGCTCGAACTTGTTTACAAGAACGTCAGGCCTTGATGCTGCCTCCGTTTAGCTATCAAGCCGTCTTACGCGGCGATTGCCCGAACCGCGAGCCGCTTGAACAATTCATGCAGCAAGCCGCGCAAATATGTCATCACTATGGCGCACCGGATCTGCAATTACTGGGGCCAGTCAGCCCGGTAATGGAACGTCGAGCGGGGCGTTATCGCATGCTATTAATGCTGCAATGTCCGCAACGCATGCACTTACAGCATTATCTGCAACAGCTGTTACCTGCTATTGATAATCTGACAATTCATCATTCCCTGCGCTGGCATTTGGATGTGGATCCACTCGAAATAGCGGGTTAAGTCGCTAATCCCAATTTGACTATTTGCTATGCATTCTTATTACATTAATACTGATGATATATATTGGGAATAATGCGCATATGGAGTACTGAATCAAACGCATGGGAAACAATCGGAACACGAAATCACGGACACTCTCTTCCACCAGCATCGTTTTGTATTACGCGCTGTTTGCAGCAATATGGATTGCAGCGTCAGATAATTTACTGAGCTGGCTGATTGAAGATCGGGAGTGGCTGAAATTACTCTCAATGGGTAAGGGGTTTCTGTTTGTTGCACTGACCAGTTTTCTGCTCTATTTGCTGTTAAATCTAAAATCACGAACAGAAATCACAGAAGAACAAACAATAAGTTCTTCCCGTCGTCTGTATTGGTTGTTTGCTTTTCAAATCTTGCTGATGCCATTGATCCCTACTTTGGTTTACAGCATTCATGGTCATCAGATAAAACAAGACAGCCACAGTGATTTAACTGCTTTAGCTACCGTAAAAACCGAACAAATCGAAACATGGTTGAAGGAGCGGATCACGGATGGCTTATTGATGCAAAACGATCAGTCATTCGCGCAAGCTATCGCATTGATCAATTACGGTGGCAGCGAAGCAACTGATGCCATTCAAAAACCGTTGCAACAATTACAACAAAACAAAGAATATCAAGCGCTCACAATACTGGATGCTAAAAATTCGCCACGTATGATCTATGGCCATCACGCATACACAGACTGGACGCTGGATCCGCTTTAATGACCAACTAGCTGATTTACTCGGTTACAGCCAAAGTGAAATGGCAGAGCAATCGTTAATGACACTCACCGCAGAAGAATATCGGGCGGCTGATGCCGAAGCGATGCGGCAGATGGAGTTAGATTATTCAGATGGCTATCTTTGCGAGAAGCAATTACGTCGCAAAGATGGCCGGTTAATATTTGTTAATGTCGATACCCGCTGCGTCAGAGCACAAAATCGTAGCATCTCGTTCATCATCTCTGTTATTGAAGATATCTCGCAGCGTAAAGCCAGTGAACATCAACTGAAGCACCAGAGAAACCTCTATGAAATGCTATCCCAAACTAACCAAGCAATTGTACATTGTCAGGATAGGGAGGCGTTATTTAAGCAAATTTGCCAAATCGCAGTAGAACATGGTGGTTTCACATTAGCGTTAATTGGTAAATATTACAAAGACCTAAATGATATTGATGTACTGCACTCCTTTGGCGATGATAACGGCTTCAGCAGCTGGGTGACCGAACACAAAAAACTGCAGCCAGAATTATTGACTCGCACCGGTGCGATACAGGCTTTAATGAGTCAGAAAGATCTGATCTTTAATGACTATCAGAATGAACCAAGTACTGAGCCATTTCATGAAATAGCACATAAAGCAGGCATTGCCTCTGCCGGATATTTTATTATTCGCGAAAGAAATGAAATTACTGGCGTACTCAATTTGTATTCCAATGCCGTTAATTTCTTTGATGCAGAAACACAAGCTACGATCAACGAAATGGCACTAGACGTCTCTTTCGCACTGGATAACCTAAACCGAGAACATCAGTTACAAGAAAGTGAACAACGCTTCCGCTCTGCCATTATGAATTCACCCAGCCCGACGGTGATTTATACCGAATCGGGTACCGGGCTCACACTGAATAGTCGCTGGACTGAGCTCAGTGGTTATGATCTCACGGATATGCCATCGCGCAGTGAATGGATGAAAGTGGTTGTCCCATTGCAACCTGATAATCCAAATCTTATTTGTGATCATGAACATCGTATCACCGCACCGGTTCATAACGGTGAATACCTCATCCATTGTAAAGATGGCAGTGAACGTTACTGGGATATGCAATCTGCGCCATTAGGTCAAAATGAAAATGGCGAATTGTTATTACTAAGCATGGCTAGTGATATTACCGAGCGAAAGATTGCCGAAGAAAAACTGAAGAAAAGTGAAAGTTTGTTTCATACCCTCGCCACCTTTGTGCCAGTGGGTATATTTCGTTTGAATTTAGCTGGCAAATTACGCTATCTGAATGAATTCGGTACGACACTATTACAATGTTCAACCGACGATTTGTCACATTGGCTAGACGCACTGATTACAGAAGACCGGCAGCAGTTATTAGCTCATTGGCTGCCCGCCTTATTAAATGGCATCGCGGGCGAAATGGAATGCCGGGTGTGTCGTGATGATGGACGTTACACTTGGTTGGTGATCAATGCGTCACCAGAAAAAAATGAACATGGCGAAACCATCGGCTATATCGGCAGCCTGACCGATATCACATCACAAAAAACGAATGAGGAAATACTGCGCCAATCAGCGACCGTATTTGATCATACCCGTGAAGGGATAATGATCACGGATACGCAAACCCATATTCTGCGAATAAATCCGGCATTAATAGAACTCTTTGGTTATAACGAGCAAGAGTTACTGCATAAAACACCCACCATATTCAAATCAGGTCAGCACTCGACTGAGTTTTACCAAATGATGTGGCATGCCATAGAAACTTCCGGTTACTGGCGCGGTGAAATCTGGAATCGCCGAAAAGATGGTGAGTTAATTCCTCTTATCGGCAGTATCAGCAGCGTACATGATGATAAACAACAGTTAACTCACTATGTCAGCGTGTATACAGATATTCGCCAACTTAAAGACTCGGAAGCCCAGCTTGAACATCTGGCGCGTCATGACCCGCTGACGCAGTTACCGAACCGCTCTCTGCTATCGATCAATCTGGCACACGCGCTGCAATTAGCGGCCAGACAACAGCAGCGTGTTGCCCTACTCATGCTGGATCTGGATCGCTTCAAAGATGTAAATGATAGTTTTGGCCATCAAATTGGCGATGTCTTATTACAAGAAGTTGCCGTACGTTTGCGCAAACGAATCCGTGCATCAGATACTATTTGTCGGTTAGGCGGCGATGAATTTACTGTGCTGGTGGAAGGAAACCCTGACATCAGTGCCATCGATCATATGGCAGAAGATATCCTGCAATTGCTGACAGTTCCCTTCCATTTACCCAACGGTCGAGATGTCATCATTGGTGCCAGTATTGGGGTCAGCCTTTATCCTGAACATGGTAATACACCAGAAGATTTACTGCAGCAAGCAGATGCAGCAATGTATCGGGCCAAAGCCAATGGGCGCAGTTGTTTCCGGTATTTCTCCGATGAACTAACCCAAGCGGCAGAACGACGAATTGATCTGGAGGTTCGCCTGCGCCGGGCCATTGAACTCAACGAACTGCGTGTCTATTTTCAGCCGCAAATGGATATTTTTACTAATCGAATTATCGGTGCGGAAGCACTCGTTCGTTGGCAAGATCCGAATTGTGGTTTAATCGCTCCGATTAATTTCATTCCAGTCGCCGAAGAAACCGGGTTAATTAAACAACTGGGTGAATGGGTACTGTTTGAGACATGTCGCCAAGGGAATGAATGGCTACAAAAAGGGCTACCAACCATTAATCTCGCCGTTAATATTTCACCGGTTCAGTTCCGCTACAGCAACATACTGGAATCTGTCGTGAATGCACTGGATAAAACTGGCTTCCCCGCATCACATCTGGAGCTGGAGCTCACCGAAAGTGCTTTGATGACGCATGAATCAGAAGCCGCTGAAATACTGAATCAACTGCGGCAACTAGGTGTGCGATTAGCCATTGATGACTTTGGAACAGGTTATTCATCGTTGGCTTATCTAAAACGTTTTCCGCTGGATGTGCTAAAAATCGACAAGAGTTTCGTCGATGATATTCCGCATAAGAAAGATGATATGGAAATTGCCGCGACCATTGTGGCCATGGCACATACATTACGCTTAAAAGTCATGGCCGAAGGGGTGGAAACCGAAGAGCAACTGACCTTCCTGAAAAGTCAGGGTTGCGATTGTTATCAAGGTTATCTAATGAGCCCGCCGCTCCCGGCTGCGCAATTTGAGCAACTCTTATGGGAACAACAGCTGCGTGAACATCAGCCGGTATAACCTACCGGCTGTTTCACACCTAAACTGCAGCGATGCTCAGCGAGGGATCTGCTGCGTAATGCAGTGAATGTTACCACCACCGAGCAATATTTCACGTGCCGGCACACCGACTACGGTATGCTCAGGGAAAATCTGCTGCAAAATAACTTTCGCTTCTTCATCTGTTTTTGGATCGAGTAACGGATAGACGATGCGATCATTAGTGATCAGAAAATTCACATACGAACCCGCCAGACGACCGCCCGCATCACGTGGTACACCAGAGCCATCAACCACACCGGCAGACTCTTCTTCGGTGCAATACAGCGGGCCCGGTTGTGGCAGTTTCCAGATCTTTAGTTTGCGGCCTTGGGCATCTACAGTTTCTGACAATACCTTAAATGCCGCTTGTGAGCGTGCATATTGCGGATCAGTTTCATCATCCGTCCAATGCAAAATCACCTCACCCGGACGGGCAAAACAGCACATGTTATCGATGTGACCATCGGTCTCATCCATATATACGCCCTCTTCCAACCAAATGAAATGAGTAACGTTCAAATAATCACGCAGATAATCTTCGATCTGTGCTTTGGATAGATGCGGGTTGCGGTTTTTGTTCAGCAGGCATTCTGCCGTAGTCATGCAGGTGCCTTCACCATCCACGTGGATCGAACCGCCTTCCAAAATCAAGGGTGCGGCATAACGATCAAAGCCATGTACAGCCAGCATCTGACGCGCCACCAGCTCATCTTGATCCCACGGGAAATACAGGCCGCCATGATGGCCGCCCCAGGCGTTAAAGCCCCAATCCACACCGCGACATTCGCCGTTACCATTGATAACTACGGTTGGGCCGGTATCGCGTGCCCAGCAGTCATCACTGTTCATCGGCACTAACGTGACTGCCGTTGGCATAATGGCTTTGGCCTGCACCATAAATTGCTCTGGTACCGCCATATATACAGGGGTAGCCCCTACAATCGCTTCCGCGACTTTGGCGAACGTTTCTTGAGCGAATTTGCCCGCTTCGCGCCAGTTATCGGGGCGGAACGGCCAGATCATCCATACCGCTTGTTGCGGTGCCCACTCGGCGGGCATAAAAAAACCGTCCTGCTTTGGCAGGCCGGTTACTGTCTTAATTGTCATATCCTGATGTCCTTGATTACTGTCAGGAAAGAAATTGGCAGGAAAAACTTACCAAGAAGTTTCGCCATCGGAAGTCATGATGGTACCGTACATCGCCGGGCGGCGATCACGGAACAGACCCCAGCTGATACGCTGTTTGCGGATCGCTTCCAGATCAAAAGTATGCACCAGCACGCATTCGCTGGTCTTATCCGCCTGTTGCACCAGTGCACCAGTCTGATCGGCGATAAAAGATGAACCGTAGAAAGTCATTTCCAGACCTTCCACAAATTTGCTCTTTTCAGTGCCAACACGATTAGAGGCGATCACTGGAATAATATTGGCAGCAGCATGACCTTGCTGTACGCGTGTCCAATGTGGCTGCGAGTCGATTTCTGGATAAGCCGGTTCAGAACCAATCGCAGTCGGGAAGAAAATCACATCCGCACCAAGCAGTGCCAGACTACGAGCAGTTTCCGGGAACCATTGATCCCAGCAGATGCCAACGCCGACATTGGCGTATTTGGTTTCCCACACGACAAAGCCGGTATCACCCGGGGTGAAGAATTGTTTTTCCTGATATGCCGGACCATTTGGGATGTGGGTTTTACGATACACATCCAACACTTCACCGTCGGCATCAATCATCACCAGCGAGTTGTAATGTGCATTACCAGCCCGCTCAAAAAACGACAGTGGCAGCACGACATCCAGCTCTTTCGCCAGTGCAGAGAAATGTTTGATCAGTGGGCTGTCTTCCAGCGTTTGCGCCAGATCGAAATGTTCCGGGCTTTGATCAATGCAGAAGTAAGGTGTCTGGAACAGCTCTTGGATCAGGATGATTTGTGCACCCTTCGCCGCTGCGTCACGTACCAGCTTTTCAGCCCGGGCGACGTTGCCCTCAATATCCCAGGAACAGGCCATCTGAGTGGCTGCAACGGTAACTAATGCCATAACACGCTCCTTCTGAAGAATAAATTACTGTCAATGAACGGCAGAACCGCTGATTTTATCTGCTTTGCCAGCAATGATCGACAGCTGAAGTGTGCTTAATACAATAAATCACCAAAGCCGTTCAATAATCGCGGCAAGCCTTGCGTAAATTGCACCGGGGCATCCAGCAAAGCAAAACAGAGACAACCATCCCGTGATTGCGGTTGATGCGCTATTTTGGCATCCCGCAACACAAAATCGCCGGGAATATACTCACCCAATTCATCGCGAAAAACACCGGTTAGCGGGAGCGTTAACTCAATACCGCGGTGGGTATGCTGCGGTACCGCCGCACCAGCAGACAGATACATCAAACTGGCCCGGCCACTGGATTGATCATCTAATAATAAACGGCTACGGCCAATGTTGCCCATCTGTTGCCAATTCTGACGGCTAATATGACGTAATGCGCGGGGCAACCAGAATGACTGGCCCTGGATCTCGATCTTAGGCTCTTCCGTCTGCACAGGCACAGTCATCGACGGCTGTTCCAGAATATACGACAGCATGTCATCAAACAGGTGTTCTTCCCCAGGTAAAACAGTATCAGCAATCAACACACTTTCGGCTAACTGACGTTCCAGTTCGGCCACACGACGGGCACAAGTTGGGCAAAACTCCACATGAATCGCCACGGCCAGCGTCATACTGAGTGGTAAAGTATCGGCGGCGTAAGCAGCCAGCAGAGCATTATCAGGATGGAAATTAATCATGCTCGTGCTCCTGCTCAATTTGTTCACGCAATTTAGATAACCCCAGGCGCAGACGTGATTTTACTGTTCCTAACGGGATCTGCAGACGATCTGCAATTTCCTGCAGTGTTTGTTCCAACAGATAAACACCGCGTACCACTTCTTGTTGCGCAGGAGGCAGCAAATGCAGGTAATGAGTCAATTGACGAGTCAGGATCTCGTTCTCACCCGGATCGTTCTCGTCATCTTCGACCGCCTGATATTCCAATACCGGCCACAGATCTTCTGCCACCAAATCTTCTTTCGAGACTTGCTGGCGCCGTAACATGTCGAAGCACTGGTTGCGCATGACAGTGTAGATCCAAGTGGTGGGCGCCCCTTTTTCGGGGTGGTATAAGGCGGCTTTTTGCCAAACGGCGAGTAACGTGTCTTGCACCAACTCCATTGCCCGGGCTTCAGAGCGCAGATGGCGTAAGCCGTAATGACGAATACGGGGAGCAAAATAGTGGAACAGCTGACCGTACGCGGCTTTGCTACGCTGCGTGGCCACCTGTAACAGTAACGCGGTGAGATCGAGGTTCGCGTCTTCCATTAACATCCTCTGCGGGGGCAGTCGATACGACTGAATAACCGCAGTATATCCCAAGTTTACGCATCCCATAATCAACGCCCTGAACTAATCGCGTAATTGCTTATTACGCGAGCAGTCAGTAGGCGGATCATTTACAGGGATAATTCTGTTTAATGCTGGTGAATAGCGGCGTCATCCTCCTGCACCGCCTGTAATAGAAAATGCAGCGCATCGTGATAATCATTGCTGGCCATCAGGCTAAATTTTTCCTCAGCCGCCAATGGCAGTACTTCCAGCCAACGTTGCACCACCCAGCAAGCATCCGCCCATTGTGGTGTCGGATAGTAGGCCGCATAGTTCGGGTGTTCCTGAAATACCTGTCCTAGCTTCTCTGCCAGAATATGCTGCTCCGGCTGTAACGGCGCATGTTGCCAGCCCGGTAATAGCTGCACATCGGCACTTAATAGACCGTCTGACTCAACTTCCAGTGAACGAATACGGAAGCGATCGATCCCTTTAACGGTAACACCTAATATGCCATCGTCGAGGCGATCAAAATCGATAATTTCCACCCGGGTGCCAATCGCCAGTAAGGGGGAAAAACCACCATCCTGTGCTTTGCCTAATAAGCACAATCCCATACCGCGTTTGGAAGCTTCCGCAATCATCCGCAGATAGCGTGGTTCAAAGACCCGTAACGGCAGCACACCATCAGGTAACAGGTTGAGACGTAAAGGAAATATGGATAGTTGCATAGCAACCTCCTTTTTTAAGATGAACAGGAGTTTGTGTCGAGACGGTGCTCCGGTTTCTGATGTGCCTCGTTCATCAGAAATCACTACTCCAGTTTTGCCGTTGTGCTGTCGTTATTTTTACCTTCTGTTTTAATTGTAGCCGCATGTAGCTAACTTTCCTGAAACCGCATCGAAAAGGTAGTCAGTGCCCGGCAATCCGAGTAAAATTTACGGCCCAGCCGTCTGGCTACCCGTATTCGTGTCAGGAACCGTCAGAAACAATGAAAGCACAGATCCAGCAACTCCTTGAACAAACCGTATCCAGCCTGAAAGCAGCGGCATTAATTCCGGTTGAATTAGAACCGCGTATTCAGGTCGATAACACTAAAGACAAGGCGCATGGCGATCTGGCCACCAATCTGGCGATGTTGCTGGCAAAACCGGCAGGTAAAAACCCGCGTGAACTGGCCCAGCTGATTATCGATCATCTGCCTGCTTCGACTCTGGTTGCTAAAGCAGAAATCGCCGGCCCGGGTTTTATCAATTTCTTCTTAGACAGTGCCTGGCTGGCCAAACAGATCGAAGCCATTGCTGCCAGCCCAACTGCGGAGGTGAAACCAGCCGTTCCGGCACAAACGATTGTCACCGATTACTCTGCTCCCAACGTAGCCAAAGAAATGGCCGTGCACCACATTCGTTCCACCGTGATCGGTGATGCAGTAACGCGAACGCTGGAGTTCTTAGGTCACAACGTGATCCGCGCCAACCACATCGGTGATTGGGGTACCCAGTTCGGTATGTTGATCGCGTATTTGGAAAAAGTGCAGAACGAACAAGCCAGCGAACTGGAACTGTCGGATCTGGAAGCCTTCTATCGCGAAGCCAAAAAACATTACGACGAAGATGAAGTGTTTGCGGAACGTGCACGTGGTTATGTGGTGAAACTGCAAGGTGGCGACGAATATTGTCGCGCCATGTGGAAGAAACTGGTGGATATCACCATGGCCCAAAACCAGCTTATCTATGACCGTCTGAACGTCAGCCTGACTGAAAAAGATGTGATGGGCGAAAGCCTGTATAACCCGATGCTGCGCACCATCGTGGAAGATCTGCAAGCACAAGGTCTTGCCGTTGCCAGCGAAGGCGCATTAGTGGTTTACCTTGATGAGATCAAAGGTAAAGACGGCGAAGCCATGGCGGTGATCATTCAAAAACGCGATGGTGGTTTCCTCTATGCGACTACCGATATTGCTTGTGCTAAATACCGCGTGGAAACACTGAAAGCTGATCGTGTGCTCTACTTCATCGACTCTCGCCAGCATCAGCATCTGCAGCAGGCATGGTCAATTGCACGCAAAGCTGGTTATGTGCCAGCCGAAGTCTCTTTAGAACACCATGCCTTTGGCATGATGCTGGGCAAAGATGGTCGCCCGTTTAAAACCCGTTCTGGTGGCACAGTAAAACTCTCTGAACTGCTGGATGAAGCCGAACAACGCGCCAGCGATCTGATCTCGGTAAAATCAGCTGATCTGCCGGAAGATGAAAAAGCCAAAGTCGTACATGCGGTGGCAATGGGTGCGGTGAAATACGCTGACCTATCTAAAAACCGCACCACCGATTACATCTTCGACTGGGACAACATGCTGACCTTCGAAGGTAACACTGCACCTTACCTGCAATACGCCTACACCCGTATTCAATCGATCTTCCGTCGTCTGGGCGATGATGCACAAACTGGCCCAGTGCAAATTACGGCACCAGCGGAAGAAACTCTGGCGCAGAAACTACTGCAGTTCAACGATGTCGTCCATAACGTGGCGCAAAAAGGGATGCCACATCTGCTGTGTACTTATCTGTATGAGCTGTCTGGTTGCTTCATGAGTTTCTACGAAGCCTGCCCAATTAATAAAGAAGGCGTGACCGCGGCCGAGAAAGCCAGCCGTCTGACCTTGTGTCAGGCGACAGCAAAAACACTGAACCTCGGTTTATCACTGCTTGGCATTGAAACACTGGAGCGCATGTAAATCATGACCCGGGATTACGTCCGCAGCTCACAGCCGGCCAAACGCAAGCCCGCCGCGAAAGCACCTGCAGGCCGCGGGAAAAGTAGCAATACCAGCGCACCATTTCCCGTGGTGCGCGCGGTATTGGCATTGGCGCTGGTTATTGGCTTTGGCATTTTCCTGTATAACATCAGTGGTTCATCCGGTGAAACAGCGCAAGTTGCAGCGACACAATCGCCCACGGAAGCGCCGATCCCGATAGAAAAACAGCGTCCGGCTAAAGAAGAATTTGATTACATGCAGATCCTGCAAAATAAGGAAGTGCCTGTTGAATTGCCCGATGGTCAAATTATTGGTGATCCGAGTAAAGACCCGCAAATCTTGCAACAGCAACAAAAGATGCAGGAAATGTTGCGCGCCCAACAGGAACGCGCCCGGTTACTGGTTCAGCAGCAAAACGGGCAATTACCTGCCGATCAGACAACCCTTACGCAACCAACGGCTACACTAACCACGCCAGCCGTCAGAAGCGTAAATACCAGCAAGCCGGTAACGACAACCATGAACACTATTGTCAGTGGCCAACCGACCGCCGAACCAGCACGGACAACGGATGTTCGTAAACCACGTTCATTTGCTGAAGTTATCGCGAATGAGAGTAATACGACACGCAAGCCTGATAGTAATGTGGCAAAGGTAACGACTGTCCAGCCGAAAACAGTAACGCAAGAGCGGGATGAAGCGCTGGCTATGTTTGGTAAACCACGCCCTTATGCCACAGACAGCACGGCAACAAAACAGGATGTCGCGGCCACTACCAGCACCGTAAGCAATAAACGCTATATGATGCAATGCGGTGCGTTCCGTACCGCCGATCAAGCCAGCTCATTACAGTCGCGTATTGCCGTACAAGGGCAAAGCGCGCGCATCAGCGAAGGTAGTAATACGTCCGGCACCTGGCATCGAGTGGTGTTAGGCCCATATGCCAACCGTCCAGCTGCTGAACAAGCACTGTCCCGCCTGAAAGGCGCTGGTACCGTACAGAGCTGTACTATCTATTCGAAGTAATTACCTACGCGAACTCATGACTTTCTACGCGCAATAACTCATTTCCACACATTTCCAGCACAATTAACCTTGAAATAGGGGCTCCCCGCCCCTATCTCCTGTCTCATGAATCTTTCGTCGGCACAGCCGACTACTCGAATCCGAGGTTTATGTGACTACAATCGTTTCTGTTCGACGTAATGGCCAAGTCGTGATTGGCGGTGATGGTCAGGTATCGCTTGGCAATACCGTGATGAAAGGCAATGCCCGCAAAGTTCATCGCTTGTATAACGGTAAAGTGCTGGCTGGGTTTGCCGGTGGTACCGCCGATGCCTTCACACTACTGGAACGCTTTGAGGCCAAATTACAGGCGCATCAAGGCAATCTGGAGCGTGCTGCCGTTGCGTTAGCTAAAGAATGGCGTACCGATCGTGCCTTACGCAAACTCGAAGCGCTGCTGGCAGTTGCAGATACACAACGCTCTTTCATCATTACCGGTAATGGTGACGTCGTGCAGCCGGAAAACGATCTGATCGCCATTGGTTCTGGCGGTGCCTTCGCTCAATCCGCCGCCCGCGCCTTATTGGAAAACACCGATTTATCCGCCGCAGATATTGTGAAGAAATCGCTGACCATTGCCGGAGATATCTGCGTCTTCACCAATAATTTCCAGACTATTGAAGTGTTGGATTATCCAACCATCACAACAGTTTAATCTATTGCCTAGCAAGGATATTCAGATGTCCGAAATGACTCCCAGAGAAATAGTTCATGAGCTTGACCGTCATATTATTGGTCAGGCTGAAGCCAAACGTGCAGTGGCGATTGCGCTGCGTAACCGCTGGCGCCGGATGCAACTCAGTGATGAGCTGCGCCAGGAAGTAGCCCCCAAAAATATTCTGATGATTGGCCCAACCGGTGTGGGTAAAACGGAAATTGCCCGTCGTCTGGCCAAGTTGGCTAATGCCCCATTTATCAAAGTCGAAGCGACCAAATTCACTGAAGTCGGTTATGTTGGTAAAGAAGTTGACAGCATCATCCGTGATCTGACCGATATGGCGCTGAAGATGATGCGTGAGCAGGAAATGGAGAAAGTTCGTTTCCGTGCACATGAAGCGGCTGAAGAACGCGTGCTGGATGTATTGCTGCCACCAGCGCGTTCTAACAGGGGTGAAGCCGAGAAATCTGAAACAGGCACACATACCCGCCAGATCTTCCGCAAAAAACTGCGCGAAGGCGAACTGGATGATAAAGAAATTGAGATTGATGTTGCTGCACCGCAAATGGGTGTAGAAATCATGGCACCGCCGGGTATGGAAGAGATGACCAATCAGTTACAGGGTCTGTTCCAGAATATGTCCGCGGGCAATACCCATAAACGCAAACTGAAAGTGAAAGATGCGCTGAAACAGCTGGTGGAAGAAGAGGCTGGACGCCTACTCAACCCGGAAGAGCTGAAAGAAAAGACCATTCATGCTGTGGAAAACAACGGGATTGTCTTTATCGATGAGTTCGACAAGATCTGTAAACGTGGCGAAAGTAGCGGCCCGGATGTGTCCCGTGAAGGCGTACAACGCGATCTTTTACCGCTGATCGAAGGTTGTACCGTGAATACCAAACACGGCATGGTGCGCACTGACCATATCCTGTTTATCGCTTCCGGTGCATTCCAGATCGCAAAACCTTCCGATCTGATCCCCGAGTTGCAGGGGCGTCTGCCAATTCGTGTTGAGCTGAAAAATCTGACTGTTGATGATTTCGAACGCATTCTGACGGAGCCGAACGCCTCGCTGACAGAACAATATCAGGCTCTGATGGCAACTGAGCAGGTAAAAATTGAATTCACGGCGGAAGGCATTCGCAGCATTGCCGAAGCGGCTTGGCAGGTGAACGAACGCACAGAAAATATTGGTGCTCGTCGTCTGCATACCGTGCTGGAAAAGCTGATGGAAGACATCTCGTATGATGCCGCAGACAATGCTGGGCAACTGTTCAGCATCGATGCTGAATACGTTAACCGTTACCTCGGTGCCTTGATTGAAGATGAAGATTTGAGTCGCTTTATTCTGTAAACCGACCGACAGATAGAACGATCAGAGCGCTCCGTACCGGGGCGCTCTTTTTATCCGCAATTTATTCTTTAATCACTTTGATATCGTTGAAACCAAATTCCAGGAATTTGTTATCACGAAAATCTTTCACCGCACCAACTTTTTTGCTCAAAGAAGCCAGCTGCCGTTCCATCGCCAGATAAGCGCGGAGATCTACGCCCTCTTCCGCGGCAATAGCTTCATAAATATCGTGGTATTTGTCATTCGCGTATTGAATCAAACGTGGCTGACCTTTGTAGCTGTAACTAATTTTTAACGCCATGATGCCTCATTCACTGTAATTAGGATGTCGCCGATACATCCTGTTGCGCTATTGTACCCTGAAGCCACTGTACGGTCGAAAACTGAAATAACACCTCACATCAAATCGCATGCTTTATTTTTTATCTATAACTGGAATAGCGCGTCTTGCCTGCCAGATCAGATAAAACACCGGCAACACAATCACCGCCATGACCAGAAACACATCCTGATGCAGATGGCGATACATGATCCCACTCAGCACCGTAAACAAGGCGAGCGATAAAGATTGTCCGATGGCGGAATAGAGCGTCTGGCCGGAAATGATCGCCTCGCGCGGCAAGCGTAGGGCCAGATAACGCATCGCCCCCAGATGAGCTAGCGTATAAGTGAATGAATGCAGCGCCTGAGCCGGAAATAGTAACCACAACTCCAGACTGGTACCCAGTGTGACCCAGCGGATCACCGCACCAATCGCCGCCCAACACAGCAAGCGCTCTGGTGACCAGTCAGATAATAAACGCCGGCTGGTGGCAAACATGATAATTTCAAATACCACGCCGGTGGTCCAAAGCATACTGACTGTCGAGGCAGCAAAACCTTGCGAATGCCAATAGATCGCACTGAAACTGTTATATGCGGAGTGACTACCAAATATCAGTGCTTCAATAGCCAGAAAATTCAAAAATGCCTTGTTGCGCAGTAATTGGCCATAGCCATGACTTTCATTTTCCTGCCCGATAGTGCGTGGCGCTGGGTTCATAGGCACATGAATACAGAAACCCGCCAATAGCAAACACAGCACAATACAGTGCAAAATCCAACTTGGCCCAAGGTGCTCAATAACAAAGCCAATCAGCGTGGCGCCAACGATAAAAGCCGCCGACCCCCATAACCGTACATTGCCATAATCCAGATTGACCTGAATGACCATTCGAGCCGCCACAGCATCACTTAACGGCAATAAGGTTGGATAAACAAAATTGACCAGCAAGGTGAATAAAAAGATCACCCAGAACTGTGAGGATAAATAGAAACCGACAAAGCTGAGTAAGCCGCCCAGCACCAGTAAACGGGCAATGGGGATCAGTCGTTCGGCGCGTTTGGCCTGGCGCATGATCACCAGACTGCCAAACAGTCGCATGGCAAAGCCAATCCCAAGTAACAAACCGATTTGTTCTGACTGTAAACCAACCGATTCCAGCCAAACGCCCCAGAACGGTGAAAAGATACCTAAGACTAAATAGATTGCTGATAAATTCAGCGCTAACCAGGGATATGGAGACATGAAACAACAACAGAAAAGAGGAATGGCCCACAGATTAACAAATTGACCGGCATCTTGTCAGGCTACAAGCCAAGAATAATTGTGCTGCGGCTCACAGAGTTACCGGAAACAAACACCAAAAAAACCGGTTTCACTCTCGTTTTAATCTATTATTCGACACATTTGACATTATCAGCTTGCAGAGAATAAAAATGCCTGGCAACAACACTGCCAGGCATCACAGAACAAACTAAAACAACGAAAAACTTATTTGGCCGGAGCAGCCAGTTTGGCTTTTACCGCATGAAACACCATCGGTAACAGCGAAACCACAATGATCCCCATCATCAGCATAGTGAAGTTTTTACGTACAAACTCCTGCTGACCGAATTCAAACCC
>CALMKU010000108.1 GCA_937866945.1 uncultured Tolumonas sp.
ACCTCATCAAGACGAGTCATGGCGCGTTTCAGCTCACCCATGGCTTCTTCAACCGCTTCCCGAACGGTTTGCTCAGGATCGAGTTTCGGTTCCTGTGGCAGATAGCCGATTTTAATGCCTGGTTGTGGGCGTGCTTCACCTTCGATCTCGGTATCGATGCCGGCCATGATGCGCAGCAGTGTTGATTTACCGGCACCGTTCAAACCCAGTACACCGATTTTGGCGCCAGGAAAAAATGAGAGGGAGATGTTTTTTAAGATATGACGCTTAGGCGGTACGACTTTGCCTACGCGATTCATGGTGTAAATAAATTGCGCCATGGTGTTCTCTTAGTCATTACAGATGGCGGATAGTTTAGTGCAAGGATTTGACAGGGAAAAGCGCAGAAAGGATTTTTTGGTAGATTGCAGATACAAAAAAACCCGCGATGCGGGTTTAATGATGGTGCCCAGGGACGGACTCGAACCGTCACGATTATTCATCGGCGGATTTTGAATCCGCTGCGTCTACCGATTTCGCCACCTGGGCAACAAATGTAAAACTAACTTTCTGATTACTCAGTCTGCTTGTCTTACGGGGTCGCATTATACAAAGGTAAATCGCGAGCGCAAATTGTTTTTCACGTGATCTGCTTCAGATGCTGAATAAATGCTCGCTTTGATGATTCGCATCTAACCTGCTGACTCGGTTAGAATGCAACTTCCCTGAAGATTGGTATATGTGAATTATGAGTAAATCAACCCGTTCTCGTTCCCGTACGGTATCAGACAAGCCGGTAATGTCATCAGGCGGTATCGCGCTGAACTTGCCGCGTGCCGGATTCCGTCGTCGTTTAGGTGCCTGGGCCATCGATGCACTGCTAGTGTTGCCGCTATTGGTGGTGGCTGGTTATATTGGGTACGGTCTTGCGCATTTGCTAACAGCTTTCGACATATTGTCGTTGAATGATGGTATGACGGTCGGGGAATGGCTGGCACATCAGCTTTGGTTTAGCCTTTGGCTGGCCGGTGTGTTGTGCAGTTATTTTGTCTGGTTCTGGTGCCGGGAAGGACAAACACCGGGCATGGTACGATTTCAATTACGTGTACAGAATACCGATGGGTCTTTATTGCGGGTTGGACAGGCGTTGGTGCGATTGGCGACTTCTGCATTTGGTCTGGGCAATTTGATGGTAATTTTCGACCGCCGGGAGTTTTTGGCATTTCAGGATTACTGGGCAAGTTGCGAGGTTGTTGTCACTTCCTCTGCTGCAGGACGTTAAAATTAAAAAGGCGTCTGTGCTGACAGACGCCTAAATTAATCTTATATGCTTAAGTACGACGTTTTAGCATATAAATCGCAACGCCCATAAATAACAGGCTGGGGATGCTGGCGCCAAACAAAGGCGGAACGTTATAAACGAGACTGAACGGCCCTAGCACCTGATTAACCACAAAGAATGAAAATCCCATCATCACACCGGAAATCAGCCGCGCGCCCATGCTAACAGAGCGCAGAGGTCCGAAAATCGTGGATGCGGCCAGCAACAACATAGCAATCACGCCGAGTGGTGCTAGCAGCTTACGCCAGAATTCCAGTTCATAATCATTAACCTGCTGCCCATTGCTTTTCATGTAACTGATGTAGCTATATAAGCCCTGCGCAGACAACTCCTCCGGTGATACCGAGACGACACCCAGTTTGTCGGGCGTCAGATTGGTTTGCCATTCCCATTCATTGAGATGTTTAAAATGGATCTGCCGTTTATCTTGTAGTTGCGTAACGACAGTATCTTTCAGATGCCAGGCTTGCTGTTGATAATTGGCCTGTGGTGAGCGGATAATTTCCTGTAGTTCACCCTGCTCATTGAAGCGATACATGGTTAAACCACGTAAACTGCCGTCGCGTAGCAATGTATCAATGCTGATAAAGGCATGGCCTTCTTTGATCCAGACACCATAAGTAGAGGCAGTAATCTTTCCGCCACTGATCGCGGTCGTTTTCAGATCGTGCGCTTTTTGTTCCCCGAGCGGAGCAACATATTCACCCAGCAGCATGACCAGAAACATGGCAGGAATAACGGTTTTCAGTGCGGAGATAACGATCTGCGCGCGGGATAATCCGGCGGCCTGTAATACCACCAGTTCGCTGCTGCTGGCTAGCTGACCTAGCCCAATCACGCCGCCTAACAGTGCCGCCATAGGAAAAAACAGCACAATATCACTGGGTATGGCATAGATGACACGGAGTATGGCATGCAGCGTGGTGAAGTTTCCTTCACCGACATTTTGTAACTGATCCACAAATTTGATCAGTGATGAAAGACCCACCAGTGTGATGGTACACATCATGATGGCCATGATCACGGTGCGCCCGATATAGCGGTCGAGAATACCAAACATCAGCATTTCTCCTTATGCCAGTAAAGGCGCAGTCGCTGCCATAACTGCGTATTTTTTAAATTCATCGGTATCGCAAAGAACAATGTAAAAAGTACGGGTACGATGTACAGGCCTGGGGTGGCCGGTAATTGCCCCCGTTCTACCGCCGATTCGCCAGCACTGAGTAACAGGAAATAGCTCAAGTAAAGCATGACGGCGGGTAGCAATTTCGCGTAGCGCCCCTGACGGGGGTTTACCATCGCCATAGGTACGGCGATCAACGTGAGTATGGGAATAGAGAGCGGCAGGGCGATACGCCATTGCCATTCGGCGATCTCTTTGTTGTCGGTGCTGTGATAAAGCTGCTTGGATGGAATTGCACCTGACTTGCGATTCGACGGTTCAATATCCTTACGCTGGATCTGGGCTTTGTATTCCGAGAAGTCGGCGATGCTGAATTCGGTTGACGGGGGGGTTCCGGCATAACGTTTGCCATTACTTAGCGTGACCCACGGAATGCCTTTGGCATCGGTAGTCAGATTACCGCTGGCTGCGACCACCACTGCCGCTTCTTCCGGTTTATCACTGCGTTGTAACAGGAAGATCCGTTGTAAACTGCGTCCACTTTCTTGCACATCTTCGACATAAGCGACCAGTTGCCCTTTATCCAGACTCAGAAAACGGCCACTTTCCAGTGGTACGGATAACGGATCGGCTTTCGCTGCATCAAGCAATTGCGTCTGTTTTTCACGTGCCATCGGTGCCAGCCACATGGTGTTGGTCACAGCGACGGCAGTGGTCAGCAAGGCTAATACCAGACTGACTTTCATGACGTAGGAAGGACCGACACCAATCGCGCGTAATACCGTCATTTCACTGTCGGCATACAAACGGCCATGTGCAAATAAAATGGCGATAAACAGACTGATAGGTAGCAGCAATAACCCCATGTAGGGAATATTAAGCAGCATCAACTGACCAATCAATGAAGTGGGGACGGAACCATCAGCAGCTCTCGATAAGATCCGAATGAATTGCTGGCTGGTGAAAATAAGCAGCAGTACCAACAGGATCGACAGCTGTGTTTTGAGTGTTTCTTTAAATATATAACGGAAAACTATCACGCAGGCCTCGGGAAAACTTGTAATTACTGGCGAATCGCTAAAAAATAGTTGCCTTAATTCCATTTTATGATGTTTTGCGTACCGAACCTGTTCATCCCGAACGGGTGGGTCGGCCTCTATTATCGACCAATCGGTGGGCTTTGTCTTTAGTAGCAAGGAGTCCTCATGGAATTCGGCGTTAAAAGCGGCAGCCCGGAGAAGCAGCGCAGTGCCTGCATCGTGGTCGGTGTATTCGAACCTCGTCGGTTATCTGCGGTGGCGGAGCAACTGGATCGCGTCAGCGATGGTTATCTGAGTTCGTTGTTGCGTCGTGGTGATCTGGAGGGTAAAACCGGCCAGATGTTGTTGCTGCACCAAGTTCCCGGGGTGTTGAGTGAACGGGTGTTGTTGGTGGGGTGTGGTAAAGAGCGTGAGCTGGATGAGCGTCAGTTCAAACAGATCATTCAGAAAACCATCAGCACATTGAATGAAACAGGATCGATGGAAGCGGTCTGCTTTTTGACAGAATTACATGTCAAAGGACGGGATGCCTACTGGAAAGTAAGACAAGCGGTCGAAACTGCGCAAAACAGTCTTTACACGTTTGATCAATTTAAGACCAATAAGGCGGAATTACGACGTCCGCTGCGTAAACTGGTGTTTAACGTGGCGACGCGTCGTGAGCTATCGATTGGCGAAAAAGCGATTGCGCATGGTTTAGCTGTGTCGAACGGTATGAAAATTTGCCGTGATGTCGCTAACATGCCGCCTAATATTTGTACACCAGCTTATCTGGCATCACAGGCGCGTCGTTTGGCCGATAGCAGCCAATACATCACCACTAAGGTGATTGGCGAACAGCAGATGGCCGAGCTGGGTATGAATGCCTATCTGGCAGTCGCGCGTGGTTCATCGAACGAAGCCATGATGTCGGTGATGGAATATAAAGGCCATCC
>CALMKU010000109.1 GCA_937866945.1 uncultured Tolumonas sp.
GATGCACGTCATGCATCAGCAGATCTGCAATTTAAGATCAACAGCACATTGCCTTCAGATAAAATACAAATGGCGCTGTTGTTTCGTCAATTGATTGGTTCTTATGGCGATAGTTTCTACATCACACCGCCATTTCATTGCGATTATGGTTTTAACATCACGCTTGGTGAACGTTTCTATGCCAATTTCGGTTGTACTATTCTGGATGTGGCCCCGGTAACAATTGGTGATGACGTGATGTTTGGCCCCTCCGTGCAGGTTGTGACAGCCACTCATCCGCTTGATTCAACAGCTCGTATCAGCGGTTTGGAATATGCAAAACCGATCAAGATTGGTTCTAAAACATGGCTGGGTGCCGGTGTTATTGTTTGCCCTGGTGTCACGATTGGCGAAGGCTGCGTGATCGGTGCCGGTAGTGTGGTTGTTAAAGATATTCCCGACTATTCCATTGCCGTGGGCAATCCATGCCGAGTGATCAGATCGACCACCTGAATTCCTTACAGTACGCGTTTAATCAACTTTACAGAGCTATTTCGCAACACCAAGCGCGGAGACAGGATCAGATGGTGTGTGTCATTTCCGAGTTCATTATGCTCGATTAAACGCATCATCTCCTGAAACCCTAAACGGCCAATTTCTTTAATAGGCTGCGCGACACTACTGATGTTCATAACCTGTGCAATCAGTGTGTTATCAAACCCGACCACCAGCACATCTTCCGGCACGCGATAACCTCGCGACTGCAATACCTCAATGACCAACTGAGCCGAAACGTCGTTAAAAACGAAAATAGCAGAAAACGGTAACACCGCATGCTGATCGAGATATGCGCTAAATCGGGCTGATAATTCTGGTGCGGAGACATCCGGTGTATCAATAATACGTTCTGCCGGTAATGGAATACGCAAATCGGATAATTTGTTACGGAAACCGGTGAATTTCTGTTCAGCCTCATCCGCAGGCCCCAGATATCCTATTTGGGTGTGTCCCATGCTGGTTAAATGTTCAGCCACTTGTGCCCCACCTTCCGCATGATCAACAGCAACACTGGTTAATTCAGGATGAAGTTGTGTCAATGACACCACAGGGAATGGTTGCTGATTCAGCAATGCAATATGTTCAGGTTTGCCTGAGCTCGGTACGATGAACAGGCCATCAATCTTTTGTTGTTTACAGATGTTCAAAAGTGAAAGTTCGCGCTTTATTTCACCACGCGAATTATACACCAGCAGGGATCGGCCAAGATATTGCACTTCCTGTTCGACAATATCTAACAGTTCAGAAAAATACGGGTTGGAGAGTGTGGGCAGAATGATAGCGAACAGCCCCTGCGGTTTTACTTCCGTTCGGCGAGGTTTTAGCGGTTGCTTCACATAGACATAATCCAGTTCTTTTACAAGTGCCCGAACACGGTCTGCTGTCTCTTGTGATACTTTGCCTTTGTTATTCAGAACTCTGGAAATGGTGGCAATAGATACCCCTGCCAGCTCTGCAACATCTCTTATTGTCGTCATAATTCTGTGCCACTGCCGTTTTATCTGATAGTACGTAATATGCCAAAGCAACGTCACTTGTTTCTTCGCTTTATCAGCATATTACGTACAGTGGGATCACATTGTTGCCAGCATTCTTTCTACCTTAGGCAATTTGTTCTGTTGTAATAAACTAACACCCGTTTTGGTATCAAACAGATGTACATGCTCCAGCTGGAAGCTGACCAGCATGGTTTTACCGCGAGGGATGATGTGCCCACCATCGGTCACGACAACAACCTGATCTTCACTGGCATATTGGGTATACGCAAAGGTTGTGCCTCCCAATGCTTCAACCACATCGACTTTCAGTGAAATATCAACATCCCCGGTTGTCTCTACCAGCAAGTGTTCAGGGCGAATGCCAAGCAACAGCACATCACCTGCAGTAACAGGATGATCTGTCTGCATACTAAACTCTTCACCACCAGATAGTTTTAACCATGCGGTATTCCCTTCAACCTTCAACACTTCGGCATTCAGAAAATTCATACGCGGGGAACCGATAAAGCCAGCCACAAACTGGTTTTGCGGATTATGGTAGAGCTCCAGAGGTGCCCCAACCTGCTCGACACGCCCATCACGCAACACGACAATCTTATCCGCCATGGTCATCGCTTCGACCTGATCGTGCGTCACGTAAACCATGGTGTTCCCCAGTTGTTCATGCAACTTGGAAATCTCGACCCGCATCTGTACCCGTAGTTCTGCATCCAGATTCGACAACGGCTCATCAAACAGGAATACTTTCGGGTTACGCACGATGGTTCGACCAATGGCCACACGCTGCCGCTGACCACCGGAAAGCTGCTTCGGTAGTCGATCCAGCAGGTGATCCAGTTTCAGGATGCGGGAGGCTTCGCCCACGCGCTGTTCAATCTCAGCTTTGCTTTTCTTCGCCAGACGTAAACCAAAACTCATGTTCTCCCGCACTGTCATGTGCGGATAGAGCGCATAGGACTGGAACACCATGGCGATACCGCGATCCGAAGGCGACACATCATTTACGGTCTGCTCATCAATGACGACTTCTCCGTCAGAGATGGTTTCCAGACCAGCAATCATGCGTAACAGCGTTGATTTACCACAGCCTGACGGGCCAACGAACACCACAAATTCCCCGTGTTTGATATCCAGATCGACACCATGAATGGTCTGTACTTCGCCAAAACGCTTAACGACTTTATTCATTTTTAAATCAGCCATTTATAAATTCCTTATGCAGTCACTTTAGCCAGATCATGTCTGTGGAGATCGCGGATAATCACTTCACCGGCGCGCAGCGATGCGGCGCAGTGCTGCACCGGGCCCTCTTTCGGGAACACCAGATTAGTGATGGCATAACGTCCGCCATCCAAAAGCAATTCCGCAGAAGAACGATCAAGCAACAGATCGGCACTCAGTGGGCGGTTTGCGCCTAACGCAACAGCAAAATCATGCGGAAAGTGCCCATCAAATTCCGCAACACCGATTTGTCCGTGCCGCTGGCAACGCAGTGTCAGCTGCCCTTTCTGCACCATGAAAGTAAACTCAAGTTCATTCATCGGCTGTAAAACCAGTGTGCTGTTATCTTTCAACTCCAGCGAAAACTGCAAACGATGGGCTTCAAACCAGTCAAAATTAAATACCGCGCCCGGTGTTGCCTGTGTTTTATCTGCGGCAATCACCTGATGTTGACAAAGCGCCTCTAATTCACGGATAAATGCATGGCATAAACGCAACCCGTCCGGCGTTGCTTTCAGAACTAATTCCTGCGGCATGGTCATCGCTGAGCGCCAGCTTTGCGTCGGCACTTGATTGGCGTAAAGCCAGTTACTCATCCAGCTGATGCCGATCCGGCGACCATCGGCAGCCGGAATATCCGACCAGGTCTGGGTGGCGTAAAAATCGCGGCCATAATCCAACCAAAGCACCGTATCAGGCGTGTTGTCATTGATGAATTGCTCGCCATCAAACTGACCAACAAAATACTGGGTACCAGAGCCACCAGAGTAGGCTCCGCGCTGAACCCCAACAATCAGCACCCAACGGGTTTTCTTGCTGCCCTCAATGCTGATTTCGAACAGATCCGGGCATTCCCACGCCCGCTCATCATGTGCGCCATGTTCTTCGCCAAAGAAAGAACTGAACAGCCAGGTTTTCGCATCAGCAGAGCGATAAATTGCGATCTGCTGACCGACGGTGGTCAGCATGATCCAGGCTTGCGTTTGCTCGTGCCAGAACACTTTCGGATCACGAAAATCCTCAAAGCCAGGATTCTCGACAACCGGATTGCCCGCGTATTTAGTCCAGTGCCGACCGTTGTCACAGCTGTAAGCCAGACCCTGACTCTGATTAAACTGGGCGTTATCCGCCGTAATGGTGTAATACGCCAGCAAACCATCGTTACCAGCAAACAGCCCGGATTGATCTCCTTTATCCACCAGTGCCGTACCGGAGAAACAAACGCCTAGCGCATCAGGAGCCAGCGCAATCGGCTGATGAGTCCATGACAACAAATCGGTGCTGGTCGCATGTCCCCAGTGCATCGGCCCCCATACGCTGTCATGCGGATGGTATTGGTAAAACAGGTGGTATTCACCGTCTTTGTAAACCAGGCCATTCGGATCATTCAGCCAGCCAAAAGGTGGGGTAAAGTGAACCAGTGGGCGATAATATTTTTCTGCTAACATGAGAACTCCTGCTAAAGACTTAACCTTTCACCGCACTGCCCGTGATGCTCTGGACGAAATGCCGCTGAATAAATAAGAAGAAGATAATGACTGGTATCGCCATTGACACTGCAAATGCCATGATATTGCCCCAGTAGGCCTGATTACTGCCGAAGTAGGCTGACATCGCCACCGACAGCGGACGATATTCGGGGCCGCGAGTGACCATGACCGGCCACAGATAGCTGTTCCAAAACTCGAGAAATTGCAGAATAGCCACAGTCGCAATCACGGGCTTGGAAAGAGGCAGACCAATATGCAGATAGGTTTTGAACAGGCTGACGCCATCGACCTTGGCTGCATCAATCAGATCTTTCGGGATCTTGGTGAAGAACTGATAGAACAGGAACAGTGACATGGCATTGCCGATAAATGGCAGGATCTGCACCTCATAACTATCAATGATACCCATCTTGCTCACCATCAGCAGTTGCGGCAACGCCAGACTTTCCCCCGGAATGGCCAACAAGGCGACCACGCTACCAATCACGATTTTGCGATACCCACCCTGCCCCCAGGCCAGTGCAAATGCCGCCGAAGAGTTCACGACAATCGACATAAATACGGTGGTGAATACGATGAGCAATGTATTAAACAGGTAGCGGGCAAACGGCTGATTCGGGTCACCCCAGATCTCGCGGTAATTCTCCAACGAGAACACATGCGGAATGAATGCCTTGATAGTTCCCATGGAGATCATGATCTGCTCTTCATCGGGATTAAGACTGATCGTCACCATCATCATCAACGGTGCCAGAACACACAGCGACAGCAGTAGTCCACACCAGACACGGACATTTTTTAAACCAGCCAGAAATTTCATGGCCTGACTCCCTTTGCCTGCTACAGCTTCATCAATCGCGGGAACAAACTGAACGGTTTCTGATTTCATGTTGCCTCCTACTCATTCTTCATCAGGAAACGTTGCAACAATGCAATCGCCGTTACTGTGAAGAAAAACGCCACAGAAACCGCAGAGGCATAGCCGATTTTTTGCGCCACAAAACCGTTTTCATACATGTAATGAATGATGGTATTGGTTGCGCCGTTTGGTCCGCCGTGAGTCAGGATATTGACCTGAGTAAACAGTTTCAGTGCACCAATGGTGGTCACAATGATGACGAAAATATTGGTGTTACGCAGACAAGGTAAGGTCACATGCAGGAAGCGCTTGAAAGGTTTTGCGCCATCAAGTTCCGCGGCTTCGTACAGATCTTTCGGGATCTCCTGCAAACCGGCCAGATAAATCAGCATCTGGAATGGGAAGGTCGCCCAGGCAGACAGCAACACAATCGCCGGTATCGCCATATCTACATTGCCCAGCCAGTCAATATATTGCGAAGTGGAAAGCAGAGACTGATATATATGGTTAAACAGTCCGTCAGGGATTTTATAAAGCACAGCCCAGATCGCCACGATAACGGTGATCGGGGTTAATAATGGTAATAATGCGATGCTGCGAAACAGGGTACGCAATGGCAGTTTACTGTTTAATAACAGCGCTGAACCCAATGAAATTGCCAACTGGAATGGGGTCACCAGCAATGCAAAGTAAAACGTGTTTTTTACTGCCTGCCAGAAAACCGGATCAGTAAAAAGACGTTCATAGTTCCGCCATCCAACCCATATTGTCGCAATCGGGCGGGCAATCAGCTTTTCATTGGTGAAGGATAAATATCCCGACATGAAAAATGGCACTACCACGAAGATTGTTAACAACACGATTGCGGGCATCAGCATAGCCAATTCTGGCATCAGGTTTTTCAACCGGCGCATAATAACTCCTGCACAAATCTGTTTAAGCGAAAAAGTAAATCGAATGGGATGCGCGCCTGACGAGGTACAGGCGCGACTTTGACTTACAACTTACTTATCAAATGGAGGATAGCCGCTGTTATCTTCGATATCTTCATCAATGGCTCGGGCGGCTTTCTGCAACTCGCCTTTCACATCAGCGCCTTGCAGAATGTTCTGAACTGCTTTACCGAATGAAGTGGAAATCACCGGATAGGCAGGATGCACCGGACGCACTACCGCCGCGCTTTGTGCCTGTTCGACAAACAGCGCACCTTCACCACCCGGACGGTAGATTTCAGATAATGCGACAGATGATTTGCGGGCCGGAATATAACCGGTGATATCGGCATATTTGGCAACCTGTTCTGTGGATAAAGCAAAGTTCAGGAATTTAGCCACTTCCGCCGTATTTTTAGTTTTAGCCGGAACAGCCCAGCCCCAACCACCGTTCGGAGAAACGGATTTGCCAGCCAGTTTTGGCGCAGGGATCAGAACTAAATCGTTGCCTAAACCGGTCTTATGCGCACGCCACATCCAGTTACCAACCCAGGCCAGGGCCGCTGTTTTGTCACCATAGAAGCGGTTATCTCCAGCAGTGGCCGGTACGATCCAGCCGTTTTTTGACCATGCCTGCAATTCAGTTAACGCATCCACCGCAGGTTGTGAATCGATTGTTCCTTCCGCTTTCCATGCCTTGCGATCAATCAAATCAGCACCACGGGACTGAATAAAAGGCGCAAAACCGTAGGTGTACCATTCACCGTCATAGTTCAGTTTCATATCCAGTGGCCACTGCACCCCTTTCACTTTGGCCAGTTTTGCCAGTGCATCTGCAAACTCTTTATCATCCCAGGCGTCTTTAATGCCAGCAGGAATACGTACACCCGCTTCTTTCAGATATTTTTTGTTACCCCACAGCAGCACAGATGAGTCATAAGGGCTGACCATGTAAACCTTTTGATCCGGGCCATAAATACCCTGCTCTTTTACGGATGGCAGCAAATCGGCCACTACGGCTTTGTCTAGCAAACCATCCATCGGTTGCAACATTTTGGTCCAAACATAGTTCGCCATATTCGGACCATCCACCATGATCACATCGGGTAACTCACCGGAAAGTGCAGCCGCCTGGATTGCACTGTTGTAGCCGGGAATAGGAACCACATCGACCGTGATGTTCTGATCTTTGTATTTGGCATTAAAGGTTTCTTCCAATTGCTGGAAATATGGTTTTTCAGAATCGCCATCGATAACCCATGCTTTTAATTCCAGCGCATAACTTGCCTGAGCTGCAAACGCACTGGCAACACATAATCCAAGTAAGGACTTTTTCATGTTATTCCCTTCCCTTTGCTGACAATAATCCGGTCACTTCGGGTGACCATAAAACAGAGTATCAATGGGGACCGTTTACCATCACACCAATGAAACAACACTCCAAATTCAATGTAACAACCAGATACCCATTGAGTTGACTGCAATATACGAGGAAGGAACAATAAAAATAACGATCGAAGTCACATTAAATGGTTAACAAAATCCCACAAACAAAGGAAAAGAAGGGTAACACTCAAAATTTGTTACCCACAGTCACCTGCAGAGCCTGAGAAAAAACAAAAACCGTTCATATGAGATGGATCGAAAGAATGGGAGATATATGCCACACAGTGATGCGTGTCTGTCTGGTCGCAGAAGACATTCAGCTTCTGTCTGCCGCGATGACGTTGATAAGATGCGTATGAAAAATGCGTTACATGCGTAAAAATTTGCGTACTGCTACAGAAATCAAAGTTGTTCCGTTAAATCTTTATTGTTTCTGTACTTTTCTGGCTTATATTTCCGTAATGGAAATTTTCTTAAGATACACATGTAACAAATTGTTGTTACATTGCTTTTTACGATGCCTTCGGTGCTCAGAAGCCTGAATCCGGTATCGATAACATATGGAGTAATTTTAGATGGCAAGAGTATGGGTAACTGGTGATGCGGTCGTTGATTTGATCCCGAATGGCGAAACCAACTATCTAAAATGTCCGGGTGGCGCTCCTGCCAACGTTGCAGTCGCTATTTCCCGTCTGGGTGGTGACAGTGCATTTTTTGGCCGTGTTGGTCAGGATCCGCTGGGCCGCTTTATGAAGCAGGTATTAAAAGATGAAGGTGTAGATACCCAGCACATGCTGTTGGATGAAGAACACCGGACATCAACCGTGATTGTCGATTTAGATGACCATGGTGAGCGCAGTTTTACCTTTATGGTGAAACCAAGTGCTGATCAGTTCCTGCAACCACAGGATGTGCCCGCGTTCAAACAGGGCGAATGGCTGCATGTCTGCTCTATTGCACTGGCCAATGAACCATCACGCTCCACAACACTGGCAGCAATGAAAGCGATCAAAGCTGCGGGCGGTTATGTCTCGTTTGATCCGAATCTGCGTGCAGAAGTGTGGCTGAACCCGGCTGATTTAAAGTCCGTCGTTCTGCAGGCTGTGGCGCTGGCGGATGTGGTGAAATTTTCTGACGATGAATTACTGTTTCTGACCGATAAAGCTGATCTGCAGACCGCACTGAGCTGGCTGAATGAGCAATACGATCTGCCACTGATTGTGATCACTCAGGGGAAAAAAGGTGCGTTAGTCATTCATAACAATGAACAGCAACTCATAACTGGCAAACCGGTAAATCCGGTTGATACCACAGGTGCCGGTGATGCATTTGTTGGTGGTTTACTTGCCGGTCTGGTTGTCTGTGATGACTGGCATAACAACGACAATCTGCTGAAAATCATCCGCCAGGCTAATGCCTGCGGTGCATTAGCAACAACGGCGAAAGGTGCAATGACAGCATTACCCACTGCAACCCAATTGGTTGAATATTTAGCTTAGGTGAGCAGATTTAGCTTCGGTGTCTGATTGTGAAAAATAAGGCCGGACACCGAAGCATTTGTATAACGATTAATAGCAGGTTATAGATTGGAAAATAAATTATTTTTTAGTTAATCTATTCAGCTAATCGATTCAGTAATTCCATTATCCAAAAAAAACGGAGCCTTTTATAAACAAGCTCCGCTTAATATCAAACTAAATTGTAAAATCTACTTACGCCCTAACATTGCCGCACAAATAAAGAATTTTGCAATTCCATTATGGTCTTTTTTAATTCTTGCCACTACACGTTCCTTGTCAACAAGCTCCCAGTTTTCGCTGCGTGAACGTGGAGATTTAATACCTGAACACATCAGATATTCCATAAACAAATGTGCATTTTTAATCTCAGTTAAGTGCGAATCCATAACGCTGAAGGCTCCATTCAAGAGGATAAGGATATTATTTACCAATCTGGTTTAACATAGGTAGCATTTACACCTTCTTGCAATTGATCACCGATCAACACATTTCAGGTACTTATAGTATAGTTCACTTTATTAAGCACAGCAGGAAAACAAAAGAAAATACTTACGATTTGACGAATAAGTCACAAATAAATATTTTAATTTATTTCTTTAAAATGATGTATTGAACATGATTATTTAAAAGCTTACTTTTATTAATGATATAGACCACTTTTAAATGACAGTTAATTATTCACTGAAAATTACATTTTATATCCATACAAATAAAATGTGCCGAATCGATTCAACACGATCCGGCACCATCAATCTACCAGCAATATTTTAATAAACTAAAGATAACGCTTACAACATCAGCTCTTTCTTATCACTTCGGCATCAAAGGGGCAAATGCTGGTGCATGTTTCTTTTCCCGTTTAGCTGCTTTTTTTTCCTTCGGTGTCAGTGCTGGTTGTTTTTTTGCTTCTTTGTTGCTTTGCCATTCTTTACCCATGATCTTATCCTCGCGAGAACCGACAAATGCGGGTGCGGTTTAAGTATAGTCGATAGCGGGTTGCCGAATGAAAAAACTCCCGCTAAATAGCGAGAGCTTGAATTGAGGAAAAAAATCAGGCAGAAACACCCAGAATCACACTGCCCGCTTTGAATAGAACACTGGCAGCAGAACCTACTACCAAGCCAAGATCGGTGACTGCATCATTAGTGATAATCGCTTTAACTTCACTACCACCAGCCAGCTTCACGACCACTTCACTATTCACTGCGCCGGTTTTCAGTTCAGAGACCAAGCCCTTCAGATGATTACGGGCGCTGTAACAAACGGAATCGTCGCCAGTAACGACCATCACCGACGGTGCTTTAACAAAAGCAGTGACTGTTTTACCAACCGACAACCCCAAAGCTTTCAGACTGTCTAAAGTCACAGTAGCAACGATAACATCCCCCCCAGTTATAGACAGCGAGACTTCCGCATTTACTGCGCCTTCACGAATTTCACTTACGGTGCCTGCAAATACATTACGAGCGCTGATAGCCATATAAATCTCCTTATCCAAAAAATGCTGTATTTATAATTAATTCTTCAAGCTGATTGCGATATGCTAAGACAGCGTTATAACCTTACTTTTCAGCGTGATATAAATACCAGCACAACCGGGATATCTTTTGTCTTAGAAATCGTACTTTACTGCCACTTGGCAATCATTCGCCGCATCACTACCTTCAATTCACCGAATTTAGTCAATATAGCCGTAGCTATGAATGATGGTTTTTGCTTTATCGCCTTTCAGGTAATTCAGCAACGCAACCGCTGCCGGGTTGTCTTCACCTTTTTTCAGCAATACCGCATCTTGTTCTAGCGGGCTGTATAAAGAAATTGGCACTTCCCATGCAGACCCCTTGATCAGTTTGCCATCTTTATACACCTGCGAAGTGGCAACAAACCCTAGCTCTGCATTGCCCGTATCAACAAACTGTTTAACCTGATTGATGTTTTCACCTTGCACCAGTTTTGAACTAAGAGAAGCTGTCAATCCCAGCTTATCCAATGCTTCATACGCAGCAGTTCCATAAGGTGCAGTTTTAGGATTCCCGACGGCTAAATGGGTATATTTACCGGTTTTGAGCACATCGCCTTTGCTGTCGACTGTATTTGCATCAGCAGACCACAGCACCAATTTCCCTTTTGCATAAGTAAATTGGGTATCAGCCAGTGCTAATTCGGCTTTCACTAGCTTCTTTGGTGTTTTACTGTCAGCACTGATCATGACCTCAAAAGGGGCGCCATTTTGAATTTGAGTAAATAACTTCCCTGTCGCGCCAGAAGAAATCAGCAACGTATTACCGGTATCTTTTTGGAACGCTTTACCAATCTCTTCCAGTGGTTGAGCAAAGTTGGCTGCCACCGCGACTTTTACCTCATCAGCGAAAGACAAACATGGTGTTAATAACAATAAAGCAATGGTGATTGGGTTTTGACGTAATGACAACATGGGCACTCCTTGGCTCATTGACTTGGCGTTATGCAGTAATAAGCACAAAGCTTGCCTGAATGCATAACGCATCAGTCACAACCAGATATTTGTAATCAAAAAATGAACGGAAATGAAAGTAACTATCTGATATATAAATAATATTTTTATATCAACTCGATTATACAAGTTGTCACATCCCTCAACGGCTGGATAAACATCGTTGTGCATTATGTTGCACAACAATGCATGAATAATGACAAATGTGACAATTCTCACATTAACTGTGCGACAAAATGGGGCTCATTATCCCGTCAAATAACGCTTTCACCCTGTTTTACTGGGTAAATTGATTGAAGTTTAATCAATTTTGGTTTCGGGTATGTATTTTGCTCTTCGTTGTATAAGTTAATATATATCGAGGGATCGGAATGTCTAAACATTCACATCACATGACAGGTGCTTTATTAGGTGAACTCATAGACTAGACCTTAAGAGCTAAGTCTTTCAAAAATGCTATCTAAGGTCCTGGTTTTCTTCGATTTTCTTTGTTGTGCTTTTTTCGCATTCTTT
>CALMKU010000110.1 GCA_937866945.1 uncultured Tolumonas sp.
TGCCCATATTAAATAAATAGCCTATAAAACAATTACTTAATTAATAATCATTGTTGAAATCACGACAGTACAACCCAGGATAATGTCATATTGAGTGAATGGGTCATGCTTATTGGGGTCTCGATTATATTGGTATGACCAAATCTAGCGATTTAACGAGTGACCTATCTGTAAGAGAGCGGCAATATTGCGCGCAGTTAATTTGATATTACTGGCTGCAAAATCAAAAGCTTCATGCAATGTACAAACTCGGTTTACTGCACTGAAGGCACTATCTATACCATGTTTATACACTATTGCGACATCGGGGCTTAAACTACCAGCGATCGCAATTACCGGTTTACCATGGCGTTTTGCCAGCCGTGCCACACCAACAGGAACTTTGCCATTAATGGTCTGACTGTCTAACCGCCCTTCTCCGGTAATCACCAGATCGGCATCTGCAATAATCAATTCAAGACCTAACGCCGCCAATACAATATCAATACCGGAATGTAGCTCGGCTTTCATAAATGCAAGTAACGCAGCTCCCGTGCCACCAGCCGCTCCTGCGTCAGGTACAAATTCCACATCGGTACCTAATTCTTGTGTCACGATACGGGCATAATGCTTCAGGTTTTCATCGAGCAAAGCCACCATAGCGGCATCAGCACCTTTCTGAGGGCCAAAGACTTGCGCTGCCCCCATTGGCCCAGTCAGTGGGTTCGTAACATCGCAGGCAACTTTAAACTGGCAATCTTGCAACCGAGGATCAGCCGACGAGATATCAATTGTCGCCAAATCGGATAAACCCGCACCACCACGGGGAATGTCACGTCCATGCTGATCTAACAAGCGATAACCCAGTGCTTGCAACATACCCGCCCCGCCGTCATTGGTCGCACTACCGCCAATACCTATAATAAATTGCTTAACCCCCAAGTCGAGCGCAGCCCGGATCATCTCGCCTGTACCATAGGTGGTTGTGATTAACAGATTACGTTCGACAGCAGAAATACGTTCCAAACCACTGGCCTCAGCCATTTCAATCACAGCCGTGTGTTGATATATCAACCCCAGTTCTGCCATCACCTGCTTACCGGTCGGACCAGTTACGCTTACGCTAATTTTGTGGCCACCCGTTGCCGCCACCATCGCATCAACAGTCCCTTCCCCCCCATCTGCCACGGGCATTTTTACATACTCGGCATTGGGGTAAATTTCGCGAAATCCGGCTTCAATGGCATTAGCCACTTCCATTGCACTGAGACTTTCTTTATACGAATCGGGGGCAATAACAATCTTCATGAATGACGGCTACAGAAATGGCGGATGAATAAGATCAGGTTTACATGAATAACGAAAACACTCTCGGATTACTTCATTAAATTGCGATACAACGCCCAGTCAAATGCATTGCCAGGGTCGGTTTTTCTGCCCGGTGCGATATTCGAATGCCCGGTGATCCGCTCCGCTGTCACTGCCGTATAAGTTTGTTGGATCACGCGTGTTACAGCCGCCAGCTGCTGATATTGCGCTTCGCTATAACTGCTGTCATCAGTACCTTCCAGCTCAATGCCAATTGAAAAATCATTGCAGTTCTCACGGCCATCAAACTGCGAGCGTCCGGCATGCCAGGCACGATCGAGAAAACTCACGTATTGCACCACTTCCCCATCACGACGGATCAAACAATGAGCAGACACTTCCAGATGCGCTATTTCAGCAAAATACGGATGCGCATGTGGATCTAGTTTTCCGGTAAACAACTCATCAATATGCGGCCCACCGAATTGCCCCGGCGGTAAACTGATGCCATGTACCACCAGCAATGAAACCGGCTCGCCTTGCGGGCGTTGATTAAAAAACGGTGATGAACAATGCCGAGCCTCAGTGAGCCAGCCTCGATGATTAATCGACCAATTTTTATTCAACACTCTGTTTACCTCTCTGTTTTTAGCGCCAAAGCATGCTACATGGTATGCTTACGTCCAACATCTTTTTGTTTCGACCGGAAAAACCGGCTAATTCAACAGGACTCGTCATGTTGCAAAATGATATCCAGCGCGCTGTGCGTGCCGCATTAGAAGAAGATTTGGGTGGCGTACTTGATGCGCATGCCGATATTACCGCACAACTTATTCCAGCTGAAAAACAAGCTGAAGCCTATGTGATCACCCGCGAAAAGGGCGTGTTCTGTGGCAAAGCGTGGGCGGAAGCGGTATTCGAGCAACTCGGTGGCAATGTTCGCATCGAGTGGAAAGTACAAGACGGTGAACAGGTTGAGCCTAACCAGGAACTGGTGCGTTTGTATGGCCCTGCGCGCATTCTCTTGACTGGCGAGCGCAGCATGCTGAACTTTATTCAAACACTGTCAGGTGTGGCCAGTAATGTCGCCCTGTATGTTGCCGAGATTGCTGGTACACAATGTAAGCTGCTGGATACCCGCAAAACGATTCCCGGCCTGCGTACTGCGCTGAAATATGCGGTCACCTGTGGTGGTGGTAATAACCATCGTATGGGGTTGTTTGATGCGTATCTGATCAAAGAAAACCACATCATGGCATGCGGTGGAATCGCGCAGGCGATCACGACGGCTCGCACGCTAAACCCAGGCAAACGCGTGGAAGTGGAAGTCGAAAGTCTGGATGAACTACAACAGGCACTTGATGCCAATGCCGACATCATCATGCTGGATAACTTCTCCGTGCCCATGATGAGTGAAGCCGTCGCCATCAATGCCGGCAAAGCCAAACTGGAAGTCTCCGGCAACGTCACGCTGCAAACTATCGCGACGTATGCCCAAACCGGCGTTGATTACATATCTGTAGGTGCGCTGACCAAACACACCCACGCCATGGATCTCTCCATGCGTTTTATCTGAAAAAACAACACCGCCTTTTCATCTTAAGGCGGTGTTTCATCTCTGTTTCATCGTTTCCGCATGACAATATTCACAATAACTAATTAATATCTATGCCATACTTTATCGGTCTTTGATCCGATAGTTTGCAGTATGGAGAAACAAATGGACGATAACGCAATTGAGTATATTCCATTTGAAGAAGCCGTTATTCATGGCCTGCTGCAACGCTGGCACAATCAATACCCAGCAATGGGCGTTATGGCTCTTGTTCCAGAAGCAGAAAACCAACATATCCCGCTACTACAAAGCAGCTGTCAACAATTTGGAATTCCGTTAACCGGCGCGGTCTTTCCCGCCTTAGTGACTGATGATGGCTGGCGCAATCACGGCTGCTGGTTATTACGACTGAACCAACAACCGCCTTGCCATTTATTTGAAAATATCCCTGATCGAACTGATA
>CALMKU010000111.1 GCA_937866945.1 uncultured Tolumonas sp.
GTGACATCACGAAACTCGATCTTACCCGCAGCATGCGTTAATTTACGTTGTCCGTTATCATTTTCGAGTGGTAAATCAATAACATCAAACAAACTTTGGCAGGCAGCAATACCACGTTGAAACTGCACGTTAACTTGCGTCAGACTTTTCAGCGGTTTCAATAACCCGAATAACGCTGCAATAACTGCAGCAAATGAACCCGCTGTTAATTGGTGGCTGATTTCAGGAAAAGTAGCCAGATAAAGAACGAGCGACAATGCCGTAGAGGCAATAAATTGTACAATCGGAGAACCTACCGCATCAGCAACCACCATCTTCATATTCTGCTGACGCACTGAATTACTGACGCGCCCAAAACGCTCAGCTTCAATTTCTTGCCCGCCAAACATCAGGACTTCTTTATGGCCGCGCAGCATTTGTTCGGTCGACGTGGTGATGTTACCCATCGCATGCTGCAACTGTTTACTTAATTTTCGGAAACGCTTACTGATAACGGAGATAAGCACACCGACAATCGGGCCAATAACAAAAAAGATGAGCGACAGCTGCCAAGAGTAATAAAACATCAATGCCAGTAAGCCAATAACAGTACAACCTTCCCGAATCAGAGATATCAGCGTTGAACTGGCGGCAGAAGAAACTTGACCTGCGTCATAGGTCACTTTAGATAACAGACTACCGGTGTTATTTTTGTCAAAAAAGGCTAATGGCATACCCATTAAATGAGTAAACACCTGTTGCTGTAAGCGCATGACAACGGTATTACCCACCCACGCCATAAAATAGTCAGCAATAAAGTTACAGACTCCTCGCATTGCCACCAACCCCATGATCATGAGCGGTAACCAGATCATGACCGACTGTTCTTTACCGGTTAAGCCGTCATCCAGTAATGGTTTGATCAGCGATAGCATGAATGTATCCACAGCCGCATACCCAGCCATACCAATACTGGCAATGACAAGACCTTTCTTGCGTCCGGCGGTATATCCAAGAAGACGCTTTAAAATAGGCCAGCTGGCTTGCGGTGTTGCATCGTGTGCTTTGTGGGACATGAAATATTCAAACCTTGCTGCAAAATGACCCGTCATTTTAGCTGGTGATCGCCCGCTAACCAAGCCTCCATCTTCCGATACCAAGGTTGTGAACGACGAAAAGGCTTAATATCAATACGATTTTGGTTAATTTCAAAGCTAACCAAACCATCAGTGGCTGTTAACCATTGTTGCGAGTGAATATAACGAGCCACTATTTCTGAATGAGGATGATGCCAGCGGTTTTGATATCCGGCGCTGTGCACAACATGATCAGGCGCTACTGCATCAATAAAAGCCAAAGAAGAAGAGGATCTACTGCCATGATGCGGAGAAGACAATATATTGCTACGCAGCAAACTCACAGGTAAATGAGTTAATTCAGATTCAGCTTGGCGTTGCACATCGCCCGTCAATAATACGCTGTGATTTCCATCGCTAATGCGTAGCACACAAGAGTCTTCATTGATATCACCACCGGATGAATGCAGGGGAGATAACATGGTTAATTGTAATCTGCCCCAATCCCATTGCTGCCAGCGCTGACAAATTTGCGTATTAGCCGTCAGGGCTGCAGAGGAAATAATGCGCGCTTGCGGATAGCGCAGGCTTATCTTCTGCCAGTTTGCCGCATGATCTTTATCCCGGTGACTGACGACCAGATAGTCGAGTTGTTGTATTCCCCGATATTCCAACATCGGAAAGATCGCCGCATCCGCCATATTATAACCACCGGGGTAACGATCACCGGTATCAAATAACAATGCCCTATCGCCTTGGCTCACTAATACTGATAAGCCTTGCCCTACATCCAGCATGTCCACTTGCCACTCAGGTTCAGACTGACAGCCAGAAAACAGTAATCCACCCGCCGCCAGCACAAATAACCCAAAGTCGCGATTAATCACCAACGGAGTGAAACGCCAACTAAACCAACCAGCCAACGCCCAGAACAGTATCTGTTGCTGATGCAAGGAAATCGCCATCCAACCGGAACCCCATTGCTGGATCCATTCCAATGCAGACATCAACCAATCGAGCTGAACATCACACAGCCAGAAACCAATATGAGCCAGTGACGGCAGAATCGGCACTAACAACCCGGAAACAAGGGCAATAGGAACAATAGAAAAGGTAAACCAGGGTCCAGCAGGAATATTAATCAATACACTGCTGAGGCTTAGACCATCAAACAATAGCAGCTGAAACGGCAATAGCAGTAACGTCATTAAGCACTGAATTTGCCACATAGATGGTTTATTCCATAAGAAACCAGCTAATCCCAGGATCCCGACTGCAATAAAGGAAAGCCAGCATCCGGCTGAAAATATTGACCAAGGATCGATGATCAACATGATAGCCAGTGAAAACAGCCAGATCCGAATGCCTGACCATTCCCGCTGCCAGAGCCGCAAAACAACCCAAATAGACAGCATGGTCAATGCTCTTATTGTTGGCGCAGAAAAATCAGCCAAAGCACTGTATAACAGAGCAAATCCCATTCCGACTAACCAATGAATAGCTGGTAAGCGTTCGGCTACGCGTTGTAACAATAAGCGGGACAACGCCATACCAATCCAGGCGATCAGCCCAATATGCATGCCAGAGATAGCAATCAGATGAATAAGACCAGTATCACGAAGCGTTTGCCAGTCTGCTTTATCGACATCCTGTTGCTCACC
>CALMKU010000112.1 GCA_937866945.1 uncultured Tolumonas sp.
CAAACAAGGCAGCAAATAAACAACCGGAGTAAATAAAATGAAAACATTATTTCACGGAACAACAGCTAAATCTGAAATTCTCAAAGACGGGTTTAATACAGAATTGGTTTTCCTTACTTCACGCATGGAAGTGGCTGAAATGTATGCTGACGACTTTGTATCCGTTGTTGTTGATGAAGATGATTTGCTGATAGATTTAGACCAACCTGGCGCGATAGGCCTAACAGTTGAGCAGGCAAACAGAATGACTGGCAATGATTTTTCTTGCGCGGATGATTATTTATATGCTGGGTTCTCAGTTTGCATTGCCGCTAAAAACATCAAACGGGTGCTCTAATTTTGGTATCTCAAATTACTGGTATTGATGAGTCAAAAATTTTGGATGTAGTTAATGGCAAATAAATCCTACGAAAAAAGGCGCAATACACCGCGCCTTCCAATCGTTTACACGACCGCAGAAGTCCTGCAAAAGCTCGACTATCTGGCAGGCATTCACGGCAGCAAGAAAGCGGCTATTGAGGCGGCTATTTGTGAGTTATTCAACAAGGAGAAAGCAAAATGAAGTATGAAATGATTTTCGGTGATGAAATGTTGTTTGATGGTACGCCGGAGGATTGCTTTTGTGTAGCTAAAAATGTTTATGATGAGAATGTATATTACAAGGCAGTTAATGCCTGCCTTTTTTGGCTTGACGGTGGAAAATGGAAGCCACTGCAATTCATGTCATGCACTCCAATCGCCATGCGCCGCATAATCAAAGAGCCTAAGCGTTGGACATGGGAAGATAAGAAGGCTGGGCGGTTGCCGGAGGTTGGTTGTGTTGTTATGGCAATAGACGTAAACGAAGTCGCACGTATAGCAGCTATAAATAATGATTCGGTTTGTTCGGTTTGCGTGGTGTTCGAAGATGGTGGTTTTATTACGCTTCATTTTTCAGGTATAGCACCAATCGAAACCCCAGCCGAAAAAGCGCAGCGGTTGGAGGATGAGTTTGTTGAATCAACTTGCAGACAAAACGAACCGCACTCAACGCTGTATAGTGACGGTGTACGTGCAGCATATCGCAAGCTGAAAGGTGGTGAGTGATGCGTGAAGAATATCATGAGCCGTTTTGCGCTAATGCTAACTGCAAATTTCACAAATACAGCGTATATTTCGGGGTTAAGCACCTAGAATACGTTGATCCAATTCAATTTGGTGAAATTCAGATAATGCAAAATTCATCCGCATCGCCTGTAAATGATTTTTATCACGTTAGCCACATTAAAAGAGATTGTATCTATAAAGATGGGGGGCCTCTGGGCCAGTTTTGCACGAAATGCGCAAGTATTTTGCTTGGACTTCCAGTGGAGCATGGTGGCAACAAATGAGCGCTAACGAATACCTGACCGACGCATCAACACGCCACCAAATCATGTTGCAACGACTCTCTGGAGGGTCGTTCAACAAACTCAAACCGATACTCGAAAAGCTGCAAAAAGATATCAGAGCAAGGCTATCTAATAATCCAACTGATTTTCAGATGCACCGATTAACTGCCCTGATGAAAGATATTCAGGCGCTATTCGATGCGGCTAACTCGGAGGTATCAAAGCAGCTCAATCTCGATCTCGAAGAGTTCATCCCATACGAAACAGACTTTCAGTATCGAATGCTTGGTAATGCGGTGACGACCGAGTTAACACTGCCAGCGATTGAGCAGGTAGTGGCTGCTGTGACAACGGCCAAGGCTGAGCTGATTAGCGGTGGTGTCACTAAGCGATTAACCATATCAGAAATGGTTGAAACGCTAGGAACTAAGCCAGCCACCATTGAAAACAAGATCCGCGCCGGAATCATCGAGGGTAAATCTGTAGATCAAATGGTGCGCGACATCATGCGCGTGGCTAACCAGGCGCATAAGCGAGATGTGCGGACGGTTGTTCGGACGGCGTTTAATCTGGCTGGCAGCCAAGCAAGACAGGCCGTGACAAATCAGAATCTTGACGTGATCTCAGGTGAAAAATGGGTATCAACGCTGGACGGAAGGACAAGCTTTGTTTGTCAAGGATTGGACGGTAAAACGTTTGCAGTAGGTGAAGGAAGATACCCGCCTGCTCACATGAATTGCCGCAGTTTGAGAATTCCGCTAGTCGATCAACGTTATGCAATACCAGGAATTAAAGGCAAGCGATCCGCTCGCGATGAAAGCGGGACTGTCTCACAAATCAGCGGTGAGACAACCTACAATTCATGGCTTAAAAAGCAGTCGGCAGCATTTCAGGATGAAGTGCTTGGCGAAGATAGGGCAAAGCTATTCCGTGGCGGAATGAATGTCGATAAATTCACAGACGACAACGGGTGCACACTAACGCTTGCTGAATTAAAATCACTCGACAGCATAACTTTGTGATGTAGATCAATTTTTGTTTTTGTGTAATCGCTATTATGTATTCATTGAAGCGAAACAATGGATTCAAAAATGAAGTCACCAACAACAAAGCAACTAGATCTGATTGAAAGAATAGAGCGGTATCTTGCTGTTTCCATTAAAACAGAATGCTTTTATGTAAAAAATAAAGTGATTGG
>CALMKU010000113.1 GCA_937866945.1 uncultured Tolumonas sp.
GATCTGGCTAACTACTCATATCAGCGCAGTGAACATCTGGGTGTGCAGGCAGAAAAACTGGAAGACGAACTACGCCACTTACGCACCTGATCAGGCAATAAAAAAGCAGGCTGGAAACAGCCTGCTTTTTATGCAGTACGTAATCGGATTACATTAACCGATATGTGTCAGGCCACTCATGTAAGGACGTAACACTTCAGGCACTTCAATGCGGCCATCCGCTTGCTGGTAGTTTTCCAATACCGCAACTAAGGTACGGCCAACCGCCAGACCAGAACCATTCAGCGTGTGCAGCAGTTGTGGTTTGCTGTCAGCACCGCGCACACGCGCTTGCATGCGACGCGCCTGGAAATCAGTGCAATTAGAGCAAGATGAAATCTCACGATAGGTATTCTGAGCAGGCAACCACACTTCCAAATCGTAAGTTTTTGCCGCCGAGAAGCCCATGTCACCGGTACACAGAGCCATAACACGATATGGTAAGCCTAACAGCTGCAGCACTTTCTCTGCATGACCCGTCATCTCTTCCAGCGCATCCCATGACTTCTCTGGATGCACCAGCTGCACCATTTCGACTTTATCAAACTGATGCATACGGATCAGACCGCGAGTATCACGACCATAAGAACCGGCTTCAGAACGGAAGCATGGGCTATGCGCGGTCATTTTGATTGGCAGTGCTTTTTCGTCATAGATTTCATCACGGGCGATATTGGTCAATGGCACTTCCGCAGTAGGGATCAGCGAGAACTTACGCACCTTACCTTCTTCATCACCTTCACCATTGATCGCGGTGTGAAACAGATCTTCGGCAAATTTAGGCAATTGACCGGTACCCAGCAAACTGTCTGCATTTACCAGATAAGGCACATAACATTCGGTATAACCATGTTGTTGGGTGTGCAGATCTAACATGAACTGCGCCAGCGCACGGTGCATGCGAGCAATTTGGCCTTTCAACACCACAAAACGGGAACCGGAGATTTTAGTCGCCACCGCAAAGTCCAGACCGCCAGTCGCTTCACCCACCGCAACGTGATCTTTGACTTCAAAATCAAACTGACGAGGTGTACCCCAGCGGCGCACTTCGACGTTTTCACTTTCATCTTTACCGACGGGTACAGAATCAGCTGGCAAATTTGGCACTAACAGGGAGATCTGACGCATTTTTTCCAGGATCTCGTCCTGTTGTTTTTTGCACTGCTCTAAATCGTCACCCAATGTGCCAACTTCCGCCATCAACGGGGCTACATCTTCGCCACGACGTTTCGCTTCACCGATCGCTTTCGAACGGGCGTTACGTTCCGCCTGCAATTCCTGAGTACGAGTCTGCAGCTCTTTACGCTGTTCTTCCAGCGCAGTGACCATAGCCACATCCAGTTTATAGCCACGCAGAGCCAAACGCTCAGCCGCCACTTCGATGTCACCACGTAAAAATTTAGGATCAAGCATGATAAACCTGCTGTTATACAAAATTATTGGAGGAATAAACCGATCCGCGACCAAATAGATGTCGTCGATGAGTGCAGTTTACCAAAAGCAGTCGATGGCGGGTACGCCAAAACAAGGATTATTGTGTTTTGATAGCGTTATGAAGATGTTGAGAACAAATGAGAGCAGCAATCCCGCATTAACGCGGTTTGGGATACCGTTGAAAAGTGGTTTGTGCATCCAGCTCTGCCAGATAATTCAGTTTCTGTGCGATCTGTTTTTCAGCGCCACGTTCTGACGGCAGGTAATATTCCCGCCCTTCCAACTCAGGCGGGAAATAGCACTCACCCGCCGCATAAGCACCCGGTTCGTTATGAGCGTAGCGATACTCCTCACCATACCCCAACGAGGCCATTAGTTTCGTCGGAGCATTACGCAGATGCGGTGGCACTTCATAATCCGGTTGTGTTTTGGCATCTTGTAACGCGGCTTTCCAAGCGACATACACCGCATTACTTTTCGGTGCACAAGCCAGATACACCACCGCCTGTGCGATAGCGCGTTCGCCTTCTGCCGGCCCTACCCGCTCGAAACAATCCCAAGCGGCCAGAGCAACCCGCATCGCATTCGGGTCAGCATTGCCAATATCTTCCGAGGCAATCGCCAGCAAGCGACGGGCCACATACAGCGGATCACCGCCAGCAGCGACAATACGTGCATACCAGTACAGTCCGGCTTGCGGATCAGAGCCGCGAATGGATTTATGGAAGGCAGAGATCAGATCGTAATAAACATCACCCTGATTATCAAAACGCGCTACTTTTTCACCAGAAACAGCGGCCAGCAGATGACGATCAACCCGTTTTACACCGCCGTGACTTTCAACCATGTCGTTGAGCAATTCAAGATAATTCAGCGCTTTACGCGCATCGCCATCGACCAGTTGCACGAGTGCTTTTAATACGCCCTCATCAAACTGTAACGCTTCCCCTGCTAACCCACGAGGATCAGTTAACGCCTGTTCGACCACTTGCTGAATATCATCATCGGTCAAACGTTTCAGCAAATAAACCCGGGCCCGCGATAACAATGCGTTGTTCAGCTCAAACGAGGGGTTTTCAGTAGTTGCGCCAACAAAGATGATGGTGCCATCTTCAATATGCGGTAAAAAGGCATCTTGTTGGCTCTTATTAAAGCGATGCACTTCATCGACAAACAGCAGCGTGCGACGACCGCGATAGCTGTTGTCTTTCGCTCGATCAATGGCAGCACGGATCTCTTTAACACCCGATGTAACAGCAGAAATACGCTCGACATCAGCCTGACAATAACGCGCCATCAACTCGGCTAAGGTGGTTTTACCTGTGCCGGGCGGCCCCCATAAAATCATGGAGTGACAATGTCCGGCCTCAATCGCTCGTCGCAGGGGTTTACCTTCCGCCAGTAAATGGCTTTGGCCAATATACTGGTCTAACCGCTCTGGCCGCATCCGCGCAGCCAGAGGGCGAAAATCAGAAGCAAAATCCAGCGACAGATTGCTCATCAGCGTTGGTCATCAACCGTCACACCTTCCGGTGTTTTGAAATTGAAGGTATCGGCTTTAATGGTCGGGTTAGCATTAAAGGCAGAGAGTGTAAATTCACTGCGCTGCCCTTGTGCTTCACTCACTTCCATCCGGGTGATATGGTTTTTATCATCAAACACCATGCGCAATGATTCGATACGCTGATCTTTTTGCTTACTGGTGATGGTGAAAGCCGAGCCATCTTGATCGATGAGGTAATTTTTCCAGATTTTATCATCAGTGCTGGAGATCAGCAGAAACGGCGTATTCACCACCGCTTTGCTTAAACTCATCACAGTGACCTGCTCAACAAACGGATCGTACAACCAAACTGCTTTACCATCTGACAGGATCAGATTGTCATCGGGTTGTTTCGCTTCCCAGCGGAAATGATCTGGGCGTTGCAATACCATTTCACCACTGCCTTTTTGCAAAGGTTTGCCCTGTGCATCAGTCACTTCTTGTTCAAAATGCGCACTAAACTGGCGAATGCTCGCCAGCTTTTTCTTTAATACCGCACTGTCATCGGCCAGCGCATTGAAACTCAGTGACCAGACACAAGCGGTTAATCCCGCTGCACACCATTTCGCAATTGTTGTCATATCAGTCTCTCATAGGTGCTGGTGACAGCACTTCGCGTTGCCCATTACTACCCGGTGCACTGACAATTCCATGGCCTTCCATCTGTTCAATCAGACGTGCCGCACGGTTATAACCGATTTTAAAACGACGTTGTACGCTGGAAGTGGAACCACGACGTGACTCCACCACAAACTCAACGGCTTCATCAAACAACGGATCTAAATCTTCATCGCGACTGGTCTGCTCACCCGGCAGCGCATTTTCTGCCGTGATCTCGCCATTCAGGATCTCATCGATGTAGTTTGGTTCACCACGCAGTTTCCAATCATCGACCACGCGATGCACTTCATTATCACTGACAAACGCGCCGTGCACACGCGCAGGGTTATTATCCCCCGGTGGCATATACAGCATGTCGCCCATACCCAGCAGCGCTTCGGCACCTTGTTGATCCAGAATGGTCCGTGAGTCAATTTTCGATGATACCTGGAACGAAATACGGGTTGGGATATTCGCTTTTATAAGCCCGGTTATAACATCAACCGACGGACGCTGGGTCGCCAGAATCAGGTGGATACCTGCCGCACGCGCTTTTTGAGCAATACGTGCAATCAGCTCTTCCACTTTTTTACCAACCATCATCATCATGTCGGCAAATTCGTCGACGATCACCACGATATGCGGTAAACGTTCCAGATCCGGTGCTTCTTCCTCAAAGGAATCATTCGGACGCCAGAATGGGTCTTTGATTGGGTTGCCAGAATCCAGTGCCGCACCAATTTTTGCGTTATAGCCTTTCAGGTTACGTACGCCCATGACCGACATCAGCTTGTAGCGACGCTCCATTTCACCGACACACCAACGCAGCGCATTCGCCGCATCTTTCATGTCGGT
>CALMKU010000114.1 GCA_937866945.1 uncultured Tolumonas sp.
CTGCTGGCAAACCGCCATCAGATCCCTTGCCCATATCTGCGTTACTACTTCAGTGCAGATGACACCTATCAAAAATCAGTACACGAAGCAGAAACGGAAGGTACTCGTGGCGAAGTAGTAAAAGCGCTGGAAAAAAAACTTTTCGAGATCTACAGCAACCCGTCACTGTATGTAAAACCCAAAGAGCTGGAAGGCCGTGGAGGTCAATATTACTCTGACGCCGCCTGTGATCTGATGAGTGCAATTTTTAATGACAAACGTACATTGATGCACGTTAATACTCGCAACAACGGCACCATCGCTGGTCTGCCTGATGATTGCTCTGTTGAAGTTACATCAGTAATCACCAAATCCGGCCCAATGCCGCTAAATGTTGCACCGTTTGAACCAGATACACTGGCCATGCTGCAAACAATGAAAACTTTCGAGCGTTTCACCATTGATGCGGCGGTAAATGGCGACTATCAAAGTGCGCTGCGTGCCCTGACACTGAACCCATTGATCAAAACCGGTAAAGTTCTGGAAGCGGCATTGGATGAAACCATCCGTGAAAACATCAAATATATGCCACAGTTTCAGGACTACTACGAAACTAATCTGAAATAATTGTTCCCCTGAAATAATTGCTTCAAGGGCGGCGCAATACCGTCCTGTCTACCCAAAGTAATTGGAGTTGCGGCAAGGCGACAAGAGAGCGAATCCCCATGAGCATAGACAGCTATGTGATTGGGGTGAGAGAACATAGTCAACGATGCAGCAACTTCAAGTACAAAGGGTTAAGGTGATGCTGAGTTGTAACCCGTGTGTGTTAATCGCAGGATGCGCTTTTACCGGAAATGCCAACATTTCCGGTTTTCTTTTTGACAAACAACAACTGAATAAAATATCGAACAGAAAAGTGCGCTCTGTTAGACTAATTAAGTTTCTGGCAACGAGAGTCTGTAATGCGCATTTCCATTACTGGGAAAATCTGCTTCATTCTGTTGGTCATCTTTTCACTAGTACTGATCAGTACCACACTATATCAGGCATATCGCGAACGAGAATTAGTTCAGAAATTAGGGGCTGAACATGTCTCTGCTTTACTGCAAAATTACCGTAATGGTTTAGATCTGATCAGCAACAATCAGCAGCCAGAACAACTGACTCATTATCAGCAAACATTGTCAGAACAGAAAAATGTGCTCCGCGTGAAATGGATCCGAACACAAGGTAATGATGTTTTGGGTGCTGTTACTGCCGACAATTTGCCCTCAGATGAACAAGAAAAGCGGGCATTACAAGGGCAAACAACGCAACTGACTACAAGCCATAATGGCAAAACTCAGATAGTCACCATTATCCCCTATTATTTGCCGACCCAATCTATTTCTGACACGAAACCAGCCGCAGCGATCCGCATGGAATACTCGCTCGATAAACAGCTTGATCTAGTAGAACAGCACATTTTGATTTCCGCCATCATGCTTTCAACCATTTTCAGTGGTGTATTGTTGATGACGTTGTCGATTACGCGTAAACATATTGTGTTACGGCTACAGAATTTACGTCAGGCTATTGATAATGTCGTCGATTTCGATGATATCTCAACTCGTCTTCCTCTCGTTCATAATGACGAAATCGATCAGGTTAATGAAAGCTTTAACCAGCTAATGACACATTTGTCGGCAAAATTACCCGACAACAAATAGACGGCCATTTCAGATAAATTAAACGCAAAATCACAGCTAACTGAGCTAAAAAGCACCTCTTTGACACAAAATACTCTCTCAGTCCTACATTAGCCTTGAGACATTTTCCGACGAAGGTAAGATGAGAGCATTTTCAGCTTGGCTAAGCCAAATATAAGTATTAAATGGAGAAGTAATTCAGATGACTCACGTTCCCGTAGTTGACGT
>CALMKU010000115.1 GCA_937866945.1 uncultured Tolumonas sp.
ATGCCAGGTGGTGTGGCAGGGGCGCGGCTAACTGCCGCCCCCTATGCCGATCAAGTCGCAGGGACAAACCATACACGTGCGCGGCAAACCGGATCTGAATACACACTATGGTGTGTATCATGTCGGTAATACTTATAAAGACGACCAAACAGGTGAAAATCTGGGACGTCAACTTGAGCTGGTGGGTGTTGTGCAGCCTAAAGCAGTGGGTGACAACAATATTACTGCCGTTGAAGTCGTCTCCAGTTTCAGTGAAATTCGACGTGGTGATCGCTTACTGCCGATGCTGGCAGAAAGTAGTATTGATGCGTTCTTTATCCCACAAGCGGGTAATTTGCCGAAAGCTGCCCATATTATTGATATACCGATGAAGAGCACCTATGTCGGTAAATACGACACTGTCATTATTGACAAAGGGGCCAGAGAAAATCTGAAACCAGGCGATGTTTTCGGTATTGTTCGTCCAGGTGCTGAAGTGGTGGATAACGGCCCGGATAATGTTGCTTACGAACAAGATAGCTCTATTGGCCAGAAATTGATGAATAAGCAATCGACGGTGCTTAGTGCTGATCATATTGGTGAAGTGATGGTTATCAAGGTCTACCAGAAAACCAGTTTAGCGATAGTGATGAACAGTCGTGATATGGTGCGTGCTGGTTATGTGGTGGAAAACCCTTGAACCCTCTTTGTCGCAAGATGAATTAGCTCTGTGGTTACATCTTATCGATCTTCCTGGAATTGGCCCCGTGAAAGGGGCCAAATTATTACAGCGATTTGCCATTTCTGAGTTATTAAATTGTAGTTCTGAGCAGTTATCTGCTTGCGGCTGGAATGAAACTCAGATCCGTCAGTGGCTTGATTTTTCTCCTGATCATTACCAATCGATCATTGATTGGGGTAATGATACCAACCAGCATATCCTGCATTTTGACCATCCGGCTTATCCGTCATTGCTCCGCAATGTTGTCGGTGCACCATTAGTTTTATTCATCACTGGCTGCCTAACCTGCATTAATGAACTTCAGCTCGCCATTGTCGGCTCCAGAAAACCCACACCCGATGGTCGCGATGCAGCGCAGAGCTTTACGCGCGAATTGGTGCAAGCGGGGTTGGTGATCACCTCTGGATTAGCGTCAGGAATTGATGCCATCAGTCATCAAACTGCGCTGCAATACGGTGGCAGAACAATCGCCGTGCAAGGCTGTGGCCTGAGCCAGATTTATCCATCAAAACACCGCACTTTAGCGAACCAAATTCTCGAACAGGGTGGGGCGCTGGTTTCGGAGTTTTTTCCGGATACTTTGCCACGACCTGAACATTTTCCTCGTCGTAACCGTATTATAAGTGGGTTGTCGGTTGGTACATTGGTTGTTGAGGCCGCCGAAAAAAGTGGCTCACTGATTACCGCTAGGTATGCAGTGGAACAAAATCGGGAGGTTTTTGCAGTTCCTGGCCGAGTAAATAATCACAATGCGCAGGGTTGCCACCGATTAATTCAGCAAGGAGCAAAACTTGTTTGTGATGCGGCCGATATAATAGAAGAGATAGGCATTTTTCCACCACCGGTTGTTGAGCAAATGGTTGCTCACCCCAAACAGGAAGAATCTTTATCTAATTTGCCATTTTCCCGATTGTTAGATAACTTAAGAAGTAATGAGGTAACAGCGATAGATGTTATTGCTGCGACCAGTGGGTTGCCTGTTCAGGAGGTGATGACGGAATTAATCACACTCGAATTAGAAGGATTAATTTTGTCAGTGCCGGGTGGTTATGTGCGAACGAGGAGTGCCTAATTATGTTTGATGTCTTAATGTACCTGTTCGAAACATATGTGCAAAGTGAGTTGGATTTCATGGTTGATCAAGATGCCCTGACCGATGAACTAACTCGTGCCGGCTTTCAAAAACCTGAAATATACAAAGCGCTTTCCTGGCTTGAAGATTTGGCTGCGTTACACGATAGTCCTGATGCACCCGAATATACCGCGTGTGCTTCTGACTCGTTTCGCATTTATGCCGCCGAAGAGACATTAAAATTAAGCACCGAATGTCGTGGATTCTTGTTGTTTCTGGAACAGGTCCGCGTGCTTAATTGTGAAACCCGAGAAATTGTCATTGAACGTCTGATGGAATTGGATACGACAGAGATTGAACTGGATGATCTGAAATGGGTCGTCATGATGGTATTGTTCAATCTACCGGGCGGTGAAAATGCCTGTCATCAGATGGAAGAATTAATGTATGAACCGGATGTGGTCACTATCCAGTAACAAGGCGCTGCATCCGTAATGAGTAAAATTGATAGCAGTTTGTTCAATGCACAGGAACATGCTCTGGATAAAGAGTATCGTCTTTGTCCAGAGTGTGGCGGTTCACTGAGCCTGCGCAAGAGTAAGCATGGCTTGTTTCTTGGCTGTGAAAACTATCCTACCTGCCAATATATGCGTCCCTTACAGCAACACAGTGTGCTCACGGAAAAGGTGCTTGAAGATTCCAGTTGTCCTGATTGTGGTAAACCGTTAGCGATCAAAAAGGGGCGTTTTGGGTTGTTTATTGGTTGTACCGGTTATCCAGAGTGCCAGCATATTGAAACTAATAGTCCTCTACCGGATATGGCATCGGAACTACCAGCTTGCCCAAGTTGTCACCACGGGCAACTACAGGCTAAGACCTCGCGGTATGGAAAAACATTTTATGCTTGTAGCGATTACCCCCAATGCAAATATGCTATTAACGATAAACCGGTCGCTAAAACTTGCCCGCAATGTGGATTCGCTATACTGATAGAGAAACGCACCCGGCAAGGCGTTCGTTTTTGTTGTCCGCAAAAGAGCTGTAACTATAGCGATGAATCACTATAATGCGACACGCTATCAATTCTGTAACATTTTTTTAACCTGAAGCAAGGAAGTTCCTCTCATGTCAAATCCATTTGTAGCGATCCTGATGGGCTCTGATTCCGATTTTCCGGTCATGCAGACTACCCTTGATGTGTTGAAATCATTTGATATCCGCTATGAAGTTAAGGTGACATCAGCACATCGCACGCCAGCAGCAACTCATGCTTATGTCACTGATGCTGAAGCCCGTGGCTGTAAAGTCTTTATCTGTGCAGCAGGTTTGGCTGCTCATCTGGCCGGTGCTGTGGCAGGTATTACAACGCGTCCTGTTATTGGTGTGCCTATTGATGGTGGCCCATTAAAAGGAATGGATGCATTGCTTTCCACCGTGCAGATGCCAGGTGGCGTACCAGTGGCAACGGTTGCGATTGGTAAAGCAGGTGCTAAAAATGCCGGTTATCTGGCTGCACAAATGTTGGCGGTTGCTGATGATGCGTTGGCTCTCAAAGTCAAAGCAGAACGTCAGAAAAATGCGGATGAAGTGATAGCAAAAGATGCTGCTTTGCAGGCTCAGCTGAAATAATTAAGGAAGGCGACACAGGTCGCCTTTATTCTTCATGACACAAGATATACAGCAAGCATGTCAAATTCTGCATTCCGGTGGGGTAATTGCGTATGCGACAGAAGCCGTGTTTGGGCTGGGATGCGATCCCGACAATGAAGCTGCAGTACATAAACTGTTGCAGATAAAACTGCGCCCGATAGAGAAAGGTTTGATTCTGATTGCGGCAGAATGGCAGCAATTAATCCCTTATCTGGATGTTAGTTCTCTTAGCCACGAGCAACTGCAGCGGGCACTCAATTCCTGGCCTGGTCCTTATACATGGGTATTTCCCGCTAAAATGACTACACCCAAATGGCTAACTGGCGAATTTAGCTCTTTGGCGGTTCGTGTTAGTGCTCATCCGCAAGTGCGTGCTCTATGTCAGTCATATGGCAAACCGTTGGTATCCACTAGTGCCAATCTGACAACATATCCTGCTTGTCGCACAGAACATGAAGTTCGTTTACAGTTGGGTGAGCGAATTGACTATATATTGCCAGGCAACGTCGGGGCTAATAGCAATCCTTCCGAAATTCGGGATGTGATAACAAACCAATTGTTTCGAGCTGGGTAACGGCCATGTTGCCGGTATTGTAAAAATATGAAGAGGCAGATCATGGATCGTTACGCTGTTTTTGGTAATCCGATTAACCACAGCAAGTCACCTTTTATTCATACCCTGTTTGCACGCCAAACACAGCAACAACTCAGTTATGAAAAAATAGAAGCGCCGGTTGATGAATTCGTCAGCACCATACGGCGTTTTTTTTCCGAAGGTGGAAAAGGCGCCAACATCACGGTGCCATTTAAGGAACAGGCTTTCCAGCTGGTTGACCAACTGTCACCACGCGCTAAATTAGCTGGTGCGGTGAATACCCTAAAATTAACCGATGACGGTGTATTACTGGGCGACAACACCGATGGTGCGGGTTTGATACAAGATCTGAAATATCATCTGGAAGAACTCAGCGGGAAAAAAATTCTGTTACTGGGGGCTGGTGGTGCGTGCCGTGGTGTACTTGGTCCTTTGCTGGAACAGCAACCGGCCGAAATCGTTATTGCTAACAGAACAGAAAGTAAAGCCGAAGAGCTGGCACAGCATTTCTCATCCATGGGTAGAATAAAGGCCTGTCAGTTTGCTAATTTGAATGAAGCCTTTGATCTGATCATCAATGGCACTTCGGCCAGCTTATCCGGTTCAGTGCCAGATATTCCTGTCAGCGTAATAGGGAATAACACCGTAACTTACGACATGATGTATGGCAGTCAAGAAACGGCGTTTAATCTTTGGGCGAAACAGCATGGCGCGATAAAAACCATTGATGGCCTCGGTATGCTTGTGTGTCAGGCGGCAGAAAGTTTTGCGATATGGCGTGGGATTCGCCCCGGCACACGACAGGTTATCCGCGAATTGCGGCGTAATCTGACCGGGGCCTAATAGCTAACTGTTCGTTTCAGCCAAAAACTCATTTTTCAGTAATACATAATTAGCAGAAGAATGAACGAAGAACGCCCGTTCTTCCTCTGTTAATGCCCGGCCTTGTTTCACTGGATTGCCGACATAAACATAACCAGATACCAGACGCTTTCTTGGCGGCACGACAGAACCAGCGGCAACAATCACATCCGATTCAATTTCTGCTCCATCCAGAATTACTGCACCCATCCCCACTAATACCCGGTTTTGGATCACACAGCCATGCAATACCGCTTTATGTCCAATAGTGACGTCGTCACCAATAATTAATGGATAGCCCGATGGATTATCTTCTGAGATCCGGTTGACGTGCAATACCGAGCCATCTTGTACATTGCTGCGCGCACCGATACTAATATAGTTAACATCACCGCGAACGACGGCCATTGGCCAGATACTGACATCATCTGATAAACGCACATCCCCGATCACACAGCTTTGCATATCAATATACACAGCATGACCTAACTGAGGTTTGATACCCCGATAACTACGAATAGCTGACACGATAAGACCCATTAAAATGAAATTGTGGATAAGATTGTTTATATCTTGCGATAAATCCAGATCAAGTTGTAGATAAACAATTAAATCAATAAATCTTTAAAAAAGCGCTTGCCTAAAAAAGTTCGGTCCCTATAATGCGGCCCCACTGAGACGGCAGACGCC
>CALMKU010000116.1 GCA_937866945.1 uncultured Tolumonas sp.
CGTCACCAGATCGGCCCGGGTATAGGGTTTTAGCAATAATGGCCAGTTTAACGTCGCCACCTGTTCACTAAAATCATGGCCGCTGACCAACAACAACTTTAACTTGCCATTGAGCTGTTGCGCCTGTTGCACCACTTCGATCCCGCTGGCCTGACCCGGCAGCACAATATCACTGATAAGTAACTGAACATCGGGGATGGTTTTCACCCACGTGAGTGCCTGCGCACCACAGTAGGTATCCATCGTCAGACAACCCATGCTATGCAGATACTCACACAAGGTTTGCCGCACATCAGCCTGATCTTCCAGCACGACTACCAAGGGCATTTCTTTCGTTGACCAGACCGGCGTTGGTGTCGCCGCTGAAGGTAACGCCACCGGATCGGCTTCTGCACAAGGTAATTGCAGACGCACACAGCTGCCGCGGTGCGGTTCACTGTCAATTTGCACACGGCCACCCGACTGGCGCACAAAGCCATACACCATGGATAAACCGAGCCCGCTGCCCTTCCCGGCCGCCTTGGTGGTAAAAAACGGCTCAAACACCCGCTGCAACACTTCGACGGTCATACCACAGCCTTGGTCGATCACCTCTACCGTGACCATATCCTGTACCCGGCCACTGGTACGCTCGACGCGTTGGTTAAATAAACGAATACGGATGGTGCCGCTGCGCCCTTCCATCGCATCACGCGCATTGACCACCAAATTGAGCAGACTGTTTTCCAGTTGGTTGGCGTCCATCCAGGCGGCACGCAGATCGGGCTGAATATCCAACTCCAGGCGCAGGGTCGCAGGTAACGAATGCTCCATCAGCTCGCGCAGGTTGGTAACCAGTTCCGCCAAATCAATGGCTCGCGGGCGCAACGCTTGCTTACGCGAGAATGCCAATAGTCGCTGCGTCAACTGCGCGCCACGCTCGGCAGCTTTGTAGGCGCGTTCAATTCGCTGACGGGTGCGTTCTTCCAGCTCGTCGGTCTGCAGCAGCTCCAGATTACCTAAGATCACCGCCAGCAGGTTATTAAAGTCATGCGCAATACCGCCGGTCAGATGCCCGACCGCTTTCATCTTCTGACTGTGGATCAGCTCCGCTTCCAGCGTTTTACGATCGGTTCGATCTAACACCATGCTGGCGATGCTCTTATTGGTCAGCCGGTTCAGCCGCAACTCGACATACCGATCCCCAGCCAACTGCAGTTCCAGCGTCAGCACACTGTCGTCATCGCGCCATAAGTGATCGGGTGATAACGGCTTACCGTCACTACGCTGGGCGCCATGCTGTTGCAAGCGCTGTAATAATTCACGGAAATGACAGCCGTGGACAATCTGTTCCATCTGCAACAATGAAGCGTATTGTGGGTTACACACCACCAACGCACCATTGGCATCAAACAACGCAAAACCATCGCGGATGGAAAGGAAGGTAGTTTCCAGTTGGATGCTTTTTTCTTTAAATAGCTTGGTGACGCGCGCGAGTGAGGCTGCATTGTTGGCAAACACGTTAAACGCCCGAGCCAGATCGCCGAGTTCGTCTTGCCGGTGCAACGCAGGCACCCGCACTGTGCGTTCACCCTTGGTCAGCCGGGTCATGGCATCGGCAATCGCCGACACCAGCACACCGAGATTGTTATAAATAAAATTACCCGCCAGTGCGGTAATGATCACCGCCAATAAGCCAAATATTTCAATGGTAAAGGTACTGGTTTGTAACTCGTTGTGCGTGCGTTCAGCGCGAGCGCTGGCAGAACGCACGACCAATTCCACATACTGGTTGATGTCTTGGTCTAACAGGCTGACCAATGCCTTAATGCGGAAGGTGTGATAGGCCACAGCCAGATCACTGTCTTGCAGTTTTTGATTCAAAATATCAACTGGCAGCAAAGTATCACACAACACATGCAAGGTCTTTTGTCGGTGAGGGTCGGCGTTCGATATCGACTCGCTCCACTTTTGTCTGATCTCTGCGAGTTTTTTCAGCACATCCGGCGAAGCCGGAATAGTTAACGTCATGGTTAGTATGTCGTTTAATAGCGATTGTTCCAGCTTGGTCGGCCAACCATTTCCATCTTCTTTGGCCAGTAATTCTAATTGCGATTGCGCCTGATAAATAATGCCGAGCAGATCATGGCGTTCCAGATGTCGTTGCCGAGTCAGGTCTAACAACCGGCGAACACTGTCTTGTAATTCATTACTGCGCTGATGAATACGGTCGATGAGTTGCGGTTGTTTCTGTGCTAGCGGCGCAGCCGCCATTTTGGCTAATGAGTTTTGCAGCGATTGCAGAGCATTTTTCAGTTGTCCTGATTCACTTTGATACTCCAGTGCACCGATCACCGCGTCAGACTCACCGCAACGGTCGCCACTTTTGCGGTATTCACGCCGACTGCCATGCCACTGTTCATTTCCATCAGCGTGCTTTCTTGCATTTCTGTCAGTAATTTCCCGGCATTGTTAAAACCAAACACCGCGATAATGCCGGTTGCCAGGGTGAGTGCCACCACCAGCACATTGAATAATAACAACCGACCTTTTACGCCAGAAAAGAACGGATAACGACGAGCAGCACTCAGTGGCATAACTGATTCTCA
>CALMKU010000117.1 GCA_937866945.1 uncultured Tolumonas sp.
TGCATCAGACCGGAAGCTCCCACGGGTGATTGTGCACGTTCATACATCGCACTTTCCTGCCGGGCCAGCGCATACAGCAGACTGGCATCGACATCACGGGCCTTGGCATAACGAGAGAACATCGACTGTTTCGGCGTAGGGAAACGCAAAGCCAGCGCATTTTTCGCTTTCGCCCGGATGCTGGCCTGAATACCTAAATGCGCCCAGCCGCGCTGCTGCGCTACCAAACCTAACTGCAGTTTATTTTCGTAACGGGATTGATCCAGCAAAAACAACCATTCATTACGCGCCATGCCGGTTTCATCCAGCGCAATCAATTCTTCAATCCGTAACAAAGCTGGCCATAACCGCACCGCTTCCTGCCAGTTATATTCCGGCTGTAAGATCTCTTCGGTAATACGGATCGGCATACCTGACTGAATAGCCGCCATAAACCCGTAATAGCTGCGATCATAACTGGCTTGCTGGAACAGTGCTTTGGCATGCGCTTTATTGCCCAGTTGTTGTTCAGCCCGTGCCAGCCAATATGACCAGTGGATATCATCCCGACCGGCACGCGGCATCAGGTTGATCCATTTTTTGATACCGCGCCAATCCATCTCAGCCAGCGCCAGACGCACGCGTAATTCCAGCAGAGAGTTATCGCGTAATTGCAACAGGCTGTTATCCAGCCAGGAACGCGACGTTTTGATCCGCTCTAACATCATGTCACGGGCGATCTGCGTCTTGACTGACACCAGATCTGCTTCGCTTAACTGATAACGTGCTTTCACGCCCAGATAACGCGCCAGTACCGCTTCGGTGCTGTGATCGGCCCAACGCTGTAGTGCCAGACTGGCAATTTCGCGGGTTCGGGCATCACTGGCGACGGGCAATAATGTCTCTACTTTTTCCGGCTGTGCATACACAGAAATCAGCTTACTGGCGTAAAAAATATTATTACTGCTCGTCATTTGCGGCAGCAGATGGTTCATCAGACGAGGCTCATCCGCTTTAAACGCCAGCACCATCCGCTTCCAGATATCGTCCTCTGTCACGCCGCCGGCTTGTTGCCACAACGAAAATAAGCTGTCACAGGTTGCCGGACGAGAATGGCCATAAAACCAGATTTTACGCGCGAACTCGATGGCTTTATCCGTTTGTCCGGTTTGGTATTGCGCCATATGCCAGGCACAGCGCAATGTCATCGATTGCGGTTCGTTCGGTTGTAACTGTAGATATTCTTGCCACATGTTGTTCTGCATCAGCAGATAGGCATAACTCTCTGTCAGACGGCTGGCCAGATAACTTTGTGGATATTGGGCAGCAAAACGCTGCACTTCACTCAGTCGGTTGATATCGGGCTGATAAGAGAGCGCGTAATAATCCAGATAAGGTAGCAGCGGATAATCTGCCAACTCGTCTTTCGCTGACGAAAGAGAGCTGAAATTACCGGCTTTAAGCAGCGGCAACACAGCAGTAAAACGGTTGCGCTCAGCGGTTAAAGAAGACGATGCCATGACATTAAATGCCATCAACCCACTGAGTAACAGCACAACTATTCGCGTTTTCATGACGATGCAATCCATCCCGGGTATCAACAACAGCACAACTCCGGCTGTAACCGGAAGATTATAAACACAGCGTCAGGGTGCTGACAGCGAATTTACCGCTGACTGGCAGACTTATTTCTTATTGAGGTAATCAGAGGCATAGATAGCCATCACTTCTGCCGGTAATGGCTTACTCGCCAGATACCCTTGATAGAAATGGCAAGATTGCTGTTTTAGGAACTGAAGCTGCTGGCGGGTTTCCACCCCTTCCGCTGTCACATTGAAGCCCAAATGACGCGCCATCGCTAATACTGCCTCAGCAATGGCCATATTGCTGACATCATTCGGAATGCCTTTGATAAAGGTACGGTCAATCTTGAGTTCGTTGACCGGCAAGCGGGTCAGATAACCTAATGAAGAATATCCGGTACCAAAATCATCAATAGAAAAACTAATGCCTATCGATTTAAGTTCCGTCATCTTTTGGATGGTGTCTTCCAGCCCTTCCAACACCACTGATTCGGTAATTTCCAGATTCAGTGCTTCCGGTAACATGCCGGTTTTATCCAGCACTTCATACACGCGTTC
>CALMKU010000118.1 GCA_937866945.1 uncultured Tolumonas sp.
GTAATTGAGAGTGGCTGTAACGAATCAGTGCTAACTGCAATACCGTTATTGACCACCCCGCCGGATCACGGTGGTGATTGCCGATAGTTGCGACTTGCTCGATATAGTCAGGTTTTAAACCGACCTTCTGTTCCAGAATACGACAGGTTGCTTGTTCCAGCGTTTGATCGTGCTCTTCTAACACCCAGCCACCGGGTAAGGCCCATTCACTGGCAAAGGCACGACTATCCTGCGGTCGTTGCCAGAGCAATACCTGTAATTCATTATCAGCAATGCGCAGTAATACGGTATCAATTGTACTGATCATAAGCTCGTGCCACCGTAGACAGGATGGGTAGCTAAGAAATCAGCCACGCTGAGCGTGGTCATCTCGGTGATGGGTTTATGTTGTTGTAACGCAGTACGTATTTTTGTACTGCGCACAGAAATGCGCTCTTTGACTACCAGTAATTGCCAGTGCTGGAGAATATCATTAGCACGATAAAATTTATCAAAGGCTGCGGCATTATCCGGCCCGATGACAAGCAGTAGTTGGTCATCCGGCTGAATGCGTGTTTGCAAGGCGGCCAGTAAATCATAACTATAAACCGGTTTTTCACCGGCAATTTCATGCTCGATGGCACACAGGCTGACTCGCGGATCGGCGATGTCTTGCACAAATAATTCAACCATCTGACAGCGTTGTGAGTAGGGCGCCATACTTTTTCCCCACGCATGACGGAAGGCTGGCACCAGCCAAACCTGATCGCATTGCTTTAACGCCTGTTCCACCACATCTTTGTGGCCGAGCGACGGCGGATTAAAAGCAGAACCCATCACGGCAATTCGGGACATTTCTAAACCTTATTTATTTTGCTGCCGGAAATAATAATTGACACATTGGTTCCTCTGCAATACCTTTCTTTTTATTGGTATCTCATAGGAACCAAATTGGTAGAATCCCCTATGTCTGACACTCTCTGTGTGCAAAGTCTGACCGACACCGATTTTTATAAACTCACCATGCAGCAGGCTTATTTACATCAATTGCCTAATGCGGAAGGGGTTTGGGAATTCCGCTGTCGCACCGATGAAGACTTAACACCTTATGCTGCTCAAATTCGCGAGCAAT
>CALMKU010000119.1 GCA_937866945.1 uncultured Tolumonas sp.
TGTGACAAAAATATGCCGGGTTGTATCATGGGCTTAGCCCGTTTAAACCGTCCGGGTTTGTTTGTTTATGGCGGGACAATCAAGCCGGGCGCAGGGCATACCGACATGATTTCTGTCTTTGAAGCTGTGGGTCAGCACGCCAAAGGTGAAATCAGTGCCATTCAAGTCAAACAGATTGAAGAAGTGGCGTTGCCGGGGCCGGGTTCATGTGGTGGCATGTACACTGCAAACTCGATGGCTTCTGCGATTGAAGCCTTGGGCATGAGTTTGCCGGGCTCCTCTGCACAAGAAGCGGTTTCGGATGACAAGCGGATCGACTGTCAAAAAGCAGGTGAAGCGGTGATGAATTTGCTGCGCTTAGACCTGAAACCACGCGATATCATGACCAAAGCCGCATTTGAAAACTCAATTAAAGTGCTGATTGCCTTGGGTGGTTCGACCAATGGCGTGCTGCACTTACTGGCAATGGCACATACTGCTGGGGTTGAACTGAGTTTGGATGATTTTGTCCGTATTGGGCAAGATATTCCCGTGGTGGCCGATGTGCGTCCATCTGGCAAATATTTGATGTCTGAGTTGATCGCGATTGGGGGCATTCAACCGCTGATGAAGCGAATGCTTGATGCTGGCATGCTCGATGGTTCATGTTTAACGGTAACTGGAAAGACCTTGGCGGAAAATTTGGCTGAGGTTGAAGACTATCCAGAAGGTCAGCAGATTATTTTACCGTTCGACGCGCCAATTAAAAAAGACTCTCACTTGGTGGTGCTTAAAGGTAACCTGTCTCCAACAGGTGCTGTGGCTAAAATTACCGGCAAAGAAGGTCTGTACTTTGAAGGGCCCGCACGTGTCTTTGAAGGTGAAATCGGCGCGATGCGTGGCATTTTAGATGGCGAAGTTCAAGCGGGTGAAGTGGTGGTGATTCGTGGTGAAGGGCCTAAAGGTGGACCGGGCATGCCTGAAATGCTGAAACCGACCTCAGCGATTATTGGTAAAGGTCTCGGTAAATCTGTGGCGCTGATCACCGATGGTCGTTTCTCTGGTGGCAGCCATGGCTTTGTGATTGGACATGTAACCCCAGAAGCCTATGAAGGTGGGCCAATTGGTTTAGTGCAAAATGGCGATAAAATCTCGATTAATGCAGAAACCCGCGAAATGACGTGGCATGTTTCGGCAGAAGAGATCGCAGCGCGTCAAGCCGCGTGGGTGAAACCGCAACCGAATTATCGTTATGGGGCTTTGGCCAAGTTTGCAAAACTGACCACTGGTGCGGAAAAAGGCGCGGTAACTGATCTAAATTTAGATGTCTAATTGATCATTTTGCTGTGAATTGATATAAACCCTTGTAGTACTTTCAAGGGTTTAATTTAGAGGCTTTGCTCATGTCACTGTTGCGTCGATGGTTCGATCCGATTCGATCGCGTTGGTTTTACCAAAAACCGATTCGTCAAACGGTCGTATCTACAGAACAAGGCTTGAGTATTCATTTACGCCTCGACGATGTATATAGCTATTTAGCGGTTCAGCAGTTACCACAAATTGAAGAAATTTTAGCGGATGAACTGAAGCCATTGAAGGTGGTCATTTCCAGTCAGGCTGCTGAACCTCCGAACCAAATGTCGGCTTTGGAGTGGCAAACTTATTGTTTAAATGATGCCAAAATTCTGTCGCGTCAGCACCGTTTTAGCTTTCATGAAACGCCAGAACAACCCAGTCCTGAGGCGTTGAGCCAAGCAGAAACCATTTTGCGGCATACGCCGCTGCGTGGGCAGGACTTTTTGTATTTGCTTGAAGATGTGTTTCACATGCTGTGGCAAAAACAAGAAGGTAAGCTGCGCACCTTATATGCGATGGCCAGCCGTCATCATCAAGAGCAACACTTTCCAGAACGTATTTTTAATGATGATGCGGTACTGGCCAGTTACTTCCAGCTCGGTGACCGTCAGTATCATGCCGTCGATGATCTGCTGCGTTTAACGCGCCGTTTAAAACAACAAAAATTATTTACCGATAACCCAATTTTCTTGATCAATCATATTGATTGGCGTGAGCATTTGATTAGTGATGCTGAAGAGTTAAATGAAATTCAGGCGCTCGATCCAGAGTTAGACCTATACGTTGCGCTGGAAGATCCAATTTCATGGTTGTTATTGGCTTATATTAAAGAAGAACTGGCCGATTATTATAATATTCAGCTCAATGTCTACCCGCTCAGTTATCACGGTCGAGACGGGTTTGATTGGAGTTTGGCAACGCGTTTATCCAAACGGACAGAAATCAAATTCACACCGTTTTGCCGTCCGACGCAAGCAGCCACTTTGGCGATGGCGCAGTTATTTTATAGCGTGCCTGAAGAGCAGCGCATTGATGCCATGTATCGGATTTTGAAAGCCGTTTGGACCCAAGGCAAAGATTTATCCTTTAAATCGCATTTTGATCAACTGATGCAAGAATTGGAAATCACAGCATTGATCACCGAAGATGTGGAAGCCAAGCTTCAAGAAAATGACATGCTCTGTGAAATGAAGTCCCAGCCTGATTTCCCCGTGATTGAACTGCGTGTGGATGGGCAGAGCTATGTCTTTAATAGTTTGTATCGCGTCTGGATGATTGAAAGTATTTTCAGTAATGTGCTGGAAGATCAATATAAAAC
>CALMKU010000120.1 GCA_937866945.1 uncultured Tolumonas sp.
CAGAAGTGATCGGATTATCCCGAAACAGGCGATCGCAATCGCCGAAATACGCACTCATTTGATTTTTACTATTTCATCTTCTATTGCTCTGGTTAAATAGAAGGCTAGAATGTCTCGCTTAGAAATAACCGTTATCAAGGATTAGTTATGACTTTGCTGTTCCGGAATGTGTTGTCCCGATCTTTAAGTGCTCTGACATTATTTATTTGTGCATCAACATGGGCAGATACAGTTGTTACTGTTCCTCGTCCGTATGCGACTTATCTGGTGGATGGTAAATCTTACAAAACAAATGATTCTGACGTTAAATTGTCAGCAGGTGAGCATCAATTAGTGATCCGTTTTGAAGGTAATTACAGCAAACGAGATTCGATTGACCTGGTGAGTGGAGAACCACTGGTTGTTAACTTCAAAACTGATGGACAAGAACAGCTTACTTTTGACCTGCCGCTATTGAGAGAAGCACCGCAAGCAAAAGCTTTTCTAAAAAACCAGAAATTACAGTTGATTGATCGTAATAGTAAAGTGGTTAAGACAGCTCATATTTTTGAGCTACCTAAAAAAGAAGGTCTGCAAATTGGCCGGGATTATCAGGAAGAGCTACTGGCTTTGGGTAAAGCGTTTCAGCAACCCGTAATCAATGAAGATGGTTCTATTTCTGTTAACGGTACGCTCCAAAAAGCAAATGACTCTACCGCTGTGGTTGGTAACAAAAATCTGCAATCATTGGAAATGCTAAAATACTGGTACAATCGCGCAGATCCACAAGCACGCAAAGCGTTTCAGCATTGGATTATTACTCAGCAATAACAAAATTCTCCCCAACAAAAAAGGCTGCAACGCAGCCTTTTTTTATGAACGTATAACTACTCTTTCAACTTATCAAACATTGAGCGAGTTACTAGCACGACGCCATTTTCGCTGCGATGAAAACGTCTTGCATCTTCTGCCGGGTTTTCACCAATGATTGTTCCAGGCGGAATATTGCAATGTTTATCAATGATTACTTTACGTAAACGACTACCCCGTCCTATCACGACATCAGGAAATATAACGGCGCCATCCAACGTACAACCTGAATGCACCCTTACACCAGAAAACAATACTGAGTTGTGAATAATAGATCCGCTGACGATACAACCACCGGAAAGTACTGAGTTTAACGTACTACCTGATTGACCATTAAAGTCCTGCACAAATTTTGCCGGTGGCAACTGCCGTTGGTTAGTCCAGATTGGCCAACTTTCATCGTACAAATCCAGTTCTGGAACAACAGAAGCCAGATCCATATTAGCTTCCCAGAAAGAGTCTACTGTTCCAACATCACGCCAGTAGCATTGGCTTTCTTTATCTTCATGATCTTTGCAGCCAACACACGACATGCTGAAAGGATGAGCGTAGGCAATACCTTGTTTTACTACTTTAGGAATGATGTCCATGCCGAAATCACGACGCGAACCTTCGTCTTGCTGATCTTCTTCCAGTAATTGATACAGGTAGTCGGCATCAAAGACATATACCCCCATAGACGCCAGAGAAACTTCTGGATTACCAGGGATTGTTGGCGGATTAGCCGGTTTTTCTACAAATTCAGTAATTTGACGATTTTCATCAATATCCATTACACCAAAAGCAGTCGCTTCGTGTTTAGGTACTTCAATACATGCAACGGTAACTTTACCGCCCAGACGCACGTGATCAAGCAGCATGCTGGCATAGTCCATTTTGTAAACATGGTCACCAGCAAGTACTAAGACATATTTAGGCGTGTAATCGCGGATAATATCCACGTTTTGATAAACCGCATCAGCGGTACCACGGTACCAATTCACTTCATCTAAACGCTGCTGCGCCGGAAGCAAATCAATAAATTCATTCATTTGATAACGCAGGAAAGACCAACCAGCCTGAATATGACGAAGAAGACTGTGGGACTTATATTGTGTAACCACACCTACGCGGGTGATGCCTGAGTTAATACAATTAGAGAGTGCGAAATCAATAATTCGGAATTTACCACCGAAGTGTACTGCTGGTTTTGCTCTATTATCAGTCAGTTGCTTTAACCGACTGCCTCGTCCTCCCGCCAGAACCAGTGCCAGAGTTTGGTTAATTGCTTCTCTGGCCTGAGTCATGCCCTGCGGATCTACTGAAACCATAAAAACCTCCCGTGATAACAACTAAAAGACACGTTTGGTTGCCAAATGGAGCTAACTCATTCATTATCAATCCATTGCAACGGAACCATGATGTTCTTTAAATGAAACAAGTTCCATTCGAGAGATCACGAATCTGAGCTTATTGCCTATAATTCTTCTAATTTGCTACTCAGAGCACACCAGTATCTGCAAAAAATGTGTTTTTTTTCTGAGAATGTTGTCAGCTGGTATAAAAGAGTTGTTTATGTTTTATGCTATAAGGATAGAAACAAAGAGTAAAAAGAATAAACAAGGAGCCATGGATGAAAGTACGTAATATCTATCAAAAGCAGTGGTTATCCTTAGGTATCGTTTTGCTGCTGACAGTAACAATCAACACGCTAGTTCTTGATTATTTGTTTGCTGATTCTGTGAGTAGCGAGCTGTTATTGATATCAAATGGATTGTTGATACTGTCACTGTTAATTCTTGGCTCATCTGGGCAAATTTTACTGAAAAAAGCGGAATCACTCACTGCATTGCAGTTAATGGATAATCAGCCTACATCAAAAATTTTTCCTCTTTTATCTTCTGTGATCCAGCGAAATCATGATTCTCTGCAGCAAGATATCGATAAGATAAAAAGTATTAATTCGGAGTTAGAACATAAAGTTCTGCAAGATAATCTGACTAGCCTCCAAAACCGGAGCGCGTTCCGTAAAGATATTACTGAATTTTTGCAGCAAGAAAATCAGTCTGAACAAGCATGCCTGTGTCTGATTAGATCTACCGAACTATCCACTATTAATCATCAACGCGGCAGAGTGGCAGGAGATCAATATCTATTAGCTATTGCTGAAATAGTACAATATGTCGGGCATCGTTTTTCTACGAATCATTTATATCGATTATCAAGCAGTGATTATGCAATTCTAATTAAAAATGTCACGCCGTCTATTGCACATATATTAGGAAAAGAGCTAAAGCAGCTATTTGATAATTTCCAGCTACAAATGTCGATGGACAGTGCAGCCTATACTGGCATTACTTTTCTTCGCCCCGGACAATTGCCAGAACAACCCTTATCCCGTGCAGACTTAGCCTTGGCAAAAGCGCAAACCAGTGTTGTTAATGGCTGGTATATTCAGGAAGAAGATGCAAATGATGCATTTCAGGGCGAAAGTCATTGGCGACAAGCAATTCAATTTATTATTGATTCACGCAGTATCAGTTTTAATGGTCAGGCCATTCAACTGTTGAATATGGCCGTTAATAACTATATCCAAATCATCCCTCGGTTCATGGGGGAAAATCATCAAATTCTACCGACTGAAACGGTTTATGCTATGGCTATGCGACACGGTATCATGAGTAAACTGGAAGAGTTGGTCGTAGAAAATATGCTGCAGCAACATAGATTTCATCCTGAAAATGTAGCTCGCTGGGGTCTCAACCTCAGTGTTAGTGCACTATTTAATTCATCATTTATGATCTGGTTAGAACGTATTTTATTACGGGAACAGAGCATTGCACCTAACCTCGTATTCGAAATTGATGAAGAGATCCTTGATTGTCATCTTGCAGCAAGCATCCGTATGTTTGAAATGCTACGCCGGGTTGGAAGTCGTTCCTGTATTTCTAAATTTGGCAGAGGCTTAGGATCATTTCGTCTTTATCGTGAATTACGACCCGATTATATTAAATTAGACTCGGCATTAATTGATTCTATTGAACGCGACAGCGCCAGTCAGCAATTCATCAGAATGATCGTAGAAATATCGCATCGGTTGGGTTGTGTGGTGATAGCGGAAGGTGTCGAAAACATGTCACAGCGAGAAACACTGGAGCGGATGTATGTCGATGGAGTTCAGGGACAATTAGTTTCAAAGATAATACAAATCAGTAACTAATTTATAGAACACATTGTATTCAGTAAATTGTTTTTAAAGCTTTTATTGCAATTTACAGCGGGTTTGATACTATCTGCGGCGTTTCAGTAATGGCGGCCTGGTGGGTCCTCTCGCATCAATAACTCGTGAATTCGGTCAGGTCCGGAAGGAAGCAGCCGCAGCGAGTGACTTGAGTGCCGAGATGTGGCTTATCAGGCCGCCGCCCTTTCCGGTATAACTATAAGTTATATTGGCGAAAACATATCAAGATAAAACCATTCAAAGTTGATATTGCATTGCCTGCCGTCGTTTATCTGTATACAAGGCCAATAACTCAGTCTGAGTCTTTCCCGCGTTGTCATAAAACAATACTCCACCCTCTTGCAACGCCGCAAACCGGGTATTAATACACTGTTCGACAAAATCCAATCGTTGTAAAGTCAAAGCGGTGCAGCTTTTGCCGTGCAGATCATCTTCGATATCCAGTACGTGCGAGCGAAAACCCTCCATCTCGAACAAGCTTGCCAGCGAAACTGGATCTTGCAGCATGCGTTGCCAGCGTACGATGAAAGAAGCAACCCAGTTCAGCACTGCGGTGCAGGCACCATGCGCTGTCAACCAGGCCAATTTCTGCTGATATACTTCGATTGCCACTACTTTCAACTCACGAAACAAAGCCAGTTGTTCCGCCTCGCTCATCACATTGCGCTGTCGCAACAGCCAGCCGAAAAAATGACGGGTCTCAATGCGTTCACAGGCATGGAACAACGGATCACTCTGACCATTGCTATTGAAATCGACCAGCGGATCAAACGGGTACATGTAACCAAAGTCAAACAACCAGATTTGCCCCTGATCCTCAATGATATTCCCCGGGCAAAGATCCCATTCCATTAAGCCGGCTTCTTCACAAGCGACAGCCGTAGTCAGGATCTGCCGGAAAATATCCGCACTGAAGTGATCCAATTGTCGACCCGGCAACCAGGGTGAAAGAATGATCCCTTGCTGATAATCAGCATATAGGGTTGGCACGATATGCCCGAATCGCTCACTACAAACCGGATCAGCTTTAAGTCGGGTGAAATCAGCACGACGCTGTACCTCGTTTAGAAAAGATGTTTCGCCATCAATGTTGAGTACTCGCGCTTCTGCCCGCCGTTGTTTGAGAGTGTAATGAACGCCCGCAACACTCAAATGCAGTACCCTCGCCGTCAAGCCCCCATCAAAGTGTTCAACAACCAGCGGAGAGTCAGGCGTCAGTGCCGCCAGTGCGGCGGGTGACAAGGGGCAGTTGGCGACATCTCCCACGATCAGATTTTGGCCACTGGTAGCAAAAGCCAATTGTGCTTGTTGACGGGCTGTAACATGGGTATTCACGAAAACCTTCCTGCAGGAAATGGCAAAGCTACGACTGGATAAGATGTTATCCTGATGCTTGTATTCTAACCAGTTAGACGGTTATCAACTGCATTGGTACCCACAAATCTTTTCATTCGCTTGGTTTAGTTGGCCATCTATGCCGGAAGAAAGGTTATACGACAACGCTGATTGGAGACGGAAGACAAATGTGAATAAGAAGGGGGGGACAAGCCACAAGTGATCTTGAATATTGCTCATCAACTGTTTCGTATCAAAGATCTTGATACAACATCAATTTTCGAAATCAATGCAGTAGCTTTTTTAATAACCTTTATAACTCATTGATTTAGTGTTGATATTCAAAATACGACTGTTACCCTTCAAATAC
>CALMKU010000121.1 GCA_937866945.1 uncultured Tolumonas sp.
GTACAGATCTTGTGGGTTAACATGGTTAGTGCGATTACGTTGTCATTACCTCTCGTCTTCGACCGCGCGGCACCCGATATTATGCAGCGTTCACCGCGGCAAAATGATGAATCACTCCTGAGCATGGCGCTGCTTTTCCGTATTGCTTTTGTTTCTGTGTTACTAATGGGGCTGACACTGGCCCTTTATAACTGGAGTACATCACATCAACCCGATTTAAACCGTGCCCGCACTGTCGCCATTAATAGCCTAGTGGTTGCTGAAATGGTTTATCTGATCAGCTGTCGGGCATTAAATAGCACCACGCTGGATCTGACCAGTTGGCTGGATAATGGCTATGCTTTATTGGCGATCTTTGCGCTGACTCTGATGCAACTGGCGCTAACCTATTTACCGTTTATGCACACCCTATTTGGCACCGCCGCTATTGATCTGCACGATTGGTTCGTGATCATCGGTAGTTGCTTACTGATCTATCTATTGATGGAACTGGAAAAGCTAATCACACCAAGACTGTTTTTTAAAAACGATAAATGATGGGATTGATCATGAAATATTTTTCATTACGACGCATTCCGACCGCAGTCTGGGTTCTGGGATTTGTCAGTATGCTGATGGATATTTCATCCGAAATGATCCACAGCCTGCTACCGCTGTTTATGGTAACAACACTGGGCGCCAGCACGTTGATGGTGGGGTTGATTGAAGGCCTGGCAGAAGCTACCGCGCTGATCGTGAAGGTCTTTTCCGGTGTGATCAGTGATTATTTCGGTAAACGCAAGTGGCTGGCCGTGACTGGTTATGCGCTGGGTGCCTTTACCAAACCCGTATTTGCCCTTTCCAGCAGCCTTGGATTTGTTTTGACCGCCCGCCTGACCGATCGGGTGGGTAAAGGCATTCGTGGTGCACCACGTGATGCATTGGTCGCCGATGTCACGCCACCGGAATTACGCGGTGCCGCCTTTGGTTTACGTCAGTCGCTGGATACCGTCGGTGCGTTTGTCGGGCCATTATTGGCGGTCGGGTTGATGCTGCTTTGGGCCAATGATTTCCGGGCCGTATTCTGGGTCGCTGTGATCCCCGGTTTTTTGGCTGTGTTGTTGCTGATTTTGGGTGTCTCTGAACCAGAATCGCATTCCTCTGCACCACGCACCAATCCGTTGGTGATAGCTAATCTGCAGCGGTTGGATAGCTGTTATTGGTGGGTTGTCGGTATTGGCAGCATATTCACGCTCGCCCGATTCAGCGAAGCGTTTTTAGTCTTACGCGCTCAGGATAGCGGAGTTCCGATTGCCTACATCCCTTTGGTCATGGTGCTGATGAATATTGTTTACGCACTGTCTGCTTATCCGTTTGGTCATATGTCTGACCATATCAGTCGTTATAAATTATTGGCCCATGGTTTAGTCATGCTACTCGCCGCAGATCTGGCATTAGCAGTAGATGGACACTGGAGCATCTTATTACTCGGTATTGTGCTCTGGGGCCTGCATATGGGGTTAACACAGGGCATTTTGGCTGCGCTGGTGGCCGATACCGCCCCCGACGATCTTCGTGGCACGGCATTTGGCTTTTTCAATCTGGCCAGTGGTGTAGCTATGCTGATCGCCAGTGTCGTCGCTGGCTGGTTGTGGGATAGTTTCGGCGCCTCGGCCACATTTCTGGCTGGCGCCGGATTTTGCGGAATAACATTACTACTGCTGACGTTAAACAGCCGATTAAGCCAACGCTGAGGTTATTTGATTAGCTGAGATATAAAGGGCATGTTCCGGTATTTATCATTCCAGGGTAATCCGTAACCCACCAGCAAGTCATCACTTTCCATTTCATAAGCAAAATGCTGCTCAACCGGAATATTGACCCGACCCGGTTTAACAAACAGCGTCGCAACCGAAATGGATTTAACACTGTAATTTTGTGCTAAAAACTCAACGATCCGCTTCATGGTGCCACCAGATTCAATAGCATCATCAACCAAAACCACATGCCGGTTAGCTATGTTGATATTTTGATAATAAATGATGGGTGAAGCGTTGTTTTTTTCTCCCGGTGTATGCGGGCAAGAAATGTAATCCATTGAAACATCAAAAGTTAACTGTCTGACCAAATCAGCAGTAAACAAAATGCCGCCCGGTACAACCGTGATAATAACGGCATCATCATTACTAAATTTTTTGTTTAACTGATCCGCGACATTGCTTACGCCGGCTTTAATCTGATCTGAATTGAATACAGTTTTACCGATATGTTTGCTCATAAAGAAAATCTCTGTTGTTGGTTCATCTGCATATTAAACATGAATTCAAGCCAAAGCTGACGCCAGTAATTGTATTTATCAATTTCTTTTCTCTCATATGCTCCATTCCAGGCTCATTTGTTACTGGCAACCCGCTTAAAGACCTATTTTTTTCATGGAATAGTGACCAGCCTCATATTTCTAAATTCCTGAAATGGATCTTTTGATGGGACCGGTCCCATAATCACCTCATCGAACAGAATATCTTCATCAAATATCTTTTGCTGGTATCCACACCCTAAAGATATTGATCGTATACACCTGATTAATAAGGATTTGTATGAGTAAGGAAATTGTCGTCGTCACTTCAGCCTATGGTGCTGACACCGTCAGAGAGCTTGGTGGACAAGCAGCGCTGCTGCCAATGATCAAAGCCAGTGGCGCTGACGGAGTTGAGATCCGCCATGAGCTGCTAACTTCAACCGACCAACTGGATGAACTGGCTTCACAAATCAGTGCGCATGGCCTGTTTGCAGTTTATTCCGTGCCGGAATCACTGCTGACAGAAGATGGTCAGCCAGAGCTGGAACGACTGACACTACACCTGAAAAATGCGGCTCGGCTGAAAGCCCGTACGCTGAAACTGCCACTGGGCTCAATCACCAACGCTACCGATTTAACCAGCATTAACGCAGTTCTCAAATCACAGCCGGTTAAGTTATTGATTGAAAACGATCAAACCTTAGGAGGTGGTCGCATCAGTCCGTTAATCGCATTCTTCGGCATGGTGGTTTCGCAGAAATTACCGATTTCCATGACTTTTGATATGGCGAACTGGAACTGGCTGGACGAAGACGCTTTTGTCGCGGCCAGAGCACTGGCTGCCCAGGTTGCTTATGTGCATGTCAAAGCCAGCCATAACGACCAAGGCAAAGTAAAAGCTATCGCGCTGGACCACAGCGATGGCAGTTGGAAAGACTTGCTGGCAATGCTGCCGACCAATGTGCCTCGCGGTATCGAATTTCCACTGGAAGGCGCAGATCTGACTGAAGTAACCCGTTATTACGTGGCTAAATTGAAAGAGGTGTAATGATAAATGACAACACAAGCTCACACTAAATCTGCCGAACTGGATGTCGTCACCTTCGGTGAAGCCATGATGATGTTTGTCGCCACACAAACCGGTGATTTACATCGCGTAGAACAATTTGTTCGCCGTGCCGCTGGTGCAGAATTGAATGTCGCCATTGGTCTGGCGCGTCTTGAACTGAAATGTGGCTGGGTAAGCCGCTTGGGTAATGACTCTTTTGGCCGTTTTATTCAAGACACATTGGACAAAGAACATGTCGATCGCCGGGCGGTCACCATCGATAACGCCTACCCTACCGGCTTTCAGCTTAAATCTAAAGCCGAAAATGGGACCGATCCCATTGTGGAATATTTCCGCAAAGGATCAGCCGCCAGCCACCTCTCGCTGGCTGATTTTAACGAAGCCTATTTTGGCAGTGCTCGTCATCTGCATTTAAGCGGTGTGGCGGCAGCGTTGTCACCGACGTCATACGAATTATCCGCTTATGCCGCACAGTGGATGCGCGCGCATGGCAAAACCGTTTCGTTTGATCCGAACTTGCGCCCTGTGTTGTGGCGTTCCGAAAAAGAGATGGTGACACAGTTGAACAAACTGGCTTTTGCTGCCGACTGGGTGCTGCCGGGTATGAAAGAAGGCCGCATTCTGACCGGCTTTACGACACCGGAAGCCATTGCTGATTTCTATCTCGATGGCGGAGTTAAAACCGTCGTGATTAAAACCGGTGAAGAAGGTGCGTATTACAAAACAGCAGAAGGTGAAAAAGGTGTCGTTCCTGCTGTGTTCGTGAAAAACGTGGTGGATACCGTAGGTGCTGGTGATGGTTTTGCCGTTGGCATTATCAGCGCATTACTGGAAGGAAAAACAATAAAAAATGCTGTCGCTCGCGGTAATTTTATCGGTGCCCGGGCAATTCAGGTAATTGGTGATAGTGAAGGTCTTCCAACAAAAAAAGCTCTGATTACAGAGATGACGATGACACAAGAAACCACAACGGTTTCTGCATAACAAATTAAAGAGGAACAAGTATGAATACTAAGCTCCCTGCCCCATCCAGATGGTGGCACATCATGCCGATTGTGTTTATTACCTACAGTCTGGCTTATCTCGACCGGGCCAATTACAGTTTTGCCGCTGCTGCCGGTATTAACGAAGATCTGGGCATCACCAAAGGGATGTCATCCCTGCTCGGCTCGCTGTTTTTTCTGGGTTATTTTTTCTTTCAGATCCCTGGCGCCATTTACGCGGAAAAGCGCAGTGTCCGGAAACTGATTTTCCTGTGCGTACTGTTATGGGGTGCTTGCGCTACATTAACCGGTCTGGTCAGTAATATCCCGATGCTGATCATCATCCGCTTTACGCTCGGCGTGGTGGAAGCCGCGGTTATGCCTGCAATGCTGATTTATATCAGTAACTGGTTTACTAAATCGGAACGTTCCCGCGCCAATACCTTCCTGATCCTGGGTAATCCCGTCACAGTGCTGTGGATGTCAGTACTTTCCGGTTATCTTATCCAAGCTTTGGGCTGGCGTGAAATGTTCATTCTGGAAGGTTTCCCTGCCGTGCTGTGGGCTTTCTACTGGTGGAAAACCGCACGTGACAAACCACAGCAAGTTAACTGGCTGACTCAGCAAGAAAAAGATGATCTGAATGAGATCATGGTTAACGAGCAGAAAAATATCAAACCAGTGCGTAACTATGCGGAAGCGTTCAAATCCAGAAATGTGATCCTGCTGTGTGCGCAATATTTCTGCTGGAGTATCGGTGTGTATGGCTTCGTGCTCTGGTTGCCATCCATCATTCGTGGTGCCTCCAATATGGGGATGGTCCAAACCGGTTGGTTGTCTTCCGTTCCTTATCTGGCCGCTACTATTGCGATGATCACTGTGTCCTGGCTGTCTGACCGCATGCAAAACCGCAAACTGTTTGTGTGGCCAATGCTGCTGATCGGTGCAATCTGCTTCCTAGGCTCCTTCTTATTGGGTACTGATAACTTCTGGTTGTCATACACGCTGCTAGTGATTGCCGGTGCCTCAATGTATGCCCCATATGGCCCGTTCTTCGCCATCATTCCAGAAATGCTGCCGAAAAATGTTGCTGGCGGCGCGATGGCGCTGATCAACAGCATGGGTGCATTAGGTTCCTTCATCGGTTCATGGGTTGTCGGTTATCTGAATGGTGCGACAGGCAGTCCTGGCGCGTCTTACATCTTCATGGGCAGTGCGCTGTTTGTGTCAGTCATCTTGACGCTGATCGTAAAACCTAACGCTGATGAGCAATCAGCCCACTCATTACCGCAAGCTGCTTAAGAGGGAATTAGTATGAAACCGAATGTTGTACTGTACAAAAAAATCCCTGCTGACCAGCTGGAACGTCTGCAAAGCCACTTCAACGTGGCTTTCTTTGAGGGCATAACCGATGCCAACCGCGCTGATTTTATTGGCGCACTGAGTAACACAGAAGGACTGATTGGGGCTAGTTGCCCCATCACTGCCGACTATCTAAATGCAGCCCCGGCTCTGCGTGCTATTTCCACCATCTCTGTCGGTGTTGACCAGTTTAATGTGCCTGACTTAACGGAACGGAAAATCAACCTGATGCATACCCCAAGTGTACTGACTGAAACCACCGCCGATACCATTTTCACGCTGGTGTTAAACAGCGCCCGCCGGGTGATTGAAATGGCGGAAATGGTGAAGGAAGGCCGCTGGACCCGCAGTATTGGGGTCGATTGTTATGGCACCGACGTAAACGGTAAAACGATCGGCATTCTTGGTATGGGGCGTATTGGTTATGCCGTCGCTAAACGTGCGTATGCCGGTTTTGGCATGTCGGTGCTGTATTACAACGACGTAGCAAACCCGATGGCGGAACAGGATTTCAAAGCCCGCCGCTGCGAGTTAGATGACCTACTCGCACAATCTGATTTTGTCTGTGTGGTGTTGCCGCTGTTGCCGGAAACCGAAAAGTTCATTGGCAAAGCACAGCTGCAGAAAATGAAACCAAGTGCCTTTTTGATCAATGGTTCACGCGGCAAAATTGTCGATGAAGCTGCCTTGATTGACGCTTTGCAACAAGGTGTGATCCGCGGTGCGGGGCTGGACGTGTTTGAGAAAGAACCACTGCCAGCCGATTCGCCACTGTTGTCATTATCGAATGTGGTCGCCCTGCCGCATATCGGCTCGGCAACGCATGAAACCCGCTATGCGATGGTGCGTTGTGCCGTCGATAACTTGATTGCCGCACTCAACAACGACGTTTCGGTCAACTGCGTTAATCCGGCAGCCCGAGCCCGTTGATTGTCTAAAAGGAACTGAAGTATGCATCCTGTAATCCGGCACGTAACTGAACGCATTCGTCATCGCAGCGAACAAAGCCGTCAGCAATATATCGAACTGATGCAGCTGCAAGCGGCACAAGGCAGACCGCGGGCACAACTGGCCTGCGGTAATCTGGCGCACGTGGTTGCCGCCTGCCCGCAGGCACAGAAATCGACATTGATGGATATGACACGTTGTAACGTCGGGATCATCACGGCATATAACGACATGCTGAGTGCCCACCAGCCCTATGCCGACTATCCAGCACAAATCAAAGCGGTGGTTAGCGCGCTGGGCCATTCGGCGCAAGTGGCTGGCGGTGTACCAGCCATGTGTGATGGCGTCACGCAAGGTCAGGCTGGCATGGATCTGTCGCTGTTTTCCCGCGATGTTATTGCACAAGCCACCGCCGTGTCACTGAGTCACAACGCCTTTGACGCCACCTTGCTGCTGGGGATCTGCGACAAAATCGCCCCCGGTCAATTAATGGGAGCGCTGGCCTTTGGTCATCTGCCAACCGCGTTTATCCCCGCAGGGCCAATGAGCACCGGCATCAGCAATGATGAGAAGGTGCAGGTCCGACAACAATATGCGGCCGGAAAGCTGGGGCGTGATGCCTTGCAGGAGATGGAAAATCAAGCTTATCACAGCCATGGCACCTGCACTTTCTATGGTACAGCCAACACCAACCAGCTGGTGTTTGAAGCGATGGGCCTGATGCTACCCGGCTCGGCGTTCGTGCATCCGGATGATCCGCTACGGCTGGCGCTGACAGAAAAAGCCTCCGCGTTGATCACCTCCCAAGTAGCTGGCGGCTCGCAATATCGTCCGCTTTGGCAAATCATGGATGAACGTTCATTGGTTAACGGTTTGGTCGCGCTACTGTCTTCCGGCGGCAGCACCAATCACACCCTGCATATGGTGGCGGTGGCCCGTGCTGCGGGTTTACTGCTGACATGGGATGACTTCAGTGATCTTTCCGACGTTGTACCGCTATTGGCCCGGGTCTACCCAAATGGTCCGGCAGACATTAACGCCTTCCATCAAGCTGGCGGCGTACCGTTATTACTGAAACAACTTGCGGAACGCGGGTTGCTGAACACGGATGCACAAACATTCAGCGGTGATTTCAGAGCCCATTTCCACCAGCCCTTTTTAGATAATGGCAAGCTTTACTGGCAGGAAGTAGCTGAATCAAAACAGCCCGATGTGATTGCAGCAAAAGATCAGGTATTTCATGTTTCCGGCGGTTTAAAACTGCTATCAGGCAATCTCGGGCGCGCCGTCATCAAAGTCAGTGCTGTAGCGCCTGAACACCAGATCGTGGAAGCGGATGCACTGATTTTCGATTCACAACACGACGTTGAAACTGCTTATAAAGCCGGTCAATTAAATCGCGATGCCATTATTGTGGTGCGCTTTAGTGGCCCGGCCGCGAATGGTATGCCGGAACTGCACAAATTAATGCCAATCCTCGGTAATGTGCAGAAAGCCGGTTACAAAGTTGCGTTAGTTACCGATGGGCGTTTATCTGGCGCTTCCGGGAAAATTCCTGCCGCCATTCATGTCACCCCGGAAGCCGCTAAAGGCGGTCCGCTGGCGCATCTGAAAACCGGCGATCGCATTTTGCTGGATGCTACCGAAGGCAAGCTGGAAGTGCTAACCGATATCAGCCAACGCGCCACCGCAAAACCCGATTTGCATAACCAACACCGTGGCATGGGACGCGAATATTTTTCACTATTCCGCCAAAACGTCTCGAGTGCCGAACACGGTGCTTGCGTGTTGTTTTCTGACTCTACTGATTAATTGTAAGGAAAAAAGATGAATTGGAA
>CALMKU010000122.1 GCA_937866945.1 uncultured Tolumonas sp.
AAGGAAGCCTACGGATCATCTGCTCACCATTTTTCATATTGCGAAAATAAGCTGGTTTTCCCGAAAATAAAACATGGGTTTTATTGGATGAACAAGAAGCATGATCTGCGAATCTGAAAATGGATTCAACCGCATATTGTTCACTGCGGTGTTTTTGATAGGGTGCCAACATACTGGAAAGCATCCGATGTGCATCCCAATCTTTTATGGCTAACGATTTCAGTGGGGCAGCCAGCAATGAAAAATTCAGGCATTCATGGGCACCGGTCTGGTAGGTGGCAATATCAGCTTCACTCTGGCTGTAGACTTTACCTAGATCATGAAAAAGACCCGCCAGAAGAGCGATCTGGCATTCACGAGGGGAGTGACCAAGATTGATCGCATTGTTATAGGCTAGTTCAGCGACTTCGACACTATGTTGCAATAAACCATGTTTATACGCGTGATGTTCACGGTAACTGGCCGACATGACCAGATAGGCTTCAAATTGTTCCGGATGCGCATTCCAGAATTCAACAAATGGTTTTAATTCGGGTGCGGTTACCTGTTCTAATAAATGGATAAAGCGACAAAACAGGGGCAAGCGGCCCTTATCCAATAAAGTGATCGCTTTGGCATAGAGAGGATAATCAATCACCGGTTCAATGAAACGAAGTTCCGTTGCAATGAAATAACCCTGTTTATTCATCTCAAGCTTGATTTCGGCAAGCCCCTGTTCTGTTGGATATGTATTCGCCAGTGTACTGGTCATCAACACAGAAATAGGTTTGTCTCCAAACAGTAAGTTCCCGCTACAAATAGGCAAATGACCACTACGTTCAATGTCTTTCAGCCAATATAAAAGAGTCATCATTTTGTGCACCTCAAGTATTGGAAAGCAAAGTATTAAAGGCACTGCCATCCTGGCGGGTTAAGTTCGGTACAAAACGGCTATAAACTTCAAACAGCATTTTTGTTGTGCTGTGTCCGAGTTGTTTCGCAATCCATTCAGGGTTTTCACCAGCTGCTAACCAAAGTGTCGCAGTCGTGTGGCGAGTCTGATAGGGGCGACGGTGCTTTAAACCAAGCAATGTAAGGGTCGGGTTCCAAACCCGTTTTGTAACATTGCGATGATCAAGCGGGTTACCTGCTTCATTGCAGAAGACAAACTCATGAGTACCTGTTTCGTCACGTTGGTGTAATAGTGCTTGGTAAACGGGTTCTGAAATCTGAATAACACGATATGAAGACTGAGTTTTAGGTGTCTCCGGTTTGCCATTCACTAGTGTTTCTTCAACGGTGATTTGACGGTTCTCAAGATCGACATATTTCCATCGCAAACCATCGATTTCGCCAGTGCGCATACCAGTATAAAAACGCACCGTGTAGTAATTACGAAAATCGGCACGAACACCAGCCAAAAAGGCTTTGACCTCAATCAGTGAAAACGGCTCGATAGCGCTGCGCCCGATTTTGAGCGGTTTAATGTTGTGAAAAGGCGTTTCGATATCAAATCGTAATGCCGCTTCAGCAAAGATGCAGCGAAGCGGAGTCATGATATGGTTGACCCGATCATTAGTAATAGTTCGCTTGCTGGCTGTATTTCCTTTCGCCAATGATGTTTGAAGTTTCAAGATATCTGCTCGGGTGATCTGATCGATAAACAACGAACCAAAACTCGGCAACAGATAATGTTCTAAAATCGATTTCACATTGGCTAAATGGCTTTGTTTCCAGTGCACTTCGCTTTCAGACATCCATTGATAACTGAATTCAGCAAAGGTTGGAAAATTAGAAACCAACGTTAGATGTTGGGTCTGTTCTTCGAGCTTTTGTTTTACCTTGTTATCAAAACCATCAAATTCTGAACAGCGTTTACTGTCAGGAAAATAGTCTTGATAAACAAACTGATTCAGCAGAATTGCTTT
>CALMKU010000123.1 GCA_937866945.1 uncultured Tolumonas sp.
TAACCTTGTTCGCGCAGTTGTTCGATGATATCGACCAGCGCAATCTTGCAGTCCAGACGGGTTTTGTCTGGCGTCACCATTACTCGACCCTGCTCGTCGATATGGAAAAAACCGGCACCCCAGTAGGGAACGTTATACATTTTTAGGGCGTCTGTGGTAGACCAGTTTGCCATGGCGGTTCCTTAGGTGAAATTAACAATAATCACATAGTAGTATCAGGCGCGTTCGTGTCAGCAGCATGGCAGTATCCCTATTGCGCCCATCTGATCGCGGCGTATTTTATGCGTAATGTCTGAGGGATAAACCTTTTTTTACGATAGTGGTAAGACTCAAAAAGAGTGGTTTGATTGACTATGAATTAAGTATGAATAAAAAGTCAGATACTGGCAGGTATCGTTGTTATTCATGCAAAAAAAAGTTGAAAAAACACAGTGAAAAATAGGAGAAAACAGGCTGTTTTTGTATCAAAACAACCTGAAGAAATAAAAGGTATTGCTGCGCAGTTACGTGCGATCTTGCTCTGATCGTAAGTAATGCACAATTTGATTGCTACTACCACGCCAAACTAACGAAGGGTCAGCCAACCCTTGTTCAAATTTACCATCAATCAGCACATCGATCAGTGCTACGATTTCTTGCTGACGCGGTGATAATTCCGCTAACAGATAACCCGTCCACATCCAGATATCTTTGCCCGGACATTCGGCGCGAACGCGCTTTACAAGCGCCAGTACATCGGTCTGATTAGCCGGATGCAGCGGATCGCCACCGGACAGCGTCAGTCCGCGGCGTTTAATGGCATCGTCATTCAGGTCAGCGATGATGCGATCGGCCATTTCCGTAGTAAACAGATGGCCGGAATCGACCCGCCAGGTGGATTGGTTGTAGCAGCCACGACATTGATGTTCGCAGCCAGAGACAAATAAGGTGCAGCGCGTACCAGGGCCGTTCACCACATCGATAGGGTAATACTGATGATAAAACATGATGGCTGGTTCCTGACTTGTTGCTGGTGTTGCTCACCATACTCGGCAAGCTAATAAAAATCAAAGTGCAAAAAACAGGGATATTTACAAGGGAAGCCTCTCCCCAAACAGGAAGAGGCTTATGCAAAATTACTCGAGAATTTCGCGGGCATTCACCGCTTGTAGTGGGCGATTGTTGTCGTGGCCCATCACTTTTTTGAACGCATCAATTTGTGCTTTTGACACAAAAACTGGTTTTTTCATCACGATCCAACGAACGCCTTCGGTGCAAGGCGGGGTGGTCAGTGAACCGCTGAAACGGTAGTAAGCATGATTTTTTGGCAGCAGATCCAACGCGTTATGAGCTGGCGTCAGAGCGATTTTCTCACCTTCTTTAGCTGGCAAATGGGCCCACAAATTTTCTAACACTGGGTTAGCTTTGCCTTCTTTGAACATTACCGCGACGACGGCCAGATTACCGTTTTTATCGGCGTGAACGAAATGGCTTTCCAGTGGGTAAGACTCGCCTTTGATTTCATTTTCACTAGGGGCATGGAAATGGAATTGCTTCAGTTCATATTCGACGCCGTCGATCACTACATTGCTGCCAGCATCGTAAACGACCTGTACGGTATGACCGTTATTCAGGATCTGGCTGCCACCCACTTTGTAGTTAAATTTCAGTGGTTTCAGGTCAGCTTTGATGAAGCCAGTCAGGTTAACCGGAGTCTGGTTTTTACCCGCACAGGCACCAAATTCCGGGGTCAATTTAGCCCAGTTTTCGGGCCCTTTATCACCACTGTAATCCCAGTGAACGTGCTGTTCGGCAGCGAAAGCAGAACAGGAGGCAAACAACATAGCAGCACAGAGCAGATTTTTTTTCATGTGAAGATCCCGAATGAATAATAAACCAGAAAAAACAGCGCCTTTTGAGACGCTGTAGTATAACCCTAGTTAAAGAATGGTTTTGTAACTAAATGTAGAGCCTAATGGATCAGCGTTCTTCGCCGGGTTTATACAGAAATTGCGTGCCATCGGGGCGGGATTTAAAGCGACGGTGTAACCACATATATTGCGCCGGGGCTTTGCGTACTGCAGTCTCTAGCACTTGATTACTGCGGGTGGCATCGGCGATATCGTCACCGGTGGGGTACCCTTGTAAGGGGGCTTCAATGATCAGCTGATAACCGCCTTTGGGCAGACGAATATTGTAACAGGGCAGTACTACCGTATTTTTCACTCGCGCCAGTGTTGATGTACCGGTGATCGTTGCTGCATCACTGACGCCCAGGAAAGGCACAAACACGCTGGCATGATGACCATAATCATGATCGGGTGCATACCAAAGCGCTTCGCCTTGGCGCAGGGCTTTGATCATACCTTTGACATCGAGTCGGTTTACCAGATATTTGTTACTTTTACAGCGACCAGTGTATTGCGCATATTCCAGCACCGGATTTTTGTTTGGCCGATAGACGCCAACACCCGGGCGCAACATACCAAACATGCGGGCATTCAGTTCCAAAGTCATAAAATGAGCAGATAACAGCAGCATGCCCTGACCATTCGCGACGGCTTGTTCGACATGTTCGGCGCCGACCACCTGCATGATTTTTTTGATCCGGCGATCAGGCCAGAACCAAGCGATGCCGGTCTCAAAAATACCACGACCCACGTTGGCAAAATTCTCTCGGATCTGTTGCTCGCGGGTAGCTTCATCCCATTCTGGAAACGCCAGTTGCAGATTTTTACGGGCAATCGTGACTCGGCGTGGCAGGATCTGCATGGATAACCAGCCTAATGCAGCACCCAGTTGCATGAGCACTGGATACGGCAGTTGCACGATCAGCCAAAGCAGAGCTTGACTGAACCATTGCGGCCAGTAGCGCGGATGAAACAGAGCAGCCGTCAGACGTGGGGCTGAGTCGGGTAATGGTGTCGCTCGCATAGCAGATGACCAGAAAATAGGTTAAAAGAAGATAAAAACCCCATCAGTTTAGCAAATGGTGGTCAGGGTGGCGAATAGCTGTTTGGGCTGTGATAAACTGCGCCGCATTCAAGTCAGTATCGAGTGAACACTATGACTATGCGCATTACCTTACCTGATTTTTCTGCTGCCCGCGTGTTAGTGGTGGGCGATATTATGTTGGATCGCTATTGGAGCGGCCCGACGCGCCGTATTTCACCAGAAGCACCGGTGCCGGTGGTGAAGGTCGAAAAAAATGAAGATCGTCCGGGTGGTGCGGCTAACGTGGCACTAAATATAGCTGCTTTAGGCGGACAAACCACATTGCTGGGTTTTGTCGGTCAGGATGAGGCGGCCGATTGTCTGGAAGCGAAGTTGGCTGGTCATAAAGTAAACTCCGATCTGGTGAAAGTTGCTGATCTGCCAACCATCACGAAACTGCGTATTCTCAGCGGTAATCAGCAGTTGATCCGCCTGGATTTTGAAGACTCTTTTGCGACTGCTGATCCAACGCCATTATTGGCGAAACTGGATGCAGCATTGCCTAATTTTAATGTATTGATCCTGTCTGATTACGCGAAAGGCGCGCTGACCTGCGTGCGTGAAATCATCCAGCTGGCGCGTAAACATCAGGTACCGGTGCTGATTGATCCGAAGGGTGATAGTTTTGAAAAATACCGTGGTGCGACCTTAATCAAACCGAATATGGTGGAATTTGAAGCTATTGTCGGCAAGGTTAAAAATGAAGAAGATTTGATCGCTAAAGGTCAGGCATTATTGCAAGAGCTGGATCTGGAAGCCTTGCTGGTGACGCGTTCTGAACACGGTATGTTACTGCTGCGTAAAAACGGCGCGGTGCTAACGCTGCATACGCAAGCGCGTGAAGTGTTTGATGTCACCGGTGCCGGCGATACCGTCGTTGGCTCATTAGCTACCGCGCTGTCAGCCGGTAAATCACTGGAAGAAGCTTGTGCGATAGCCAACAGTGCTGCTGGGGTTGTGGTTGCAAAACTGGGTACTTCAACGGTCAGCCCGCAAGAGCTGGCGCAGGCACTGCACGAACATAGCAGCACCGAGCAGGCATTTGGCGTGATGAGCGAGGCCGAGCTGAAAACTGCAGTAATGGCCGCACGTCGTCGCGGTGAGAAGATCGTGATGACCAATGGTTGTTTCGACATTCTGCATGCCGGCCATGTCTCTTATCTGAAAGCGGCGCACAAACTGGGCGATCGTCTGATCGTTGCTGTGAACACCGATGCGTCGGTGCGTCGTCTGAAAGGCGAAAAACGCCCGATCGTGCCGGAAGATCAACGGATGGCGGTATTGGCTGGTCTGGATTCAGTCGACTGGGTGGTGCCATTTACCGAAGATACCCCACAACGCGTGATTGCAGCGATCCTGCCGGATCTGCTGGTCAAAGGTGGCGACTATCAGCCACAAGATATTGCCGGTTATGCAGAAGTAACTGCCAATGGTGGCGAAGTGCGAGTGCTGCACTTTGAAGACGGTTGTTCCACCAGCAATATCGTAAAAACCATCATCGAACGCGAATGTAAATAGACCTGTCTACCATCCTGCCCGC
>CALMKU010000124.1 GCA_937866945.1 uncultured Tolumonas sp.
GCGATTGCCAGCCCAGCCATGCTCCTAAAGCGGCCAGTAATTTGAAATCGCCATACCCCATGCCTTCTTTGCCGGTTAGCAGCTTAAACACCCAGTAGAGCGTCCAAAGTACCATATAACCAGCCATTGCACCGATGACAGCATCAGTTAAAGGCACAAACTGTTGTGATAGGTTTAATAGTAAACCAAGCCATAACAGTGGTAGTGTCAACTGATCTGGCAGCAGCATTTTATCTAAATCGATAAAAGTTAATGCCAGTAAAATCCATGTTAATAAAAGCGCACCAGCAAGAGCCCAACCGGGTGGAAAATAGAGCCCGACAGCTATCGACACCACGGCGCACAACAACTCAACAAATGGATAACGAGCACTAATGGGTTGTTTACACTCGCTACAACGTCCTTTTAGCAATAACCAACTGATGAGTGGAATATTCTCTAAAGCAGTAATTCTATGACCACAATGTGGGCATGCTGAACGTGGTAAAAATAGATTGTAGGGTTCTTTGATGGCTCCAGATTCTGCATTATCATCTGCAAAGTAGTCTTGATATTCTTGCTGCCAGCTGCGTTCAAGCATGATAGGTAGACGATGAATTAGAACGTTTAAAAAACTACCAATCAACAATGAAAATAGACCTAATAAACAAAAATATAGCCAGTAATACTGGCTATAAAGCGTCAAAATAAAATCCATGAAATATAACTCAATTAATGAACAACTTTACCAATATCAAATATTGGTAAATACATGGCTATGATTAAGCCGCCAATGAGTATGCCCAGAACAACCATAATTAAGGGTTCAATCAAACTTGATAGTGCATCAACCGCATCATCAACCTGTTGTTCATAAATACCCGCAACTTTCGATAACATATCATCAAGGGAACCAGATTCTTCACCGATCATGACCATCTGAATGACCATCTCAGGAAAGACTTTTGTGGTACGCATTGCTATGTTCATTTGCATACCAGACATGACTTCATTGCGTACTGACAAAATTGCTTTACGATAAACAGCATTGCCAGAAGAGCCCGCGGCGGCAATTAATCCATCAATTAATGGCAGACCCGCGGCAAAAGTAGTGGAGAGCGTTCTTGCATAACGAGCTAAAGCGGCTTTTTGCAATATCACGCCGAAGATAGGCAAACGTAGAATAAACTTATCGGTATTATCGCGCACTGATTCCATACGACGATAAGAATGAATATAGAAAAATGAGAATGCTATAATTGCACCTACCGCAATATACCAATTACTTTGCACAAAATTTGACATATTAATGACCATGCGAGTGAATGCAGGTAATTCAGCGCCGAAGCTTTTAAATATTTTATCAAATTCAGGTACGACATAAAGCAGCAGTATTGCAGTCACTACAATAGAAACAATAAGCACTGTAGCTGGATAAAACATCGCTTTTTTGATTTTAGATTTTAAGGCTTCTGCTTTTTCACGATAAATAGCAATACGGTTGAAAATGGCATCTAATGCACCAGATTGCTCACCTGATGCCACCAGATCGCAATAAAGATCATCGAATTGACGAGGATATTGGCGTAATGCGCGAGACGGTGGGATACCTGACTCTATTTCCGAACAGATATTTGCCAACATAACGCGCATTGGTTTTTTATCATGGCTGCTAGCGAGTAATTGTAACGTTTGAACCAGTGGCACCCCTGCAGTGAGCATAGTAGCAATTTGGCGGGTTAAAACAGCAATATCCATGGGTTTAATGGACTGGCCCATTTGTGCTAAAACCGATTCGGTTTGACGACGAATTTTTTTAACCACAATGCCTTGACGAATCAACTCGGCTTTTGCTTGCGACAAGTTTTCAGCTTTAATTTCACCAGAAACAGATTGGCCTTTACGGTTTAATCCACTCCATAAAAAGACCAGTGTTATTTTAGCTTTGGTCTTATTAATCGCGGCTGGTTGTGGGGCGATAGCCATAATTCTTATCCCTGTTGTTTATTTTTTTATATGCAAGTAACTCGATTAACTTCAGCGAGGCTGGTTAAACCGATGCGGGCTTTTTCGAGCCCAGAGCGATAAAGAGTCATCATACCTTCATTGATGGCCATTTGCGCGATTTGCAATGAGTTGCCACCTTCCATGATTAAGTTGGCAATGCTTTCTGACATTGGCATCATTTCATAGATACCGACACGACCTTTATAACCGTTAGAGCACTCACTGCAACCAACTGGTTTGTATAATGTAATGCCGGCGTTGACTTCATTGTGTGTGTAACCCATTTCAAGTAACTCAGCATTAGGAATGTGATGTTCTTGTTTGCAATGAGGACATAAGCGACGAGCGAGGCGCTGAGCCATAATTAGAGTAACAGACGAGGCAACGTTAAAGGCCGGTACACCCATATTGAGTAATCGGGTCAGTGTTTCGGCCGATGAATTAGTGTGCAACGTTGATAACACTAAGTGACCAGTTTGCGCGGCTTTAATTGCAATTTCTGCTGTTTCTAAGTCACGGATTTCTCCCACCATTACGACATCAGGGTCTTGACGTAAGAATGAGCGCAGTGCACCTGCAAAAGTTAACCCTGCTTTTGGGTTGATTTGCACTTGGTTAATGCCGGTAAGGTTAATTTCAATTGGGTCTTCTGCGGTGGAGATATTGCACTCACTTGTGTTGAGAATATTTAAGCCAGTATAAAGCGACACTGTTTTACCGGAACCGGTTGGGCCGGTGACTAAAATCATACCTTGTGGTTTGGCCAGTGTGGTGAGATAGAGTTGCTTTTGCTTATCATCAAAACCGAGCATTTCAATATTTAAGCTTGCGGCTGATGAGTCGAGAATACGCAGCACGACTTTCTCGCCCCACATGGTGGGTAGGGTGCTAACACGCAAATCGATAGAGCGATTTTTAGCTAATTTTAGCTTGATACGCCCATCTTGCGGTAAGCGACGCTCGGCAATATCGAGACGAGCCATGACTTTAAGGCGCGCTGAGAATCGGCTGGATAAGTTCACGGGTGGGGTGGCTACTTCATATAAAATACCGTCGATGCGAAAGCGAATACGATATTTTTTTTCATAAGGTTCAAAGTGCAAGTCGGATGCGCCTTTACGCACGGCATCGAGCAGCACTTTGTTGATGTATTTTACAATGGGGGCATCGTCATCGCTGTTGCTTTCGGCGGTTTCTTGTAAGCGTGCATCGTCGACATCGCCAACCTCGATATCACCAATAGCCTCGTCGTTCATTGATTTGGCAAAGTCATCATCGGTAGGGTCAACAAGACGATGGATAGCGTATTGCAGTTTGCGTTCGTCAACCAGCAATGCTTCGGTGTGTAAGCTGTAAGTGAAGCCGAAATCTTCGAGCGCCGTAATATTGGTGGGGTCAGAAACAGCAATAAACAGGGTATTGCCTTGCGTATAGATGGGCAAGGCGTGGTGTTTTTCAATCAGCTTGGCATTGAGGTATTTCGGTGGGATCTCGGTTAATTCGAAGGCATCGAGATCGAGTAGTGGAATACCATACTCTTGTTCGCAGATTTCAGCGAGTTGGCTGCTGCTGATGATATCGTTTTCAATTAGATAGCTGACCAGCCCTTTTTTTTCATTGTGTGAGCTTTCTAATAATGAGGCGGATTGGCCCTCTTGAATAATACCGGCACGGATAAGACTGAGTAACAAACCATTGGCTGGTGCATTCATTTCAACTCACTTTAAGCGATGCAAAACTGAAACCTAAATAAAAAAGGCGGGCGTAAGCCCGCCATATTCACAAAATTTTAACTCATTAGCACAAGCTAGCGGCAATACATTTATCTGCGCTATCGTTATCATTCCACTCAACAGGTTGCGTAGCGGTAATCGCACCTGAAGTTGCAAAGATATAAACTAAATCATTGCCACTGTAGTCTTCAAATGCTGATGCAGCACCAGAAGCTGTGATTGAGATTTTACCAGTTCCACTTGCGGCTTCAACGTTAACGCCTGCAACTTTGGCTGGTTTATGGTTGTTATCAACAGCTTTCAAACCTGCTTTTGCACAATTGGTAGATATAACTGAAACATCACCTCTGTAAGTCAAAATACATGTTTCAACAGCACTTTTTGCTGGGCCTACAGCTGCCACAACTTCAGTAAACTTAGCGCGGTTGGTGTAGCCTTTGTAACGAGGTAGCGCAACAGCAGCCAAAATAGCCACGATTGCAACCAC
>CALMKU010000125.1 GCA_937866945.1 uncultured Tolumonas sp.
AGGATCTGCCAACCAGACACGATAGGTTTTATCGCATTGCTTTCTTGGCGAGGTGACCCGGTGTGACCACTGACCATCGTTAGTAACTAGCACTAATCCTGTAGTGTCAACATCAAGTCGGCCAGCCGCATGTAGCTCATCGGCCTGAGGTATATCAAATAGTTGAGTAATGCCAGGATGGTTAGCATCCGCATTGGCACAAACATAACCCTGCGGCTTATGTAGCATAAAGTAGTAGAGATTTTCCCCTGGTTTTTGCAGGTTTTTATCATCGAGCAGAATAACATCCTGCTCGTTAACATGCAGAGAACCGCTTTTCGTTATGGCACCATTAACCGTGATGCGACCAGATCTCAATAACAGAGATGCTTGTGAACGGGAAATGCCAAGGCATTGGTGAAGGTGTTTATCTAAGCGCATTATTTTTCAATTTTGTGAAATATTGGTTTATTGTGCTCTAGTGTATTGCTTTTATAGTGCTAAGGATAATTATAATGTAAAGATAAGCAGGTTTACGCTGTACGGGATTACTCATGACGCCAATTCAATTAATTGCCGAAAATTATCAGAAAATAGCAATCAAAGATATCAAGTTAGGGATGTTTGTGGTAGCAATCACCAAGCAAAAAGGTGATATTGATTTTAAATCTGGCGTGGTGTCTAGTGAGTCCACTCGTCGATCATTACAGTCGATGGGAGTTCTTGAAGTTAGAATAGATCTTTCACGTAGTAAACATCAGCAGGAAGTATTAATCGACAACCCGGAGTCAAACCTTGCTTCCGAAGAGCAGGTGCAGGAGGTTTTGACGTCGACAGAAAAAACAGAATCCCGCAAGCGCGCACAGAAGCTTTATGCAGAAGCAAAAATTTTACAGACTAAATTATTAGATGCACTGAAAAATGGTGAAGTAGTCGATATTGCACCGTTAGAAGAAATGGCGGATGAAATGATTGATTCCATTTTCAAAAACCCGGATGCCATGGTTTTTCTATATCGCATCAGAGAAAAAGACACTTATCTGATGGAGCACTCCCTGAATGTAGGGATGTTACTGGCGAATTTTGGTCGTTTTCTGAAATTATCCCGGCAAACAATAAAAGAATTGCTTGTTGGCGGATTGCTGCATGACACGGGCAAAATTATGGTCCCGGATGAAATTTTGCATAAGCCAGGCCGCTTAACCGCCGATGAATTTTCCATCATGAAAAGACATGTGGAATACAGCATGCAGTTTCTGGATAAATCAGAAGGGATCAGCAAAATCATGCGTATCGTAGCGGCCAATCACCATGAACGGCTTGATGGGCTGGGGTATCCGCGTGGATTGAAAGGACTCGAGTTATGCCTAGCTTCACGTATGAGTACCATTGTTGATGTATTCGATGCGTTGACGGCAGATCGTTGTTATAAAAAGGGAATGCAAGCTACTCAAGCGTTTCGTATTTTGTTACAAGGTTGCGGTACACAATTTGATGAAAAACTAGTAAAAAAATTTATCAAATGTATGGGTATTTACCCTGTAGGCGGTTTAGTTAAACTGAAAACCGGCAAACTGGCGCTGGTGCTTGAAAGTAATGAAAATACGCCACTACAACCAATAGTGAAGATTATTTACAGCACCACCGGTAAGCATTATTTGGACGTTAAAGTCATTGATCTGGCTAAAACGCCGACCGAAGAGATTGAAAGTACTGTTGATCCGAAAGAATACGGGATCGACATTAGTAAATTTTACTAAATACGCAATATCACAAGACACTCTGATTCGGAGTGTCTTGCTGTCACAAAACCGAAAACAGTTGTTTTTCAGCGTCACTGATTTGTTTGTTACAAAAAATCTCTAATTCGTCCAGCGGCAGGGGGCGGCTAAACAGATAGCCTTGATAGGCATGACACCCCAAACGTGCCAGATAATCTCTCTGTGCCTCAAGTTCAACACCTTCCGCAATCACGTTTAGGTTAAGGCTCAAACCTAGCGCAACCACCATTTTTGCAATTGCGGCATCGTTGGTGTCGTTAAGAATATTTCTGACAAAGCTCTGGTCAATTTTCAGTTGATCGAGCGGTAAACGTTTCAGGTAGGAAAGTGAAGAGTAGCCAGTACCAAAATCATCCAGAGAGAAACATACCCCGTGTGCTTTTAATAACGTCATTTTGATAATGATATCTTCTATATCATTGACCAGCATACTTTCGGTTAATTCCAGCTTCAGGCGTAAAGGATTCGCGCCGGTTTGTTCCAGAATATTCAGCACCTCTTCGACAAAATTGGCTTGATGGAACTGACGTGCGCTGACATTGACAGCTATTACCAAGTTGGCCATTTCTGCATTATTTGCCCATGACGCAATTTGCGTGCACGCAGTACGTAGAACCCAACGACCCAACGGTAGGATCAGCCCACTCTCTTCAGCCAGTGGAATGAAATCAGCGGGTGAGACCATACCTCGTTGAGGATGTTTCCAGCGTAGCAGAGCTTCTACGCCGGTCAGGCGACCTGTGCTGATAACTTGTGGCTGGTAATAGAGTTGGAATTCTTCTTTTAAAATAGAATTACGCAGATCGTCTTCCAATGCTGCCCGTATCATCAGCATGTCCTGCATTTTCTGATCGAAGAAACGGATCGTGTTCCGTCCGGCCGCTTTTGCTTCGTACATTGCCATATCGGCTCGTTTCAGTAACTCTTCCACGCTTTCATGGTAATCGATAAATAATGTCACGCCGATGCTGGGCGTGCTGTATCTCGGGTGGTTTTCAATCTGATAACATTGATTCAGGGCAAATAGTATTTTTTCGCTGACGTTTTTAGCCAACGCGGCTGCTTCCTCCATATCTTTGCTTAGATCTTCCAATAGAACGACAAATTCGTCGCCGCCCAAGCGGGCCACCGTATCATCCTGGCGCACACAAGTGATTAACCGCTGAGCGACTTGTTGTAATAAGCAGTCTCCGCTGTCATGTCCATAAGTGTCATTCAGGGTTTTAAAGTCATCCAGATCAATAAACAATAACGCACCACATTTTGCGCTGCGGAAACTGGATATCAGAGCGTGTTTGAGTCGATCCAGTAATAACCTGCGATTGGGTAATTGCGTGAGGGGGTCATAAAAAGCCAGATTATTAATTTCTGACTCTGCTGCTTTGCGTTTAGTGATATCTTCAAATACCCAGATACTGCCAGACTGTGGATCGTTAGGGT
>CALMKU010000126.1 GCA_937866945.1 uncultured Tolumonas sp.
CGCGGCCTCGTCGATTACATCATCAAAGATTCGAAGACATCATTTAATTACGTAGTCAGTCTGCTTCGCCGTCTGTATCTCAATCAATTTATTTCGGTATTAGTGGTCGAAGATTCGTTTACCGGTATGCAGTTTGTTACCCGACAATTACGACGCTGGTTACTGACCGTGCATGAAGCTGCAGACGGTGCAGAAGCACTGGCGATTTTAAATAAACACCCAGAGATCAGAATGATCCTCGCGGATTACCATATGCCGGTTATGAATGGCATGGAGCTGGTCAAAGCACTGCGCGAGAAAAAAGATAAAGAAGAACTCGCGATTATTGGTATTTCAGCCATCAATGAAAAATCTCTGTCGGCACGGTTCATTAAGTATGGCGCCAATGACTTTTTAACCAAACCATTTGCGCCCGAAGAGCTGCAGTGTCGCATCAATCATAATTTGGAAACATTGGAGTTGTTGGCGAAACTGCGAGAAACCACTTATCGAGATTACCTGACCCAGCTTTTTAATCGCCGTTATCTTTTTGAAAAAGCAGAAAAACAATTCCGAGTCGCTAAATCGGCAGGCTACCCTATCACTATGGGTGTTATGGATATTGACCATTTTAAGCGGATCAACGATGCGCATGGTCATCATGCCGGTGACACAGTATTACGCACTATTTCTGCGCTGTTTAGCGAGCATTTCCCCGATTGCATTACGTTCCGATTAGGAGGCGAAGAGTTCGGGCTGATTATGCTCAACATTCCCTTTGAAGTCGCACTGACACGAATTGAGCAATTCCAACAGGATTTAAAAGATACACCGATGGATCTCGGACACCCGGTCTATGTTACCGCCAGTTTCGGCGTCACCGATGAATTGACCGATCAGCTGGATGAAATGCTTCAGGCAGCTGATCGATTGCTATATCAGGCGAAACAGCAAGGAAGAGACCGGATTTGCACGAACAATTAACGCTCTCTGCTGACTACTTGGCTTTACCCTGATTGGCGACCGCGTGTGCTTTAGCGGCTATCTCTTCAGGGTCTCCCAAGTAGTAATGCTTTACTGGCTGCATATCGTCATCGAGTTCATAGACTAGTGGCACGCCCGTTGGAATGTTCAACTCAAGAATGTCTTTCTCACTGATCCCATCGAGATGTTTCACCAAGGCGCGCAGCGAATTACCATGAGCCGCGACAATCACCCTTTCACCAGATGCGACTCTTGGCTTAATGACATCATTCCAATACGGTATGACGCGATCAATGGTAATCGCTAAACTTTCAGTCACAGGCAGTTGTTCTTTGTTCAATTTGGCATAGCGCGGATCATGACCTGGGAAGCGTTCATCATCTTCCGTTAATGGCGGTGGCGTAATAGCATAACCCCGCCGCCATAACAGCACTTGTTCATCACCATATTTCTGTGCCGTTTCGGCTTTATTTAAGCCTTGCAACGCACCGTAGTGACGCTCATTTAATCGCCAGTCTTTTTCAACAGGCATCCACTGCAGGCCCATCTCTTCCTGAATATACCAAAGTGTCGAAATGGCACGTTTTAGTACAGAAGTATAAGCAAAATCAAAGGCATAACCTTCTTTGAGCAGTAATTTACCTGCCTGATGCGCCTCTTCTATCCCTTTTGCTGATAGCTCGACATCGGTCCAACCTGTGAAACGATTTTCCTGATTCCAGATACTTTCACCATGCCGAATTAATACTAATTTTTTAGTAGTCATTTTGATTGCCTCTCATTATGAGTTATTAATGATAATTATTATCAATAATGCAAATGAGAAGCAATGTTATTTAGACGATTATTACAATAAGCAAAATCTATCAATGATCCTTTATCACCTGTTCTATTAACTAAGTGGATACAAAGGAGACTCTGTTCGCAGAGCCTCTTTATACAAAGCTAGATCATTGAACATAATATTTGTGATAATGAATATTATGTATTTGTCTTCAATACACCTATACCATCGCCACTCTTACTTGCTGGGCGGTAAAAAACCAGAATATTCCCCGCGATAACCAAACCCAACCCGAATAACCCGGAAAGTGACCAGTGATAATCTTCAAACCAAACAGATAAATTTAAAGCCACTATCGGAAATAAAACCGTGCTGTAAGCAGCTCGTTCGGCTCCAATTCGACCCACCAGCATTAGATAGGCAGTAAAACCAATCACAGAACCAAAGAAAGCCAGATATACCAAGGCTCCCCAATAACGTGGGCTGGGATCAATTTGCCAACTCAAACCGGAAAACAAGCTACCCACCAGCAACACAGTGGCGCCGCATAACATGGCCCAGCCGTTGGTCTGCAGCGGTGTGGCACCCAGGGTTTGCAGACGTGCGGAAATAAGATTGCCTGATGAAAAAAACAGTGTGCCCAATAACGCTAAACCTAAGCCTTTCAGTACATTGATTGACGCTGAATGAGCGGATATTTCCGGCCAGAACAGAAACAATAAACCCACCAGCCCTAACCCACCACCTTGCCAAACTTTCGGCTGGATCTGTTTATGAAAAATAAACCGGGCACTCAGCGCATTCCAAAGCGTTGAGGTGGAAAAGATTACCGCGATCAAGCCACTGGGTATCCAGGCACTGGCGGTATAAAAACAGAGAAAGTTACAGCAAAACAAGAACACGCCTTGCAGTAAAATTAGATAAAGCACCTCCCCCTTCGGAACGGTCAGTTTCTTTCGTAATAACAGATAAGCCAGCATGATAAACGCCGCCAGCAGGAAGCGTCCGGCAATCGAAAACGGGATCGCTGTGACGCCAAGCTGCCATTTCAATGCCAGCCACGTGGTTCCCCAAATCAGTACGGTCGTGATATACAGCAGAATATTCATAAAACCTCCATCTCTATTCTGCTAATTATCATGATGGTTGTCGGCCAAAACAGATTGTCTGTTCTTGCGGTTATTTATGCAGAGTGCTTTTGTTTGACGCGATAATCGATACACTCAAAGGTGAATGAGTAGTAAGGATTGTTATGCCGACCGCACAAATGCATGTTGTCGATGTGCTGACTGAAGCACATGCCACGTTGAAGCGCCACTCCCCGCTGGGTGATGGTTTCAGCGCGGCTACCTGGCATCGGCAATTGCTGAATGACACCGCTTATTCTCGCCCCGGTCACCATACGCTTTCCCTTTATCTTGCCGGGGGAGAAAAAGTTCGGCGACGAGACCAACCGGATAAATGGGGAGCACCCGGTAAATTATGTCTGTTGCCGGCGGAACATGAATCGTATTGGGAAATTGGCGGTGAAATCCGTTTCTTACACCTGTATATGCCGCCCGAGCTGCTTGCCCGACAGATCGTACAGATATTAGATGCCGAGCCGCGTTTATTCTCTTTAGCCGATCGAACTTATATGGATGACGCATGGCTAACCGCATCGTGTCTACGTCTGGTGCAATATGACTGGAGTGACCCAATAGCCTGCTTATCTGCTAACGCATTAAGCCATAATGTTTTGCTACATCTATTACAAACACAAACTCAACGTGTGCAGCTACCTGCAATTAAAGGTGGGTTATCGCCTATGCAGCGAACTACCATTCGTGATTGGATAGAAACTCATCTGGCGGAACATATGACGCTATCAGCCATGGCCGGGCAACTTCATCTCTCCGAATATCATTTTGCTCACATGTTTAAGGTGAGCTTCGGTATGCCCCCACATAATTGGGTATTACGCCGACGCATAGAACGCGCACGTGAACAGCTACAACATACCAATGACGATTTACTCGCTATAGCCCTGCAAAATGGCTTCGCCAGTGTGAGTCACCTCAGTAAACATATGAAACAATTGATCGGTGTTCCGCCTGGGAAATACCGTAATTGGAGTCAAACCAATGCCCTTTCTACCACCGAGAGCTGAGTAGTTTTTAAACTGATATAAATTATTCCACTTTAAGGCTTGCGTATTTTAAGCACGCGCGCATAATTACTTGCATAGTCAATTAATGACAGGGCAATATATGTCTAAGCAAAAATCATCCCTCCATGAAAATCTGAATCTGGCTGAAAATGTGAGTTTTCTGCTTGGCAATACTAATCTGCTCAAAGATCGCTTGTTAGATCAGCATCTTGCCGAAGAAGACATCACCGCAGCACAAGCTAAAGCCCTGTTCAAAATGCATTTTTTTAATATCAACCGCCCTTCCGATATATGTAAGTCATTGGGTGTGGATGGTGGTGCCGTCACCCGAATGCTCGATCGTCTGGAAAAGAAAGAACTGATCACACGTTCACCTGACCCTAGTGATCGTCGCTCTTTATTGATTGCCGTTACCGATAAAGGTCGTGAAGTCATTGATCGGGCAATGCCGCTTGCCGTGAATGCACAGCAAGAACTGGTTAGCGCGTTGACTGACGATGAAATTCAGCAACTTAAACAAATATTGAGAAAAATCTTAGTCGCTGCAGGCTCAACCTGTGTTCTTGCTACTGCTTCATATCCAGCTACTGAACAAAAAGAAGATTAATGATGAAAGCAACAACGTTTGTAATTTCAGGCATTGCACTTTGTGTGCTGCTATCGGGTTGCGCTTCGCC
>CALMKU010000127.1 GCA_937866945.1 uncultured Tolumonas sp.
ACATAACGCTCACGCGCTTCAGCCGGATCGATGATTTCAACGACATCGGTCAATACCACACCTTGCTGTTCTGCAACACGACGAATCTCATCCGGGTTACCTAACAATACTGGGCGTGCAATACCACGTTCCGCACAGATAGCAGCAGCTTTGATTGTACGTGGTTCTTCACCTTCCGGCAGCACGATGCGTTTGTTTGCTTTACGTGCACGTTCAGTCAGTTGGTAGCGGAATGCCGGTGGGCTCAGACGACGAGGATGGCTAGACTCAGAAGTCAGTGATTCCAACCAATGTTTGTCGATATGGCCTGCGACATAGTCTTGAACCAGTTCAATGCGTGAATTGTCATCGATTGGAATTTCAACGTTGAAATTCTGCAGGCTAACCGCAGTTTGCCAAGTGTTGGTGTCGATCATCAAAATTGGCAGACCAGTCTGCATTGCCTGCTGACACAACGCCATCACTTGCGGCTCAGGATGGTAACCACCAGTCAGCAGCAATGCGCCCAGCTTAACGCCGTTCATTGCAGACAGACAGGCAGAGACAATCACATCAGAACGGTCGCCGGAGGTGACTAACAGGCTACCTGGTTTGAAGTGTTGCACCATGTTATGAATAGAACGCGCACAGAAAGTCACAATGTTCAGACGACGGGTATAGATTTCGCCTTCATTGATGATTTTGGCATTCAGATGACGCGCCAGATCGATTGCACGTGGTGCAATTAACTGCGCATTCCATGGAATACAACCCAGGATCTGCAATGGTGATTTACCAAAGAATTGCAGGATCTCTAATGGGTTGCTGCCATTGTCACCCGTGTGGTGCGCTTCGAACATTTCAGTCAGATCAGGGCGGGTAATGCCGTGTTCGTCAACCGGAGCGCCGACTTTGTTGATGATACAGCCAACGATACGTTTGCTGTTGGCACCACCGAAGTTGGCACAAGCCAGTTCAATGCTTTCTTTCAGCTTCTGGCTGGAATAGTTACCCGGATGGGTGACCAACACGATGTCTGCGTCCAGAGCAGTCGCAATTTCATGATTCAGCTTATTCGCGAAAGGTTGCTTATCAACAGGCACCAAGCCTTCAATCACCACCACTTCGGCACCACTCTCTATGATGTGTCTTTCATAGAGTGCGACAATCTCTTCTAGCAGAATCGCACTGTCGTTAGACGTAATCATATTCTCTGCATATTGCAGGGAGAGTGGTTCAGGAGGTGTGATGTTTGAACCGGCACGAATGACGGCAGTTGATGTTTCTGGGCCAGATTGGCCAGGTCTCGGTTGAGCTACCGGTTTAAAAAAGCTTACGTTAACGCCATGACGCTCCATTGCCCGGACCATGCCCAGACTTACAGAGGTGACGCCAACGCCGGTGCCAATCGGGATAAGCATGATTGTACGAGCCACTTAATATCCCCTTGTTTCGACGGTTTATCTACTAATGAAAAGGCTGCCCGTAGGCAGCCTTGAGTATTCTATCTTATCAGGCGACCAAATTCGCCGCATCTCGTGCAATCACCCACTCTTCGTTAGTAGGGATCACCATGGCAACCGTGCTGCCTGGTTCAGAGATGATACCCTGTTTACCAAAGCGAGTAGCAAGGTTGGCTTCGGTGCTGACTTTAAAGCCCAGCAGACCGAGACGATTTAACGTCAGTTCACGAATAGGCGCAGAATTTTCACCAATACCACCAGTGAAGACAACAGCATCTAAACGTCCATCCAATGCAGCGGTGTAACTAGCGATGTATTTTGCCAGACGATAGCAGTAAATATCCATCGCTCGTTTCGCTTCTTCTTTAGTTTCGTAGTTATCTTCGACGAAACGGCAGTCGCTGGTGACTTGAGTCAGACCTTGCAGGCCAGATTCTTTAGTCAGGATCTTGTGAATATCATCCAGACTCATCCCCAGAGCATCATGCAGATGGAAAATGATAGCCGGATCAATATCACCACAACGGGTGCCCATGACCAGACCTTCTAACGGTGTCATACCCATTGACGTATCAACAGAATGGCCACCTTTGATCGCACACACCGAACCACCGTTACCCAAATGACAGTTGATGATGTTCAACTCTTCAACTGGCTTGTTCAGTATTTCAGCAGCTTTCAGGCTGATATAGTAATGGCTGGTGCCATGCATACCATAGCGACGGATACCGTTGTCGGTGTATAACTGATAAGGCAACGCATACAGATAAGCCTGTTCAGGCATGGTCTGATGGAAAGCCGTATCGAATACCGCAACATTTGGTAATGATGGGAATGCATGCTTCGCAGCACTGATCCCAACCAAATGCGCAGGGTTATGCAGCGGTGCTAATGTGCTGCAATCTTCAATACCTTTTACCACATCGTCATCAATCACGACTGATTGAGTAAACTTCTCACCACCATGAACGACGCGATGACCGATAGCTATCAGCTCAGCCGCTAATTCTGGTTTGTTCGGCAGGATGGTTTGTACGATAAAATCAAGGGCTTCCTGGTGAGCGGCACCCACACCTAAATCGGCGCTGCCTTTTGCTCCATCCAGTTTCCACTTGATTCTGGCGTCATCGAGGTGTAAACATTCGGCAATGCCTGAGAGTTTTTCATCACCAGAGGTGGCGTCAATCACGGCAAACTTCAAAGAAGAACTACCGCAGTTAAGTACAAGAACCAACTTGCTACTCATTCACTAATCCTAAAGTATGGGTTTCTAACAATATAGTTACGGATATGTTTAAAATTTGTTAAACATAGGCAGCAAATATAGCATATGCTTATGTCAGGATCCCACTGTTTACCACTTATTGGGGCAATCAATAGGCCCAGACTAAGTGGTGTATATTTTCTGTTAAAACACGAGGTTTTGAGGTGAGAAGAATACAGTGGAAGCCGCAAAACAACAAAGATTTCTTATTTACTTAACTGTGAGTTAAAGTTAGAAAAATGGCGGAAAGGGGGAAGTAGTATGAAATCTTTCGGCAAGACTCTGACACATGGTTCCGACTATTCTTCTGTCTGGCCTTCGCAACCCGAACTTGCGCCTATTTTCCCTGAGCAACGCATCATCTATTTGCTCAACTGGGGAAAACGGATCATCCCTGCCTTGATTGTGCTTAGTGGCTGTTTACAGTTGCAGTGGGGCAATGCGGCCAACTGGCCAACTTTTATTGCCAGTTGCCTGTTTGCATTGAGTTTACCGGTGCAGGGCTATTATTGGCTTGGGCGGCGTGCTGATACACAATTACCTCCTTCACTGTCGCGTTGGTACTTTGATATCAACCAGAAAATGAATTGTGCACCGTCAGTGAACCGACCCAGCTATTTTGATTTAGCCACCACGCTGCGCAAAGCGTTTGAGCAACTGGATCGGGTGTTTTTGTTTCAGTGATTAGTAGTTGGCCTTGATGCCATAAGAAACCAGAATTTCTTTCAGGTGTTCCATGACTTCTTTTTTCGGAGGGTGGACACCATCTAATTCGTATTTTTCGCCCATGGCTGTCCATTTATGCTTGCCTAATTCGTGGTAGGGCAGCATTTCCACTTTTTCTACTTTGCCTTCCAGTTCATCCCGAATGAATGCGCCCAGTGCATGCGCACCAGCATCGTCATCACTCCAGCCTGGTACCACAACATAGCGGATCCACATCGTTTTGCCTTTCTTAGCCAGATAACGAGCAAATTCTAGGCAATATTTATTACTGACATGGGTCAGTGGAATATGAATATCATCGTTCATATGTTTGATATCTAACATCACCAGATCAGTTTGATCCAATAATGCATCTAACTCGGCATCGTAATGACGGATAAAACCGTTAGTGTCTAAACAGGTGTGAATACCCTGTGCTTTACAGGCTTTGAACCACTCGGTGACAAATTCTTTTTGCAGTGTCGCTTCACCACCGGATGCGGTAACACCACCACCGGATGATTTCATATACTGACGATATGCCAGCAGATCTTTCATGAGGTCATCGACAGTCACTTCTTTACCGCCTTCGGTATCCCAGGTGTCACGGTTATGACAATATTTACAGCGCATCAAACAGCCCTGCATAAACGCGATGAAACGGATCCCCGGACCATCTACCGTTCCGCAAGTCTCAATAGAATGAATACGGCCTTTAATTGTCATAGTTAACTCCAGAATACTTCTTTATTAATGTTCATTTTATTACAGATTGATACGCTGAGCACGGAGACATAGTTCAAAGCTGGATATTAATCCATAAAAAAACCCCGACTGTTGCCAGCCGGGGTTTTTTACAGAACGAAGCTTATTACATGGACTGTGTGAAAGTACGAGTAATAACGTCTTGCTGTTGTTCTTTAGTCAGTGAGTTGAAACGCACTGCGTAACCAGATACACGGATAGTCAGCTGAGGATATTTCTCAGGATTTTCCATCGCGTCCAGCAGCATTTCGCGGTTCATTACGTTCACGTTCAGGTGTTGACCACCTTCGATGTTCGCTTCGTGATGGAAGTAACCGTCCATCAGACCAACCAGGTTTGCTTTCTGAGAATCAGTTTCTTTACCCAGCGCATTTGGAACGATAGAGAAGGTATAAGAGATACCGTCTTTTGCGTAAGCAAATGGCAGTTTAGCAACTGAAGTCAGAGATGCTACCGCACCTTTCTGGTCACGGCCGTGCATTGGGTTAGCACCTGGTCCGAATGGCGCGCCTGAACGACGACCATCTGGAGTGTTACCAGTTTTCTTACCATAAACTACGTTAGAAGTAATGGTCAGAACTGACTGAGTTGGGATCGCATTACGGTAAGTTTTGCGATGTTGGATCTTAGTCATGAAACGTTCAACCAGATCACAAGCGATGCTATCTACGCGCTCATCGTTGTTACCAAATTGTGGGTATTCACCTTCGATTTCGAAGTCAACAGCGATGCCGTCTTCGTCACGAATAGGTTTAACTTTCGCATATTTGATAGCAGACAGAGAGTCAGCAGTGATAGACAGACCAGCGATACCACAAGCCATAGTACGGATAACATCACGGTCGTGCAGAGCCAGCTGAATTGCTTCGTAGCTGTATTTGTCATGCATGTAGTGAATGATATTCAGTGCGGTGACGTATTGAGTTGCCAGCCATTCCATGAAATGGTCCAGACGGTCCATAACATCGTCGTAATCCAGGTATTCAGATTTAACAGGTTCAGTTTTAGGACCGATCTGAATTTTCAGTTTTTCGTCCATACCGCCATTGATTGCGTACAGCATGGTTTTTGCCAGGTTTGCTCGGGCACCGAAGAACTGCATTTGTTTACCAATAACCATTGGTGATACGCAACAAGCGATAGCATAGTCATCGTTGTTGAAATCGTTACGCATCAGGTCATCGTTTTCGTACTGAACTGAAGAAGTATCGATAGATACTTTAGCGCAGTATTTTTTGAAGCCCATTGGCAGGTCTTCAGACCACAGGATGGTCATGTTTGGCTCTGGAGATGGGCCCATGGTGTACAGTGTGTTCAGGTAACGGAAAGAAGATTTAGTTACCAGAGTACGGCCGTCAACACCCATACCACCCAGAGATTCTGTTGCCCAAATTGGGTCGCCAGAGAACAGTGTGTCGTATTCAGGAGTACGCAGGAAACGCACCATACGCAGTTTCATGATCAGGTGATCGATGATTTCCTGAGCGTCAGCTTCAGTCAACAGACCTTTCTGAATGTCACGTTCAAAGTATACGTCCAGGAAAGTTGCAGTACGGCCGAAAGACATTGCAGCACCGTTCTGGCTCTTAACTGCGCCCAGGTAGCCGAAGTAAGTCCATTGTACCGCTTCTTGAGCTGTAGTTGCTGGACCAGAGATATCGCAACCGTATTTAGCGGCCATGATTTTCAGCTGGTTCAGTGCACGGTGTTGTTCAGAGATTTCTTCACGCAGACGGATAGTCGCTTCCAGATCTTCGCCAGCTTCCATTTTTGCTTGCAGAGATTTGAACTGAGCCAGTTTGTCAGCCATCAGGAAGTCAATACCGTACAGTGCTACACGACGGTAATCACCGATGATACGGCCACGGCCATACGCATCAGGCAAACCGGTGATAACACCAGATTTACGACAGTTCAGGATGTCTTTGGTGTAAACATCAAATACGCCCTGGTTGTGCGTTTTACGGTATTCAGTGAAGATTTTCTTAACTTGTGGGTCTAGTTTACGACCGTAAACTTCACAAGAGCCTTCAACCATTTTGATACCACCGAAAGCGACGATAGCGCGTTTCAACGGTTTTTCAGTCTGCAGACCAACGATCTTTTCCAGATCTTTGTTGATATAGCCGGCATCATGAGAAGTGATGGTTGACGGCAGGTCAGTATCAAAGTCTACAGGAGCATGAGTGCGGTTTTCTTCCTTGATGCCTTCCATAACCTGTTCCCACAGCTTAGCTGTAGCATCAGATTCGCCAGCCAGGAAGGACTCATCACCCTCGTAAGGGGTGTAGTTTTTCTGGATGAAATCACGGGTGTTTACTTCTGACTGCCATGCACCAGGAGTAAAACCTTCCCAAGCTTTCAGACATTTTTCACTTAACTCTGCCATTTTTTCATTACCTCTTCGGTATTGATGTATGAATTTCCAAGGGCAACACTGAATGAATTAGTGGTGACGACGGAAAATGAACCAGTATGTAAGACCAACCATTACACCACCGCCAATAATATTGCCGATAGTGACAGGGATAAGATTATTAATAACAAAATTTTGAATCGTCAGATCAGCATAAACTGATTGCTGGACACCGATAGAAGTCCAGAATTCAGGTGCCGCAAAATTTTCAATTGCAATGCCAACTGGGATCATGAACATGTTGGCAATACTATGTTCGAAACCAGATGCCACGAACATGGCAACAGGCAGAATCATAATTAATGCTTTGTCAGTCATGGTGCGGCCACCAAAAGCCATCCATGCAGCCAGACACACCATCAGGTTACACATAATGCCTAAAGCAACAGCTTCAATGAATGTATGATGAATTTTATGCTGTGCCACAGATAATGCAACTTTACCCCATTGACCTTCGCCGGCAGTATATTGGCTACCTAACATAATGAGGGCAACGATCAGCAAACCACCAATCAGGTTACCGAAGTAGACTACACCCCAGTTTTTCAGCATTTGACCCCAAGTGATGCGATTTGCTGCACGGGCCACCAGAGTAAGTGTAGTTGATGTAAATAACTCACCGCCCAACAATACACATAAAATCAGACCTAATGAGAAGCAGATCCCGCCAACCAGCTTATTGTTACCAGTTGAAAGAGCCGTAATGTAGAAAACAAAGGCAATAGCAATGAAAGCCCCGGCGGTGATAGCTAAGGTAAACGCTTTAGCAGCAGGTTTGGTTGCTTTGCCATGGACAATGTCTTCAGCTACTGCGGCTATTGCTTCGGGCTTCAGACAATCAAAAGGAGATTCTGCTTTCACGGAATTTACACCTGTAAGTCACTATATTGACGTAATGATAGCAACAATGATTTCCTGCAAAATTGCTCCAGATCAAGTCTCGCCAGTCATCATGTAATTTTATTACATTTAATTCGGGAAAAGCTGGACGCTATTTGCGCAACTTGCAGATGCTCAGGAGATCGCTATTACTTGGTGCAAAGAATAAGACCCGGTGTTGCCGGGCCTTATTTGGATTAATTAAATAAACAAAATCATATGTTTATTTGTTGTTTAACGTTGTTCATGAAATGCTTGTTTGGCTTTCTGCAGTTTGGCATAAGCCTGAAGCAGCTTTTGATGGCTCTTGAAAGTTTGCAACGTAGAATCAGCAACTTGCATTCCAAAGAAGCGTTCATTGCTTTGAATATGAGCCCATGTCTGGCGGACAATATCGTCACCGAACATGCGATTGAAAGTAGTTAAATACTGCTCCGGATCTCGTTCTTCGTCGAGGAACAACTCCAGGCTGGCATTCAGACAGCGGAAAAACAGCGCCCGTTCAGCAGAAAAAACAGAACTGTTAAAGTCTAATGTCCAGCCAGACCATTCCTGTGCCAACTCTAATTCACCGGCAGCCAGTGCCAGTAGGCATTTTAGTTCCCCGATACGGAGTGTATGCCAGGCGGTGCCTTTGTCAGCAGCAATACCCAGTAATTCGCGTACACGAGTCTGATCATCAAAACCTTCTTCATCTAACTGATCAAACAGTGCGAGGTATTGTTCTTGTTCCCATTCACTACCGGGCAGGCTGAGGATGGTATCTCGCAGGTGGCTACCCATGGTGTTGTTGGCGTACAGTAAGTCTTCTACCGGGTAAATATCGGACATGCCTGGTACTAGGATGCGGCATGCATACACACCTAGATGCTCATAGTCTGTGATATAAACCGGTTGTTTTAATGCATCAAAAATGGCCAACAGCCCATTGAATTCTTTTTCTGTAGTGCCGGAAAAATCCCAATCCACAAATTCATAGTCAGCTTCATCTTTGAACAGATCCCAGCTGATTAATCCGGATGAATCGATAAAATGTGTTTCCAGATTATGCTGATCCGCCACATCGTCGTTATTGAAAGATGGTGGTGCAAACACATCCAGATCTTTCAATCCACGACCTTGCAACAGCTCTGTCACAGTACGTTCAAAGGCAACTTCAAATTGCGGATGCGCGCCGAAGGAAGCAAAACAGGTGCTATTTTGTGGATTAAACAAAATAACGCAGATCACGGGGAATTGACCGCCTAATGATGCGTCATAACAGAGAATAGGGAACCCTTCCTGTTCCAGCGTACTGATCGCTTCTTTGATAGTGGGGAAACGATCAATGACGTTTGTCGGAATAGCAGGCAGGCTGATCGCTTCACGAATGATTTTATTTTTTACATAACGTTCGAACACTTCCGATAATGCCTGTGTTCTGGCTTCCATCATTGTGTTACCAGCACTCATCCCGTTAGATACATACAGGTTGGCAACGATGTTCATCGGAATATATACCGTCTGCTGATTGTCCTGACGTACAAATGGCAGGGCACAGATGCCACGTTCGTCATTACCGGATTGCAGATCGATCAGCATATCGGCAGTGAGTTCTTGCTCCGGGTTGTAATAAGCGCGGGTAAACTCATCTAGCATACCCGCAGGGAATGAGCCGTCTTCAGGTACCGGAAACCATTTTTCATTTGGGTAATGTACAAATGGAGCGTTAGCGATCTCATCGCCTAGAAAGAAGTCGGCAAAAAAATAGTTAGTGGAAAGACGCTCAAAATATTCACCTAACGCCGAAGCTAGTGCCGCTTTTTGGGTTGCCCCTTTGCCATTGGTAAAACAAAGCGGGCAGTCTTTATCCCGAATATGAACAGACCAGACGTTAGGTACGGGGTTAAGCCATGATGCTTCTTCAATATTAAAGCCGAGAGCTTGTAATTTGTTCTGGAAGCGGGAGATTGAATCTTCCAGTGCGGCATCTTTACCTGGGATGAAGGTTTGCATATGCGGGTTCCGAGTGTTGATAAATTGTTAAAGCATAGCCGCTGATCATATGCTGTGAACTTGCTTATGTCACTCTTCCTGCGACTTCGTGATTGTTTGACTATTTCATGCAAAAATTTTGATAAAAATACTTGCAGCAAAACGCTGCATCCGTATTGTGAAGCGATATGTTTTGATCAGTAATCCAAGCAGGAATGGAAATGAAAAAAGTAGGACTAATTGGTTGGCGCGGTATGGTGGGATCGGTTCTGATGAGCCGGATGATTGAAGAAAACGACTTCAGTAAAATTGATCCCGTATTTTTTACCACCTCTCAAGCTGGTCAGGAAGCACCGAAATTTACTGCTAAACCTGCTGGCGCGTTGGAAGATGCCTTCAATATTGATGCACTGAAAGCGATGGACATCATCATTACCTGTCAGGGTGGTGATTACACGAAAGAAGTGTATCCAAAACTGATGGCTTCTGGCTGGAAAGGTTACTGGATCGATGCAGCCTCTACACTGCGCATGGAAGATAATGCAATTATCATTCTGGACCCTGTGAACGGCCATGTTATTGAGAACGCACTGAACAAAGGTATTAACACCTATGTTGGTGGTAACTGTACTGTCAGTTTGATGCTGATGGGCTTAGGTGGCTTGTTTGCCAACAATCTGGTGGAGTGGGTTTCTTCTTCCACCTATCAGGCGGCTTCTGGTGCCGGCGCACGCCATATGCGTGAACTGCTACAGCAGATGGGTTCATTGCGTGATGTTGTCGCCACTGAACTGACTGATCCAGCTTCCGCAATTCTGGATATTGAACGCAAAGTAACGGCAGCCATGCGTGCTGACGAATTCCCAACGTCACAATTTGGTGCGCCGCTGGCGGGTAGCTTGATCCCATGGATTGATGTGCCGTTAGCAAATGGTCAGAGCAAAGAAGAATGGAAAGGTATGGCGGAAACCAACAAGATCCTTGGTTTGCCAACTGCGGGTATTCCGGTGGATGGTAACTGTGTACGAATCGGTGCATTGCGTTGTCATAGTCAGTCTTTCACTATTAAGCTGAAAAAAGATGTGCCACTGACAGATATTCATCAGATGCTGGCTGCACATAACGATTGGGTTCGCGTGATCGAGAATGATCGTGCTATTACAGTCAAAGAACTGACTCCAGCCGCTGTAACCGGTACATTGAATGTGCCTGTAGGTCGTCTGCGTAAGATGAACATGGGTCAGGACTTCCTGTCAGCTTTTTCTGTCGGCGATCAGCTGTTGTGGGGCGCGGCAGAGCCATTGCGTCGTATGCTGAATATTTTGTTAGCGAAAGCATAACTCACTGACCGATATGCTAAACGCACTGCTTCGGCGGTGCGTTTTTATTTTCGCGATAGAGAAAATCAGAGATAAAAAATAGGTCAGAGATGAAGTGAGCAAAAATCGGTAGAAAATAGATGAGAATAATCAGGCTTTAATGCCAAGTGGCATTGATGAACGAGGTTGTGTCAGGCCATGATCGTTATAGGTCATTGAGTCACGATCACGAGCTTGAGCGAGTATGGTACTTAGCTTACGACTGGCAATCAGATTCATTTCGATCAATTTGCCATTCACTTCATTTTTTTCACGACAGCTACGCAGCAGATCATGAAGGTTTTCACGCCAGCTTTGATATTCAGCAGCCGATGTACTTTGGCGGGCTTGATCATCTAATGCGGTAAGTTGTGTCAGTAATACGGTCTTTTTATTAGCAAGTTCAGCTAACTCAATAACTTGACGTTGTTTCAGTGCAGCAAATTCCTGCTCCAGGACTTCTTGCAGTGCTGTTAATCGCTTTTGCTGTTGCTGCAACAATGCCGGATCAATCATTCATTATCACCAAACAAAGCACTTTCCTGTGCCAACATTTTATTGGCAACTCGGTCAGCATTGATTTTGTAGTCACCGCGTTCGATCGCTGCTTTGATCGTGGCTACTTTGTTGTCATCAGTAACTGGCGCATCAGAAATTTTCTGCTGCAAACGGCTCAGTGACATTGCCTGATCCGTCAGTTTTACTGTGTCTTGGGCAACAGTACCTTTACCGACAGATGAGCTGCTGGATTCGCTGGTGGCATCTTGTTTACTGGTTTTAGCGCTGCTGGTTTTGTTACTCAAACCGTTTAGTGCGCTGTTTATATTGTTGATAGCCATTTTTTATTACCCGTAATTGAATCTATATATCTGTACATCGGCTATAAAGTAAAAAACTTTAGGTCTGAAAGTGAAAAAATTACATTTCTACTTTTACCTGACCTACCGCACTGACAACAGCAGAAATAATACGTTGTGAGCGTATGTTTTGCACTCGGATCATGTCATTGAGAGCGCCATCTTGCAAAGCCCGGCCATTGGTTTTGATTTGCATCCCACCTTTCTCGGCGATGATTTCAACCATATCGTCACGGCACACGACACAGATCTGGTTTTGCCGAACCGGCTGATTCGTGCGTATATCTCGCTTACTACGCGCACCAATTAATAATGACATGTCTGTGGTCATATCACCATTCAGCATAAAGCTATCAATATAGGCGATAGTCAGATTATCGGCAGAAAGTACGGTTCCTTTAGAAATAGGCGTTGCTGCGGCTACAACTGGTTTTTGGATCCGAATTTTTACGGGGACAAAAAGATGCCATCCAGGGGTATCAGGGCAAGTCACATCCACTGTTGTGTTCCGGCGAATTTCTCCGGTTCCGGTGATATTAAGCACCAGCGGTTGCTGACAGGCTGATAAATTAAGCCGTTGATCGACAGCATTCGCGATAACATCTACTTTATCTGATGGTTCTGTTTGTATCTGGCTTAAAACATAGTCGCTGACTTGCTGTTGAATATCAGTTTCAGTTTCACCCGCACATGCGATAACTGGCAGCAGTAATGCGAGATATATCAATTTAATCAGTCTAATCATTTTTATCTTCTTGCCGATACATCAAAATGGCATCATAAAGGTATTAAGCAATACTTTCAGATAGTTTGCTGATCGATTGCTATAGTCTATGTACACTGTCTGAATATAGACAGCTTGTGATGTACATGCATGCTAAGTGCCAATAAATGGTGAGTGGAGAGCAATATGGCAAGTATTTTGGATTCAGTAAACCAACTCACCCAATTGGTGGGTCAAAACCGATTGGAATTATTGCTTTTCAGACTGAATGGACGTCAGCGATTTGGCATCAACGTCTTTAAAGTTCGCGAAGTGTTGCAGTGTCCGCGTTTAACGGCGATGCCTAAACTGCATCCGTTCGTGCGTGGTGTTGCTCATATCCGTGGACAAACTATTTCGGTCATCGACCTGAGTATGGCGACAGGTGGTAGACCGGTACAGGATCTGAGCCAGGCGTTTATCATCATCGCTGAATACAATTGCTCTGTGCAGGGCTTTCTGGTTGGAAATGTTGAGCGCATTATCAACATGAACTGGGAGTCTATTTTACCGCCACCCAAAGGTGCGGGGCGTTATAACTATATGACGGCCGTAACTGAAATTGATGGTGAGCTGATTGAAATTCTGGATGTCGAAAAAATTCTGGATGAGATTTCGCCAGTCAATACCGATGTTAGTGCCGACGTGGTTGCTTCCAGTGAAGAGCACCATACGCGAGGTTCTTTAGTTATGGTGGCAGATGATTCATCTGTTGCGCGTAAACAAGTGCAGAAGGCACTGAATGCGATTGGCGTTGAGTGTATTATGGCTAAAGACGGTAAAGATGCGCTTAACATGCTGAAAGACATGGCAAAGAAAGGGCCCATTACCGATCAGATCCGAGTGTTGATTTCAGATATTGAAATGCCGGAAATGGATGGTTATACATTGACCGCTGAAATCAGATCTAATCCTGAATTGAAAGGCTTACATGTTATACTGCACACCTCATTAAGTGGTGTCTTTAACCATGCGATGGTTCAGAAAGTGGGGGCGGATAATTTTATCGCCAAATTCCATCCTGATGAGCTGGCGAAGGCTGTTCAGGATGCCATGTAGTGGATTATAAATTGAAGAAGTTTACATGAAGACACTGTCCGAAGATCTATACAAACAGTTCAGTGCCTTTTTGGAGGCTCAGGTCGGTATCGTTCTGGGCCCTAATAAGCAGTATCTGGTAAAAAGTCGTCTGTCTCCCTTAATGGCTGCGCATGGTTTTTCTTCTCTGGAAGAATTGATCACGAAGGCAATGAATGTGCGGGAGCGCGAGTTGAAAATGGTAGTCATTGATGCAATGACTACCAACGAAACGTTATGGTTTCGCGATATTTATCCATTTCAATTACTGACGGATAAGCTTTTCCCTGAATTAGGTAAAAATGCAAAGACGATAAAAATATGGTCAGCAGCCAGTTCGTCAGGCCAAGAGCCTTATTCAATAGCGATGACTGCTCTTGAACATCAGTATAAAAAACCGGGCACCTTATCTGGTGGTGTGCAGGTGATAGCAACGGATATTTCGTTGTCGATGCTGAATCAGTGTAAAGAGGGTATCTATGATAACCTCGCTTTAGCTCGTGGCTTGTCGACCGAACGTAAACGTCAATTTTTTGAGCCGTGCAGTGATGCGTCAAGAATGAAAATCTCTGATCGTGTCAAAAAACTGGTTACTTTCCGTCATTTCAACTTGCTCGACAGCTATGCGCCGTTAGGTAAGTTTGATCTTATTTTTTGCCGTAATGTCTTGATTTATTTTTCTCCTGAAATCAAATCAAAAATCCTGAATCAATTTGCTAACTCATTGAATCCAGGTGGTTATCTGCTGTTAGGTGCATCGGAGTCACTGAGTGGTTTGACCGATCGCTTCGAGATGGTTCGCTGTAACCCCGGTATTATCTACAAACTCAAATAATCTCTTCTCTCTTTGGCACATCTTTTGCTGGTTAATATGGCAGGAGGTGTGCCATGGCCATATCATTCGATAAAGCATTCGGTATCCATCAATACACGCTTGGCGCAAGATCGCAGCGGGCAGAGATATTAGCAGAGAATATTGCCAATGCTGATACTCCAGGCTATAAGTCGCGCGATGTCGATTTTTCAGCGTTATTGGGACAAGCTCAGAGCGGGCAGAGTGCATCAGTTAATCTGTCGCGGACTAGTGAATTGCATATAGCTGGCGGTAGTTCGCTCAATACCAGTGTGATGTATCGTAACCCGATGCAGGCGGATACTGGCGATGGTAATACTGTAGATATAAATCAGGAACGTAGTGCTTTTATGCAGAACAGTCTGGAGTATCAAACTTCGCTGGAGTTCCTGAACAGTAAAATTAATGGATTGTTGAAAGCAATCAAAGGAGATCAGGCATGAGTCTGTTTCAGATTTTTGATGTTTCTGCATCCGCAATGAATGCACAGTCTGTGCGGTTGAATACGACCGCCAGTAACCTTGCTAATGCTGAGAGCGTCAGCTCAAGTGCGGAACAGACTTACCGCGCCAGACGGCCAGTTTTTGCCGCTCAGCTACAAGATGCATTAGGTGATGGTTCGGCGCCGCAGGGTGTTGAGGTAAAGGGCATTGTCGAAAGTCAGGCGCCACTGGTACAGGAATACAACCCGTCACACCCGATGGCAGATAAGGATGGCTATATTTATAAGCCGAATGTCAATCCGATAGAAGAGATGGCGGACATGATCAGTGCCTCACGATCTTACCAAACTAACGTGCAGGTTGCAGATACGGCAAAGAATATGCTTACTCAAACATTACGCTTAGGTAAAGGTTAAGAGAGGACGCCATGTCGATATACAGTGATATTGGCTTAACAACCAGTAGCAAGACGAGTAGCACATCATCTGCCAGTAACAGTAAAAAAACAGGGTCAGATTCTTTATCGCAAGCTGACTTTATGAAGTTACTCACGACTCAGTTATCGTATCAGGATCCGACAAAGCCGGTAGATAACGTCGAAATGGTGTCTCAAATGGCGCAAATTTCATCGTTATCAGGTATTACGTCATTGAATACAACGCTTAATACCATGAGTAGTTCAATGACTTCGAGTCAGGCACTGATGGCCTCTAGTCTGGTTGGTCAAACGGCACTGGTGAACTCTAGTAGCAGTTATGTAACCTCAGGCAATACTTTATCTGGTGTGGTCCCGACCGGAACGGAAAAGGTGACAGATCTCAACCTGTCGATAGTGAACTCAGCGGGTGAAGTTATTCGTCAATACAGCAGCACAGGCACTGTTACTGGCGATATTCCTTTTAGCTGGGATGGCAAAGATAGTAACGGTACGGCGGCTGCGTCTGGAAATTACACAGTTAAAGCAAATGGTTTAGTAAATGGTGTGAGTCAAGATCTTACTGCGCAGCTGTATGGTCAGGTGGAAAGTGTCACCTTGGGCAACACAACAACACCCACCACGGTGGCATTGCAAGGGCTGGGCTCATATCAATTGGGTCAGCTTCTTGAAATATCAAAGTAGTTAAAATTTGAATTTGGAAGGAGCTGATTATGTCGTTCAATATTTCCCTCAGTGGCTTGAATGCCGCACAAAAAGATTTGGATGTTACCGGTAATAACATTGCGAACGCCAGTACCATTGGTTTTAAACAATCCCGAGCTGAATTTGCGGATGTATTTTCTAATTCTGTCTTTGCAAACACTAAGACTCAGGTTGGTAGCGGTGTAAATACTGCTGCTGTCTCTCAGCAGTTTGCTCAAGGGGCACTTCAATCAACGAATAACTCCCTCGATTTAGCCATAAAAGGTGATGGTTTTTTTGTGCTGTCACCTGACACCTCCAGCCTGGAGCGATCATATACTCGGGCCGGTGCCTTCCGGGTTAATGATGAAGGTTTTGTCACCAATGCTTTAGGTGATTATTTACAAGTTTATGATGTTGATCAAACTGGTACACCCAAAACGGTAAGTGTTAATTCAACCAAAGCATTACAGATCCCGACAGAAGCCGGTCAACCTACCGCGACGGATACAATTACTGAGAGTTTGAATTTGCCGGCCAGTGCAACCACATTAAATCCGGCAAATTTCGATCCGTCACAATCTGCGACTTATAATTCATCAACTTCCGTGGTTGTGTATGATTCTCTGGGGCAGTCTCATACCGTCACGCAGTATTTTCTTAAAGATTCTAATGCTGCTAATAACACATTAGGTTTACCAACCAATGTCTGGCGGGTATTTAACTATGTTGATGGCACACCGGTTGATATTCAGAATGGTTATCAGGCAATCAATGCAACATCTCAAAATGTGCCGCTTGCAACAACATTAATATTTGACTCATCAGGGAATATTGATACGTCAACACATACGTATACATATTCTTCGTCAGATGGTAATACGTTTAGTTATTTAGACTCAACCGATGCAGTTCAATTACAGTCATATTTTGGCTATGATTCAACTATTTTTGCTGGTGGGGATGGTTCAAATGGGGGGTATACCGATACATTCACGGGTAGTGTCGTGTGGCCGTTTACGTACGATCACCAACTTACTTTCGGTACAACACAACCAGTGGTGACAGAACCTTTAGGCTCTACCGCTGCTACACAAACTTCGAGTGTCTTTGATTCAGCAGGGGCACTGGAAAATAACGTAGACGGCACACAAACGCTCACTTTTAATTTTAAAGACATCACCCAGTATGCGACTGGTTTTCAGGTTTCATCTTTATCACAAGATGGCTCAACCGTTGGTCAGCTCACTAATGTGTCAATCGGTGATGATGGCGTGGTTGCTGCTACTTACAGCAATGGCGTTACTACCAAATTGGGCATGGTGGCATTAGCAAAATTTTCTAATCCGCAAGGCTTAACGCAGATTGGAGATACCTCATGGAAAGAGTCGCAAGATTCTGGTGAGGCCGTTCCGGGCGTTCCAGGTAATGGTACTTTCGGTAATATTAACTCATCCGCATTAGAGTCATCTAACACAGATTTATCTTCTGAACTGGTTGATCTTATTTCTGCGCAACGTAACTACCAAGCAAACTCTCGTGCGTTAGAAGTGAACAGCACTCTACAAGATACTATTCTGCAAATTCGTTAATAGCTGCTTTATAACCGCTGACAATTCTTTGTCAGCGGTTATCTTTATATCCCTTTCCGTATCAATTTTCTTATTTTTACATTCTGGTATCTAAATTGCTTAATGATGATTAAGTCAGCGATTTGACGGAGACATCATGGATAAGCTGCTTTACATCGCCATGTCAGGCGCCAAAGAAAACCTTAATAGCCTTGCCGTTCGCAGTAATAATCTGGCGAATGCCAATACCTTGGGTTTTAAAGCCGATTTTGAAGAAGCCCGCGCCATGCAAGCTTACGGTGATGGTTTGCCAAGTCGTGTTTTTTCTATGGCGGAACGACCAGGGCAAAATTTCCAACAGGGTAGCTTACAAACGACAGGTCGTGAGCTTGACGTGGCTGTTCAGGGCGACGGCTGGTTGACAGTCCAGGATAAAGACGGCAAAGAAGCCTATACCCGTAACGGTAGTTTGCAAGTGTCACCATTAGGTGTGCTGCAAACATCAACAGGTCTCAATGTGTTGGATAGCACCGGGCAGCCGATCACGTTACCGATGCCGCTGGAAAAAATTCAGATCACAGAAGATGGCACCATCAATGCCCGATTGCAGGGCGCTGAGCCTGCTGCAGTAGAAAATCTACAGCAACTCAAACTGGTTAATCCGGTTAATAAAGAGATGACAAAAGGCGAAGACGGTTTGTTTCGGCGCGTTGATGGCAAGACAGAAGCAGTTTCGGCAAATGTTCGTCTGGCGAGTGGTGCTTTAGAGAATAGTAACGTCAATGTGGTTGAAGAGTTGACTAACTTAATCAAGTTGCAACGCCAGTTTGAAACTCAGATCAAGATGATGTCTACGGCTGAAAAAAACGATGAAAGCCAGAACCAATTAATGAAGCTCGGATAAGCATTAAGGAGTAAATCATGATTCCTGCACTTTGGATCAGCAAAACCGGGCTGGATGCTCAGCAAACGAATATATCGCAAATTTCCAATAACTTAGCGAATGCCTCAACAGTTGGTTATAAAAAAGGCCGCGCTATTTTTGAAGACTTGTTATATCAGAATGTTAATCAGCCTGGCGGTCAATCGTCGGCTAATTCAACCTTACCTTCGGGCCTGATGATTGGCGCAGGGGCTAAGGTTGTGGCAACCCAGAAAACCTTTACTCAGGGTAGTGTACAAACAACAGATAACTCATTGGATGTCATGATCAATGGTCGTGGTTTCTTTGAAGTGCAGTTACCCGATGGTACAACCGGCTATACCCGTAATGGTCAGTTTACGCTGAATTCGGAAGGCACGCTGGTTACCACTGGGGAAGGTTATACCGTTCAGCCTGAAATTCAGATGCCGGCAGGTACACAAAGTATCACCATCGGCTCTGATGGTCAGGTTTCCGTTCAGGTGACTGGTCAAACTGCATCACAAACTGTCGGACAATTGACGGTGACTGATTTTGCCAACCCGGTCGGTTTACAGCCGATAGGCGAAAACCTCTATCTGGCCACGCAAGGCAGTGGCGATCCCATTCAGGGGATTGCCGGTACGGATGGCATGGGCACGATCAAGCAAGGGATGCTGGAAGCCTCTAACGTTAATGCGACCGAAGAATTAGTTAATTTGATCCAGGCTCAGCGCGTTTATGAAATGAACTCTAAGGTCATTTCCAGCGTGGATCAAATGTTGTCGAATGTCACCCAACAGTTGTAAGAGGTGGTTATGCGTAACCGTGCATTGATATTGGCTTGTCTCTGTTCTCTGGCGGCTTGTGCTTCGTTGCCAAATAGCCCTAAGCCGAATGATCCTGACTTTTCACCGGTTGAACCGGAAGATTATCAGGCAAATATGACGCCAAATGGCTCAATTTTTAATCAGGGTGCTGTGAACAGTATTTATTCTGATATCAAAGCACATCGGATTGGCGACATCATTACGGTTGAATTATCGGAATCAACCTCGGCCAGTAAAGGGGCATCGAATCAGCAATCTAAAGATTCGAGTTTAGGTATCGATGCCCTCAAACTCGGTGGCGATACGGTTACGCTCAATGGTTATGACACCTCTGCTAGTATGGGCGCGAAAAATAAATTTACAGGGCAAGCTAAAGCAGGTCAAAGCAACAGTCTGCGAGGTAATATTTCTGTTAGCGTCGTTCGTGTATTACCCAATGGTAATCTGTCGGTTCGCGGCGAAAAATGGCTGATGTTAAATGAAGGTAATGAATACATTCGTATTACCGGCCTTGTCCGTTCTGAAGATGTGAATGCAGATAACACCGTTTCATCTCAACGTGTGGCTAATGCCCGGATTCAATATAGCGGCACGGGTGATTTTGCGAATACACAAGAGCGTGGATGGTTATCTAAGTTCTTTAACGGGCCATATAGTCCCTTCTAGGAGCTGGATATGAATTTCACATTGAAAACACTATTGACCGTAATTCTTTTCAGCTTGGTCGTGCCAGCACAAGCTGCGCGGATCAAGGATATTGCTACGGTACAAGGTGTACGGAAGAATCAGCTGATTGGTTATGGTTTGGTGGTTGGTTTGCCGGGAACAGGTGAAAAAAGTAACGCATTCACGGAGCAAACCTTCAGAACAATGCTAAATAATTTTGGTATTAAAGTGCCAGATAGTGTTAAACCAAAAATCAAAGACGTAGCACCAGTGGCGGTACATGCCGATTTACCTGCCTTTTCGAAACCCGGACAAACGATTGATGTCACCGTGTCTGCGATAGGTGAAGCCAAGAGTTTACGCGGTGGTACGTTGATCCAGACTTTCCTCAAGGGGGTCGATGGACAAGTTTATGCATTAGCACAAGGCAGTCTGGTGGTCGGTGGTTTAGGGGCTGAAGGGGCCGATGGTTCCAAGGTTGTGATCAATACCCCTACGGTCGGCCGTATCCCTAATGGTGCTACGGTTGAGCGTGAAGTGCCGAGTTCTTTTGCGCAAGGCGATACGATTACGTTTGATTTACGCCGACCAGACTTTACATCCGCAAAACGTCTGGCTGATGTTGTGAATGGTTTGGTGGGGCAAAATACTGCGCAGCCGATCGATGCGACGTCAGTACAGGTTTATGCACCTCGAGATCCTGGCCAGCGAGTCGCGTATCTGGCGACATTGGAAAATCTTGAAGTTGACCCTGCGGATGAAGCGGCAAAAATTATCGTTAACTCTCGCACTGGCACCATCGTTATTGGTAGTCAGGTTAAGCTGAAACCAGCCGCTATTACGCACGGTGGGTTAACAGTCACGATTAAAGAAGATCCTAACGTATCTCAGCCCGGCGCTTTCTCAAATGGACAGACCGTTGTTACACCGAATTCATCCATTACGGTGCAACAGCAAAATAGCCGAATGTTTAAGTTAGATGCGGGTAATTCACTCGATGAATTAGTGAAAGCAGTCAACATGGTTGGGGTAGCTCCCGGCGATCTGATGGCCATACTGGAAGCGTTACAACAAGCGGGCGCTATTCAGGGTGAGCTGGTGATCCTGTAGTAGAGGTGATCAGATGGATAAGTTAATGAGTCAGGGGCTAGCCGGTGATATCCGCAATCTGGATCAGTTACGTCAGATGGGTATTAAGAAAGAGGGTGATACATCAACCTCTTCTACCGAAGGCCAACAACAAGCCTTGCAAGCGGCAGCTCGCCAATTTGAAGCCATATTTACGCAAATGTGGATGAAAAGTATGCGCGAAGCAAACAGCGCATTGCAGGATGAAGACAGCCCATTTAACAGTCGCGACACTCAGTTTTATCAAGGCATGATGGACGATCAGTTAGCGGCAAATGTTGCCTCCGGCGGAAAAGGCTCGTTGGCTGAACTGATCGTGAACCAGTTGTCTCCGGTTAAAAAACAATCTGTGGCAAGCACTGATGCTACGAGTCATACTTTAAATATGCCAAATGCTAATTTACCTGTAATGCAGCGTTTTGCTCACTGGCAGCCAGCTGCAGACAGTTCTGCTCAGACTACCTCAGGTATTCCGTCTGGTGTCTTGGCAGCAGAGCGCTTTGTTTCGCAAATTCAGGCACAAAAATTGCCAGTAAACAATAATATGGCGAGTGATGATCTCGGAACTGAGCAGCAACAACGCTTTGTCCGGCAATTACTTCCAGCCGCGAAAATGGTCGCCAGCAAAATGGGGTTATCCCCGGTTGCATTAATTGCACAAGCGGCACTGGAGACGGGGTGGGGTAAGCATATGATGTCGAACAGCAATGGTTCTTCCAGTAATAACTTATTTGGTGTGAAAGCCAGTGGACGCTGGCAAGGTCAGCAGGCATCAGCGAATAGTTTGGAGTATCAGCAGGGTAAACCGGTTATGCAGCGTTCTTCTTTTCGCTCATACACTTCGGTGGTTCAGAGCATGCAGGATTACGCTAACCTGATCACATCGTCAGATCGTTATCAGCAGGCGAGAGCTGTTGCACATGATCCAGATGCTTATTTTGATGAGCTTCAGGCTGCGGGATATGCGACAGATCCCAATTATGCACAAAAACTGAAACAAGTATTACGCAGTGATGCGTTGCGATCTGTCGTTGCAACGACAGAAATTTAGGAGATAAAAAATGGCCTCTGATTTACTGAATATTGGCTCGTCCGGGTTGTTGGCGCAGCAGAAAATGCTGGCAACCACGAGTAGCAACATCTCGAATGTCAGTACAGAGGGTTATTCTCGCCAGAATACGCTGGTGTATTCAAATGAAAATACACTGGGTGTTGGCAACAGTTATACTCGCCGTTTGATCGATACTTATGCACAAAGTGAAGTTTGGCGTGATACCGCAACGTATAACCAAGTTAATACAACATATACTGAACTATCTCAGTTGGATAAATATCTGAGCAATAGTGCTACCAGTCTATCAGATAGTATTGATAGTTTTTTTACTGCAATGCAGGCAGCAAATACCAGCCCGAATACAACGTCAGCACGACAGGGATTGATGGGGCAGATCTCCATAATTACAGATCGTTTTCAAAGTGTATCAACACAACTTACCCAGCAAAATGATGATATCAACGGTAAGATTTCGACAGATCTGAGTAGTGTGAACTCTACTCTAAAAGCCATTTCAGATTTGAATGATAAAATAGTGAAAACTGCAGGTACTAGTGATGATGGCACCCGTGAAAATTTATTAGATCAGAGAGATCAACTGATTAAGCAATTATCCGAAAAAATGGATATACGAACGGTCAGTCAGAGTAATGGCTCAACTTTAGTTAACCTAAATACTGGTGAATCATTAGTACTTGCCGGTAGTTATGCTCAACTTTCCTCTGTATCCGGTAATCCAGATCCTAAAAATACTGGTATCCAAGTATCGCAGGGATCAGCAACATTTACCCTGAATAATAAGACTCTGGGTGGAACGTTGGGCGGATATTTTTCTGCAAGAGATACTATTACCGAAACACAACGTGAAGTTGGTCAACTGGCTTTGTCATTCTCTGACGCCATGAACACCCAAAACAAACAGGGGATGACATTAAACAACACGCTTGGTGGTGATTTATTTAATGTGGCAGCCAGCGCCGGATTACCTAGTAGCACGAATGCCGGAACCGGCAGTGTGACGATGAGCGTTATTGCCGGACAGGGAAGTAAGGTTCCGCCGAATGATTTTAAGGTTGTGAATAACGGCGCATCGTATGATGTCTATATGATCGATGCCAGTAGTGGTGCCGCCACCAAACTGGCAAGTATGACGCCAGTGAAGACATTAGCCGATTACGGTTTGCAATTAAATCCCGCTACTCCTCCGGCAACGCTTGCAGTTAATGACAGTTTCCTGCTGCAACCGGCACGAGGCGCTGCGGGTAGCATCACTAAAGTTATTACTGATTCCTCTGATTTGGCATTGGCCTCACCATTGAAAATCAGTGCGGTAGCTTCAAATACAGGCTCTGCCACCTCATCTTTATCAGTTCAGGATTTTACAAACCCATCATTTACCCCTATTGCTTCACTATTTAATAGCTCCCCGATTACTTTAAAAGCCAGTGCACCAGCCTCAATTACGATGACTGCTGCCGGCTATATTGTTAAAAATGCCTCTGGAGGGGTGTTAGGGACCAGTTCATCCGCAACTAATATATTAGCTAACGCACTTGGAACTGCCCCCGGTTTTGATATCAGCCTTAGTGGTACAGCTAAGATCGGAGATTCGTTTACGCTTAGCTTTAATAAAAATGGATTTTCTGACAATAGCAATGGTTTAAAGCTAGCGGCTCTGCAAACAACCGATTTGGTGCGTAAAGGTGCCAGTGATGCTACCGATAATAAAATGACCTTTAATGAAGCTTTTACCACGACATTAACGGGAGTTGGCACAACAGTTAATGGGTTGAATACTAGTCTCTCTGCTGCTAATACTAAGTTAACTCAAAGTCAGGAAATGTATGACAGTGTTGCTGGTGTAAACCTTGATGAAGAAGCTGCTAATTTGGTGCGTTTCCAGCAAGCGTATGCGGCTTCAGCAAAGGTTATTTCAGCCGCTAGAGATGTATTCGACACATTATTAAGTGCAGTGAAATAAGGAGCGAGCATGCGTGTATCCACTAATATGATGTATCAACGTGGTGTTCGCTCTTTACAGAATGCCAACGAACGCCTTGATACTGCAAATCAACAATTGACTACAGGCAATAAATTTTCCTCGGCGGGTGAAGACCCTGTTGGTATGTCTCAAGCGCAGAGTCTGAGTACAAAAATTGCGCTTTATAACCAATATAATAATAATGGGGGATTGTTGAACAGCAGTCTATCTCTGGAAGAGACATCATTGAACTCAGTCAATACCAGCCTTTCCCGTGCTTATACGCTGATGCAACAGGCAAATAGTGGTGCGCTGAGCAGCACCGATCGGGCATCGGTTGCCACTTCATTATCTGAAATACAAAAACAGTTATTGGATCTGATGAACAGCAAAAATGCTGATGGTGAATATATTTTTGGGGGCAATCAAAGTCAGACTACGCCTTTCACATTAGGCAGTAATGGCAAATATATTTTTCAGGGCGATACAGGGCAGAGACAAATTCAGGTGGCCCCGTCAGTCACCATTCCCAGTAATGATTCTGGGTTGGCACTGTTTCAGTCGGTTGCAACGCGTCGAACAGCGCAAGCAACAAGTACATCAGTATCTCCTGTCACAGTTGCTGTCAGTGATCAGTCATCATATGAAAGTTTTTATAAAAACACCTACGACTATGGCAATTCTGCTAATAATGTTTTTAAAATCAAAACGACTGCGGGTACCCCTGATCAATACAATATAGTGAATGCTTCTGGGAGCGTGCTCTCTTCTGGCACTTATCAGGCTGGAACTGCAATCAGCTTTAATGGGTTGTCATTAACAATGAATTCCGCAGCACCGAACTCGGCTTCATTCCAGTTGGATGCCCCGAAAAATGACAACATTCTGAACACCTTATCAAAGGCAATTGCGACATTAAACAATGCAGCTAGCTCCGGCAGCACAATTACCGATTTGGCAGCGGAAGTTGAAACACATCTTTCCAACGCCATGAATATCGTGAATACAAAGCTGGGTGAGATAGGCGGCAGAATGAATACGCTGGATGACGTGATGAGCTCAAATACATCGTTGAGTACTATTGCGACAGAAGCAAAAGCGAACGTCTCCGAAGTCGATATGTATGCAGCCATCAGCAACGTTTCTCAGGAGCAGAATGCCCTGACGGTAGCGCAACAAGCGTACACCAAAATCAGTAAAGCCTCTTTGTTTGACTATCTCTAGCCGTATCAACCTCTTTTCTGTAAAGGTAAGAGGTTGTAATTTCTATGTTTTATCCAATCTCTAAAACTAATAATTCTCATCTTTGATTTTCTCCTAAAGCCATCGTGTTTGTTGCCGATATCTAATCAGGTCAGGTAGTTAATCGAAAACTAAAGAAAATAAAAAAAGTTCTAAAGTTTTTGTAAATAAACCCGATAAATGAAGTAAGCAGGCAGTGATAACAAACTCAAGCCTGATTAATTCAAAATAGATAGCTATAGATAGCTCAGGAGAATCAATCATGTCTTTATATGTCAATACTAACGTGTCATCACTGAATGCTCAGCGTAACATGGCTAACAGCAGCAATTCGTTGGATACTTCATACCAGCGTTTATCTTCTGGTTTGCGCATCAACAGCGCCAAAGACGATGCCGCGGGTCTGCAAATCTCGAACCGTCTGACCTCTCAAATTCAGGGGTTGGATCAGGGTAACCGCAACGCGAATGATGGTATTTCTCTGGCACAGACTGCGGAAGGTGCAATGGATGAAGTGACCACAATGTTGCAACGTATGCGAACTCTGGCAGTACAAGGGGCTAACGATACTAATACGACAGCAGATAGAACATCTCTTCAGACTGAAGTGACCGCCCTTAATGCTGAACTTGATCGTATTTCTTCTCAGACAACTTTTGGTGGTATTAAATTATTAGATGGCACTGGCGGGACAGCTGGTGTTGTTAGCATTCAGGTTGGTGCAAATGCCAGCCAGACCATAGATGTGGATCTAAAAGGTAAAACAGATTCTACCTCTTTATCGGTTAAGAGTGGAAAAGTAGATACTTCAGCTGATGCATCAGCTTTTATCACAGCTTTAGATACAGCTATCGCAACAGTCGGTGGCTATCGGGCTAATCTCGGTGCGGTTCAAAACCGGTTTGAATCAACGATCCGTAACCAGTCGAATGTTTCTGAAAACCTGAGTGCTGCCCGTTCTCGTATCCGTGATGCTGACTTTGCGACTGAAACTGCTAATATGACTAAGCAGAATATTCTGCAGCAGGCTTCTTCAGCTGTGTTGTCTCAGGCTAATCAACGACCACAGGTTGCTCTATCTCTGTTAGAATAACAGCAATGGAGTTTAGTTAACACTGGAGGCTGAAAATGACAAATAGCATCAATGTGAATTTGTCTGCCAATACCCCGGGTTTAGTCTCGAGTGATAAGAGCGGTCATCAGACCGCTCTCTTGCATTCTGATCCGACAAACCCATTACAAATCAGTAACGCTATTGGTAGTAAAGCAACTATTCAGGAAGTAGAACCGTTAGCCGTCGGTTCTGAAAAAGCTTCAAAAAATATCCTTACTCCTGTTCAACAAAAAGAAGCACAACACACTGAGTTAGAAAAGCAGGCACAAAAACTGCGGGAGTTAAGTCAGCTCAAAGGTTGGAGTGTTGATTTTAGTATTGATCAAGATCTGCATCAGACCGTAGTTAAAGTCATAGACAATGACACCAAGAAGGTTATCCGGCAAATTCCGAGTGAAGATGTTCTTGCTCTTTCTAAACGAATTCAGGCGTTGCAGGATGGTTCTGATGGCGGGAATACGTTGTCAGGGCTTTTGTTTGATCGGCAGATTTAAGCTTTGACAAAAAAGGGGTGATGGCGCTATGGCTACAATTACTTCGGCAGGTGCTGGTTCAGGTATTGATTTGGAAAGTGTTATATCTGCCAGTGTTGCTGCCAAAAAAGCACAATTAGAGCAACCAATAACCAAACAACAAACAGCCAACCAATTAACCCTCTCCGGCATTGGCCAACTTAAATCAGCAATATCATCATTTAGTTCAATACTTGATACCCTGAGTGCTGCTGACGCATTTAATAAACGTTCTGTTAATATTACACAGAGCACTGATAATCCTGTACTTCAAGTGACTACC